>NZ_CP012040.1:628571-942857 GCF_001050135.1 Cyclobacterium amurskyense | reverse complement strand
AGCACCGCTGAAAATATATCTACCACCGCGCCTAAGCCATAGCCTTTTTGGGAACCATGTTCCCTGTCTCCTCCTAAGGGTAAAAGTGCACCCCCATCTTTTACACCCAATGGATCAGTCGTGGATTTCCCATCCTTGTCCTGTATCCAACCGGCTGGAGCCTGTCCTTTTTTTCTCTGCAAAATTTCCAATTTTCCATTGGCCGCAGTGGTGGTTGCCATGTCCAGTACAAATGGGGGTTGCTCTTTAGCAGGAATGGCCACCGAAATTGGGTTGGTGCCCAGAAGGCGCTCTTTAGAAAAAGTAGGGCTTACCAAAGGACTTGCATTGGTAAGCGAAATGCCAATCATGTCATGTTGCAAGGCTTGCATGGCATGGACTCCCGCAATTCCATAGTGGTTGGAGTTTTTTACAGACACCCATCCAGTTCCAGCTATTTTGGCTTTTTCGATGGCCACTTTCATGGCATAAGGAGCGACTACCAAACCCAGACCAGCATCACCGTCTACTACAGCGGTACTTGGCGTTTCATGCACTACCTGAACGTTAGGCGTAGGATTTATCCTTCCGGCTTCCCATAACCTGACATAGCCCGATAAGCGGGCTACACCATGGGAGTCTACGCCACGAAGGTCAGCAGAAAGAAGCACGGCAGCGGCCGTTTTCGCATCTTCTTCAGGGCATCCTATTTTTTGTAAAACAGCAATTGTAAATTTTTCTAATTGATGGTGTGTGAAATTCATTTTTGGACAAGGAATTGGGTGATCAATGGTACAAAAATGCAAAAAGATAATGCGTATAGGAAGAATTTCCTCGATTTATTGTGTGGTAGCTAAGCTAGAATTATTTTTCTCTGCCACCTTTGCCATGGCTTCTGAGACGGCCCCTTCTTTTAGTGAATAGGTGGAACAAATTAGCTTGTTTGTTTTAACGTGCTGTAAAATAAAGCGAATCAGGCAGGAGGCTACTACGATCATGTCCACTCTCATTGGGATCATGCCAGGGATTTTGAGTCGTTTTGCTTTGTCTAAGAGCAAAAGGTCTGTAGCCATTGCCTCAAAATCAGTAACTGGTAAAAAATGCTTGATTATTTTTCTGTCTTTTTTCTTTCCTTCGTTTGCAAGGTACATGTCCGTTAAGGTGTCAAAGGTACCTGAGGCACCAATAAGTTGTTCAGGAGCATGTTCTTTTATGGCATTGGTAAGTGGGAGTAACTTTTTGGATAAATAATCAGAAAGTTTCTCTACTTCTTCAGGCAAGATGGGGTCATGGTAATGAAACAAGTCTAGCAGTCTTTGGCCTCCTATTTCAAAACTACCTTTCCAGAGGATATCTTCTTCATTGCCAATAATGAATTCTACAGAGCCTCCTCCGATGTCCATCATCAGGGCATTCTCTTCGTTGAGGCAAGCACTTTGTCGGATGCCTTTATAAATTAACTCTGCCTCCCTTTCTCCATCAATAATTTGCACCTCAATACCGGTTTGCTGTTTTATTTTATGGATAAATGCAAGTCCATTGTCAGCATTCCTGACAGCACTCGTGGCAAAAGCGAAAATTCGGGTAATTTCCTCGCCTTTAATCAGGTTTTGGAAGTGCCCGAGGGTATGTAAGCCACGTTTTTCGGCTTCTGGTAGGATAAGGTTTTGATTGATGCCCCCCTGACCAATTTTCACAGGTACTTTTTCCTGGTAGATTACCTCAAAACCATTGCTGTCAAATGCTATCATTAGCAAATGAAAGGTATTGGTACCCATGTCGATGACTGCCGCCTTCTTTTTCATAAAACCTGGCTTTCAAAAGTTTGTGCGAATATAGAAAGTTTCTAGAAAAATTTTTCATGCCTGCGATTTTATATTCACAAAAATGAAGTTAAAAGCAATAAGGAGAATCTTTAAACTTCAAATAGTAATAAACTTCAATTTTTCAATCTTGCTTTTGGAGGGCTATTTAAAGGGTTTTTAAATTGTCCAATGGTGAGTTTTTATTTGACTCAGTGTTTTTTTTGTACGTTTCTATTCTTTTATAACAATTAGAAATAAACTAGTTTAGTAGAGAGGTTAAAATGAGAGGATTCCAATCTTTATAATTAATATTAGGCTGGATATCAGTGGGAACTAAACACAATGGGAAAAAAGTTTTCAAATAGAAACAGAAAAACGCATTCCAACAGACGGGTAAACTGGGTTGGGACATTCACGCTTGTTGCGATATTTTCAGGCATTCTGCTATTCCTTACCAGCGAAAAACAAAATGAACAGGTACTCAAATCTTATTGTGGAGATTATGGAATTTATGGCAAGTCTTTAGTCCTTATGAAGGACAGCACATTTAGATTCAGTTATCATGGTTGTAGTCAGGATAATGGTTTTGTAAGCGGAACATGGAGGGATAACGGAACAACTTTAACCTTCTCACCCGATCAAATTGATGTAAATTTAGATTTCCAATACCAACGTAGCAACCACGAACTTGTGCCATTAAATAAGCCCATTAAAGATAAATTTACTTTATGTGAGAACTACATAGCGGATTGGGAGCTTATTGAGATGATTGAAGATTCCGATAGCTTATAAAATCTTTAATTTAGATCTTATTACAAAGCCATGCATCTAGAAATGTCATCATCCATCAAGACCAAGATATTTATCCATATAGGGTAAGAGATTCTTTTAAAACCATAAAAACTTATTTAGATTGAAGTGATATTGCAGGAAGGGTAAAGTTCAGGCTGCACTTTATCCGTTAGTTGAGTGTCTTGCCTGTGAATAGATAGGAGCATAATACATCCATTGCCCTACCTCACTTCCCCATGCACAGACCAAGGCAAGTCAATAAGCCACTTTAGAATGCAGCATTAGTAACGCTTACACTTACCATGTATTTGTGCTGACTCCAGTGGACACCATTTTCACATTCCTGAAACACAAAGATTCAGTACTGATATTCACATTATGCTTTCCAATCAACTTTCGCCTATTTCTACACGTGTTTTATTAAAACCAAGTAGCTTTGTTGGGATGCTTGGTGCTAAAAATGAGAAAATTATGAAATACCTACCTGCTTTGTTCTTCCTATTTGTCTTTTGCACTTCCTGTCAAAATCAAGACAAATCGGAGTCCTCAAAAAATGGTGTTAAGCCTGAAATCAAAAAAGAAGTAATCACTTCGCAAGGACCTCAAGGTATAACGCGAACGATTATTCAAGACAGTAAGGGAGCTATCTGGATAGCTGCATTTGATGGGATATTCCGGTACGATGGGAAGTCTTTTACCAATATCACCAGTAAGGTGAGTTCGGCGCGCTTTTTTTCTGTTTTAGAAGATAGCAAAGGCAATATGTGCTTTGGTACTATTGGATCAGGTGTCTATTATTACGATGGTAAAACTTTTAAAAATTTCACGACCAAGGAGGGCCTCGTTAACAATGAAATTGGTACTATTTATGAAGACAGTAAAGGGGATATTTGGTTTGGTGCCAATGGAGGAGCAAGTCGTTTTGATGGAGAATCATTTAAGAACTATATGATGAAGGGAGAGTATATGAGCGAAGTCGGGGCAGGGGAAATTTATCCAAATCTTAAGCGCAATTCTAATGAAGTTACTTCTATAATTGAGGACCAATCTGGGAAATTTTGGTTTGGCACAAGGGGAAATGCCTTCGTTTATGATGGGGAAACATTTACAGTTTTAAGGGATAAGGGCAAGCCGTTTATCAATGTTCGATCCATAATTGAAGACAATAAAGGCACTATCTGGCTGGGTAGCCAGTTTGGCCTTTGGCGCTATGACGACAGTACATTTACCAAAATCACTCAGAATGGCGTAAGTTACGTCTACAAAGGTAAAGATGGTGATATTTGGACGAGTTCATCAACTGATCGGGGTTGGGTGCTTTCCAAATATGATGAAAAATTCTTGCTCAATAAAAAGCCCATAGCACGCGAAATAAATCCAAATAAAGGCAAGATGCTTTTTGGGATTTTAGAAGCAAATGATGGAAGTATATGGTTTGGTGCTGATGGGGCGTATCGTTATGATGGAAATACTGTTATCGACTCAGATGGTAAAGTGGTCGGTAATAATTGGACTGGCCAATGATTTAAAATTGACAAAGGAAAATGCTTATTTCTGAGTGGTTTGAATTGCTTCGATTATTTTTTTCAAGACAAGCCAGCAAACTTCAGAGGTACTTGAAGTGTGAAGTTAGTTGTTGAGAATAGTAAATTGTATATTTAATTTAAGTCAAAAGGATGGAAAATTATTTAAAAGTTTTAATAGTCGCATTGCTTTTCATTAGTTGTGAAAACAACAAAACCTTAAGCACAAATAGCGTTGAAGTAGATCAAACAACTATAGGCAATCACATTGAAAGGCTGGCTTCAGATGAATTTCTAGGTAGAAAACCATTTACTGAGGGGGAAGTGAAAACTGTGACTTATTTAAAGGATGAGTTTGAGAAGTTGGGGCTTTTGCCAGGAAATGGGGAAAGTTTTTTTCAAGATGTTCCAATGGTGGAAATCTTAGGGAAACCCTCAGACAACATGAGGATAAGTGGCCAAAACATCGGTTTTGATTTGGGCTACTTAAAAGACTTTGTAGCCACAACAAATAAAACAGTACCAAAAGTAAGCCTGGAAAACTCAGAACTTGTGTTTGCTGGTTATGGGATTGTTGCTCCTGAATATGGGTGGAATGATTACGAGGGCATTGACTGGAAAGGAAAAACAGCCGTGGTTTTAATCAATGATCCGGGCTTTAAATCGGGGGATTCAACATTGTTTAAAGGCAATGCAATGACTTATTATGGCCGTTGGACTTACAAGTATGAAGAAGCAGCAAGGCAAGGTGCAGCTGGAGTAATTATCATTCATGAAACCGAACCGGCTTCTTATGGCTGGAATGTGATAGAATCTAGTTGGAGCGGTGCCAGATTGGTAATTGAAAATGATTTACCCCTTTTAGATGTAGAGTCTTGGATAAGTGCTGAAAGTGCTAAAAAATTATTTGACGCATCAGCCATGAAAGGGCAGGATTACAAAGCCATTGCCCATGATAAAGGTTTTCAACCTATTCCACTAGATTTAAGTGTTTCAGTTGGTATTGAGAATAAAATTAAAAAAGACGTTTCTCAAAACGTATTGGCAATGATACATGGTACTAGCCAGAAGGATGAATTTATTATTTACTCTGCCCATTGGGATCATTTAGGCGTAGGCAAGGCCGTGGAAGGTGACTCCATTTACAATGGAGCGGTGGACAATGCAACAGGTACAGCAGGCTTATTGGCGATAGCAGAAGCATTTAAGAAAAGTAAACCTACAAAGCGATCGCTTGTATTTATTGCCTTAACCGGTGAGGAACAGGGCTTATTGGGTTCGGCCTATTATGCTGCATATCCTATTTTTGATCCGGGTAAATCGGTTGCCAATATTAATATGGATGCGCTTTTTAGCCCTGGGGAAATGAAAGATCTAACCATTACCGGGTATGGTCAGTCTGAAATGGATGAATACGCCAAAGCAGCAGCCGAAGAGCAAGGCAGGTATGTCATTCCAGATCCTGTGGCAGAAAAAGGATATTTCTTCAGGTCAGACCATTTTAATTTTGCTAAAATTGGTATCCCTGCTTTGTATGCTAGTGGTTCTTATGAAGGATTTGATCATAGCATAGAAGATATCAAGGCTTTCAATAAATCTTATGAAGAATTTAAATACCACCAGGTTGCTGATAATTACGATGCTAAAACCTTTGAATTAAGTGGTATGAGGTTAGACCTGCAGCTATTTTATAATGTAGGGTTGAAATTGGCTAATGAAGATTATTTCCCAAAATGGTATGATAGCAGTGAATTTAAAGCAGCAAGAAAATAATTCAAATGGGGGCAATCTCTCTAGTCCTCAATTATAACATCTTAGTTTTCCTAGACTCCTGAACTCTTCTGTCATTTTCTCTAATAAGTTGACCAGATCGATCTAGTCTGTTTAACCCGAAATATGCAATAGACAATCTATTACTTGCTGAAATCGCTTCAAAATCAGCCACTTCGTTGCTGTTTTCAATTTCACCATAGCGGTGCTATGCTAAAATATCCAAACAGCCTGATTGTCTTGCGATTGCAACACTTCCCGTAAACACGGGACAGGCTATCACGAATCCTATTATAATCCGGGTTTAATTTTCTTAACCCAACTCAAGTTAGTAGGCCTATGGTATATAGGCATGACATTTGATTAATCAAATACAGTTTCTAACAGATTTTAAAAGTATGAAAATTAGCAAATTGATTTACTCACTATTAACAGGCTTGATAATGATGGGACTTTTTTCTTGTGCGACAATACCAAAAGGGGCAGAAGCTGTAAAACCTTTTGATAAAGAAAAATACCTTGGAAAATGGTATGAAATTGCCAGACTGGATTTCAAGTTTGAAAGGAATTTGAATAATACTACTGCCAGCTATTCCTTAAATGACAATGGAACCATCAAGGTTGACAATCAAGGGTACAATACCAAAAAGGAAGAATGGACCCAAGCGATAGGCAAGGCAAAATTCGTAGGTGATGATGATATTGCCAAGCTTAAAGTGTCCTTCTTTGGGCCTTTTTATTCAGGGTACAATGTGATCGCTATTGACAAAGAATACAAATATGCTTTGGTGGCAGGGGAAAGTCTAAAGTACCTGTGGATACTTTCGCGTGAGACTGAGATACCCGAAGATGTAAAGAACGAATACCTAAAGATGGCCGAGAAAATTGGTTACAATACCTCCGAGCTGATTTGGGTTGAACATACTAAGCAGGATTAAAATACGAAGACTTTAGCATCAATTATGAGAAAAGCATTGATTTAACCCGAAATATGCAATAGACAATCTATTACGTGCTGAAATCGCTTCAAAATCAGCCACTTCGTTGCTGTTTTCAATTTCACCATAGCGGTGTTATGCTAAAATCTCCAAACAGCCTGATTTTCTTGCGATTTTTACACTCATCACGAATCCTATTCCATAATCAGGGTTTAAGGAGTGTAAAACAATCTTTACTGAAAAATGTTAATGTTAAGTGAGCTGAGTTGGAAAATCTTTATAAACGCAGATTTGCATCAGAAGTAGGATAAAAACTGTTCAATTGTTAATTCAAGACTACATCATGGAGATTAATAAATATTACGATATTATTGCTGAAAAATTAACTGGATGGTTAGAGCTTCTGGTTAAAATGCTTCCAAACTTTGTAGTAGCAGTTTTGGTGCTAATAGCATTTATTTTTGCGGGAAGATTAGTTAGGAATATTAGTGATAAACTACTGGATAAGGCAATAAAGAATAAATCTCTTTCTTCCATAATTTCTAAAGTTATCTATATCATAGTTGTGACAATAGGTCTCTTTACAGCCTTAAGTTTCCTAAACCTTGACAAGACAGTTTCTTCATTGCTTGCCGGTGCGGGAATTATTGGCTTGGCCTTGGGTTTTGCTTTTCAAGACATTGCTACCAATTTTATTGCTGGGTTTTTCATGGCCATCAAACGTCCATTTAAAATTGGACAAGTAATTCATTGTGAAGGCCACAGCGGTGTGATAAAACATATTGGAATACGTACTACTGAATTGACTTCCTTTCAGGGGCAAGAAGTTATTATTCCCAATAAAATGCTTTTTCAGAATCCTTTGGTAAATGATTCTGAGAATACTTATAAGAGAATAGACCTAAATGTAGGCGTATCCTATGGGGAGGATTTGGAACGTGTGAGAGACATTGCCATTGAAGCAGTGAGAAACACCCCGAATATCAATAAAAACAAAGACATTGATCTTGTGTATTTGGCTTTTGGAAGCAGCTCTATTGATTTTAGAATCATGATTTGGGTGGCATTTAAAAGTCAATTGGAGTTCCTGAAAAGCCAAAGTGAAGCGATCATAGCCATCAAAAAAGCATTTGATAAAGAGGACATCATGATTCCTTTCCCGATCAGAACATTGGATTTTGGAATTAAAGGGGGTGAAAAATTGAATGAGGTATTACCTCAAATAGAAATGCAATCAAATTTAGGAGAAAAAAGCCAACGGAACTCATCCAGCTAAATCAAAAATTGAATGCCTATTTTGGATTTAACAACAATTTATCCTTAACTCCCGATGTTTTCGCAAAGGGAGTGATATTAAAGTATTCTCACCAAGCCCAGTTATTTGATTATGGCCTTACTGCAATTCACTGAAAAAGGTATTTTTTGCGAAAGGGCAAATGTCTATATCGATCCATGGAAGCCGGTAGACTATGCCATCATTACCCATGCCCATGCCGATCATTCACGCTGGGGTAATAAATTTTACCTCTCCCACCATTTGTCCAAACCCATTATACAACATCGATTGGGGTCGGATATCCATATAGAGTCAATGGAATATGGTGAACATAAAACAATCAATGGGGTGGACTTTAGTTTTTATCCAGCAGGGCATATCATTGGTTCGGCACAGGTTCGGGTAGCATATAAAGGAGAGGTTTGGGTGGCTTCAGGAGATTATAAATTGGAAGACGATGGATTTTCAACCCCTTTTGTACCAGTAAGGTGCAATACATTTATCACGGAGTGTACCTTTGGTTTGCCGGTTTTTAAATGGCAGGACCAGAAAGAGGTGTTTGAGGAGATCAATAGTTGGTGGAGAAAAAACAAAGCCGAAGACAAGGTTACTATTTTAACTGGTTACTCATTAGGGAAGGCACAGCGTTTAATTCAGGGCGTTGACCCCTCCCTTGGTCGAATTTTCACGCATGGAGCTATTGAGAAAACCAATGAAATTATCCGAGATATGGGTGTTGAATTGAATGAGACGACTTATGTAAGGCCGGAAATCAACAAAAATGAATACAAAGGCGCTTTGGTCATTGCACCGCCTTCTGCCTTGGGTACCTCTTGGCAAAAGAAGTTTCAACCTTTTGAAGTAGGCATTGCTTCAGGTTGGATGAAAATGAGAGGTCCCAGAAGAAGAAGGTCGGTAGACCGAGGTTTTGTATTGTCTGACCACGCAGATTGGGAAGGACTAAATACAGCCATAAAAGCTACTGAATGCGAAAAGGTGATTGTTACGCATGGTTACACCAATATTTTTAGTAAGTGGCTAAATGATCAAGGGATAGCTACGCAAATTGAGGCAACTGAATTTGAAGGGGAAGTATTGGAAGAAACTGAAAAATCAGATGCCGCATGAAAAACTTTGTCCGACTTTTTACTCAGCTTGATCAAACTACCAAAACCCTGAAAAAGGTAGCTGCTTTGGTAGATTATTTTAATGAAGCAAGTGACAAGGATAAATTGTGGACGATAGCCTTATTAAGCCACCGAAAACCCAAAAGGAGTGTAAGGACAGCCTTGTTGCGACAATGGTCTGCAGAGGTAGCCAATGTACCATTATGGTTGTTTGAAGAATCTTACCATATCGTGGGAGACCTTGCAGAAACCATGGCCTTGATGCACCCTAACCTGGAAAGCAAGCACGACAAAAGCCTAAGTGAATGGATAGCATTTATCATAGACTTAAAAGACCTTGAAGAGGAGGGGCCTGACACAGAAGAGGGGATCTTGCAAACAAAAAAAGAAAAGGTGCTTTGGGCATGGGATCAGTTGAATGAAACCGAACGTTTTGTTTTCAACAAGCTGATGACCGGAGGTTGGCGTGTTGGAGTTTCTCAGAAGTTAATGACGCGTGCCTTGGCCAAACACAGTGGTATTGAAGAAAATACTCTTTCTCATCGCTTAATGGGTGATTGGAGAGCGGAGAGCACAACTTACCATCAACTAATTATTGAAAGTGATCCAGCAGATCAAATCTCGCAACCCTATCCTTTTTATCTCGCCTATGCCATTGAGGGAGAACCTCAGGAATTGGGCGCTACGAGTGAATGGATGGCTGAAAGAAAATGGGATGGCATCAGAGGGCAACTTATTGTTCGGGAGGACCAATTGTTTGTGTGGTCCAGAGGAGAGGAATTGGTAACCGATAAATTCCCGGAATTTGATGTTCTTAGAAATGCATTACCTAATGGAACTGTAATTGATGGAGAGATCATTGCTTTCGAAAACGGTCAACCTTTAGGCTTCAATGTATTGCAAAGCCGGATAGGAAGGAAGAATGTAAGCAAAGCCATTCTAAAAAAAGCACCTGTTTTAATGATTGCCTATGACCTGCTAGAGCATAATGGAGTAGATATCCGGGAAAAACCCATGCAGGACCGAAGAGTTGAACTGGAGAAATTGGTAAAGCAGGTAGCTTCTGAAAAACTTCTGATTTCGAATCTGGTGGACTTTAACAATTGGGAAGAATTGGTAAAAGAAAGGGAGAAATCCAGACAGTATCATGCGGAAGGATTAATGTTAAAGCACAAAGCCGGCACTTATAAAGTGGGTCGTAAAAAGGGGGATTGGTGGAAGTGGAAAGTCGATCCGCTTACAATTGATGCAGTGATGATTTACGCCATGCGGGGACACGGTAGAAGAGCCAATTTGTATACAGACTATACTTTTGCTGTATGGAAAGGTGAAGAGCTAGTCCCTTTCACTAAGGCCTATTCAGGCTTAACAGATAAAGAAATTAATCAGGTAGATGCTTTTGTGAAACGCAATACGGTAGACCGTTTTGGACCTGTAAGGAGTGTAAAACCTGAATTGGTTTTTGAAATCGCTTTTGAAGGGATTGCCAGGTCCTCCCGGCATAAATCAGGAGTGGCATTGAGGTTCCCCAGGATGTTTAGGTGGCGAAAAGACAAGCCTGCCAAAGAGGCCAATACTTTGGATGACTTGGAAAAGCTATTGGATTTATACGGCTGAGAAAAGCTGTAGGGGCAGTAATTTGAGTATGAAAAAAGAGTCCGAAATGGCGCTAGTGATTTAGGATAATTTCCTTTTTCAAGGTATTGTCTCCAATCAGGACCAGATTGTAATTGCAGAATTCAGGATCAGGTTTACCTTTAGCCTGGATTTTCAGGTCTTATGAAATTACTTTTTATTGCTATTTTTTTCTTAGAAGGTGATTTCAGCTCAAAGAAAAATTTTTAATGCTGTTATTTAATTTTAATTTGATGGCTTCGAATATGCAGCAAAAATCAATTGTGAAAATAATTAAACCCGAAATATGCAATAGACATTCTATTAGGTGCTGAAATCGCTTTAAAATCAGCCACTTCGTTGCTGTTTTCAATTTCACCATAGCGGTGCTATGCTAAAATCTCCAAACAGCCTGATTTTTTGCGATTGCAACACTTCCAGTAAACACGGGACAGGCTTCACCCCTGACATTGTCAGGGCGGAGAAATTCTATTACATAATCCGGGTTAAATTCACTTTCGTTAAATTTTAAATAACCCAAACATGGCCACAATAAGTACTTACCTGAATTTTAATGGGAATTGTGAAGAAGCATTCAATTTCTATAAAACTGTATTCGGAACCGAATTCACATTTATAGGGCGCTTTAAAGAGATGCCAGAAAGTGATGATTATAGTATTCCAGACACAGACAAAAATAAAATCATGCATGTGTCACTTCCTATTGGTTCTTCCATTTTAATGGGAAGTGATGTAGGTGGCGATTGGGCAAGCTCATTTCAGCAAGGGAATAACTTTTCGTTACAAATAGTAGCAAACAGTAGAGCCGAAGCGGATACAATTTTTCAAGCACTGGCTGAGGGAGGAGAAGTTAATACCCCTCTTCATGATTCTTTTTGGGGAGACTACTTTGGGATGCTGAAAGATAAATTTGGTATTGCCTGGATGATGCGCTTTAGTGAGCAGCAAAAAAGAAATACAACAAATGATTAGGTACTATTTGGCTCCTCCCTTAGGAGTCAAAGAACTGATGCCGATTTTCCATAAGGTAAATGCTCATTCATGATTAGAAAAATTTTTACCATAGTTTTAGTCGCTATAGTTTGTACCCATTCATTTGGGCAAACTTTTGACGGCCCTTTATTTGTTCATCCTGAAAATGGCCGCTATTTCACGGACAATTCAGGGAAGGCCATCTACTTAACGGGATCGCATACTTGGGCTAATTTTCAGGAGATTAGATTGCCTGGCGACGCTCTTTTTGATTGGGAGGGATATCTTGATCTGCTGGAGGACAATCACCATAATTTTATAAGATTATGGATATGGGAACAGACCCAAAATGCCTCTTGGACGCAAGATCCTATTGAGTTTTCTCCCTTACCCTATCAGACGGTACTTAAAAATGGGAAAGAAAGTTATGACCTTACCAAATGGAATGAGGCGTTTTTTGATCGCCTCCATAAAAGGGTGACAGATGCAGGAGAGAGAGGTATCTACGTATCTGTAATGTTGTTTCAAGGTTGGAGCCTCAACAAGACCGACACTCCCAATGCAGATCCCTGGCCATACAATCCTTTCAATCCCAAAAACAATGTCAATGGTGTTGGCAAGCAGGTGGTCAATAATGATATCGACGATGCTGAGAAAGGCACTTTGCATTCCTTGAATAATGGTGATGTGTTGTGGCATCAAGAAGCTTTTGTTAAAAAAGTATTGGAGACACTGAATGATTCTGACAATGTGATTTATGAGATTTTGAATGAAGGCGGTACGAAAGACTGGCAATATCATATGATTGATTACATAAAGAAAGCGGAAGCAAAAATGCCTAAACAACATCCGGTAGGAATGTCTCATTCGGTTACCGTGAAACCAAAAATGGTTAACCAAGACCTTTGGGATAGCGAAGCCGACTGGGTTTCACCAACACCTGAACCTTTGGCATGGATGTACAAGGGGAGCAAATTTCTTGAAAATTATCAATACGACCCACCTGTTAATAATGGGGAAAAGATAGTCATTCTAGATACGGATCATCTTTGGGGAATTGGTGGCACCTATGCTTGGGCATGGAAGGCATTTATTCGTGGGCACAACCCGATCTTTATGGATTCTTGGGTGGAGCTAGCGGGGGACTTGGATAAAGATAAATGTCTGGAATGTTCCTGGCAGGAGGCATTTTAAAGGCTGCTAAAGATTACCCTGATTGGGAGCCATTGCGCAAAAACATGGGATACATTCGGCAATTGGCTGATCGGTTGGACCTGGTTAAAATGGTGCCTCATAATGGACTTAGTTCTACAAGCTATTGTTTGGCCAATCCTGGAGAAGCTTATGTGGTCTATTTTTCTGAGGGTGAATCGGGTACACTGAACTTGATAAATGCAGCAGGAGAATATGCAATAGAATGGTTTATTCCCGTTTTAAACAAAACCATTAAGGGGAATACATTGATTAAAGGGGATAGTTTTCAAACGTTCTCCCCTCCGTTTTCTGGGGATGCGGTTTTATACCTGAAAAAACAATAAGAATAGATTATGCAGTATGAAGCAAAAACACCAAGTGAATACTTAAAGGAATTGGAAAATGATTGGCGAAAGGTCAAGCTTGAAGAAATTCGAAAATTGATTAAAAATAAGGGACCTTCTCTTCAAGAAGGCATTGAATACAAAATGCTGTCTTTTGGCAACGGAGAGAAAAATATTTTTCATCTAAATGCACAAAGTGCCTATGTTAGTCTATATGTAGGAAATATTGACAAAGTAGAAAATGCACAAGACCTGCTAAGGGCTTTTGATAAAGGAAAGGGATGTATTAGAATAAGAAAGTCAATCGACCTTTCTAAAACCGGACTGGAAGCATTTATCAAAAAGACAATTGATCTATGGGAGAAAGGTGGAAACACGGATTGCTAGAAGATGGTGGTCCATGGGCTAAACTCTTTTGACTTTGTAGGATAACCTTCGATCAAATTTTTTTCGAATTATTCCTCATTTAATTCTTGTCCTGATACCAGGCCATAGATTGACATTTTTTAATTTTCCATCACCGGTGGGATGTCTTTCATAGATCGTATTTCCAAGTAAATTCATTATGTGACTTTACAGAACCAAGGGCTAGACCCAAAGCTGTATAGTCATGCCCCTTCTGGATTAGCTAAAAAATAAAGGGCCTTATTCATTTTTTCCTTGCTTAAGGCTTTAACCCGAAATATGCAATAGACAATCTATTACGTGCTGAAATCGCTTCAAAATCAGCCACTTCGTTGCTTGTTTGGAGATTGTAACACTTCCCGTAAACACGGGACAGGCTTCACCCCTGACTATTGTCAGGACGGAGAAATCCTATTACATAATCCTGGTTTAAAGAATTTGATAAGTTTATTCTAAAGAGTTTTCCATTTCATCATGATGAAGTGCCATGCCCTAATGGACCGGTTCATGTGTGTTTTTTATAACCTGCTAATCCCAAGTTAGATGGGGGTTTCCACAAAAATAATGGGTCTCCTATTAAGTAATTCGTTTGAAAGTTTGTTTGTTAATGTAAATACTCTACATTTGTAGAGTAAGAAATATAAATGTAGATCAATATATATAAATATAGAGCAATGCAATTGTCGAAAAAAGAAGAGCAACTAATGGAGTTTATCTGGAAGCAAGGCAAAGTTTTCATGAAAGACATTATTGAATCTTATCCTGAACCAAAACCTGCTACTACAACAATTTCCACCTTGTTAAAAAGGTTGCAAGACAAAAAATTTGTTGCCTACAAGGTGTTTGGGAATTCCCGGCAATATTATCCTTTGGTGAAGAAGGTGGATTACTTTTCAAAGCATGTGAAGGGAATGATTAAAAATTACTTTGACAATTCACCACTGCAGTTTGCTTCGTTTTTTACTAAAGCCACAGATCTTACAACAACTGAATTGGAAGACCTTAAAAAAATTGTAGATCAGGAAATTAAAAGAAAGGAAAAATGACAGTTTACTTCATTAAAATAATTGTTTGTTCTGCATTGTTTTTGGCTTTCTATAAATTGATCTTAGAGGAAGAAAGAATGCTTCGATTCAATAGGTTTTACCTCATTGGCAGTTTAATTTTTTCATTCATTGTACCCCTGCTGACTTTTACCAATCGGGTGTCAGCGCTTCCGGTGGTGGAAAAAGTGATTACCGATTCGATGTTTTTTTCCGAGGCCGGGAATGCGCCAGAAATAGTGGTGTCTAATGAGAACAATTACCTACTGCTTATTCTCTTGACCATTTATGTGACCATTACAACCTTATTGTTTTTTAGGTTTTCTATAAACCTTAAAACGATAATAAATAAAGCATGGGCAAATGATATCCTTTCATTTAGAAACTGCAAGCTCATCCTTTTAGACCAAAGCGAAAGGCCACATAGTTTTTTAGGCTATATATTCCTCAATGCGGATGATTACTTGAGTGGAAATATTGAACAAGAAATTCTCTTTCATGAACTGGCACATGTAGAACAAAAACATTCTTGGGATGTCCTATTCATAGAAATCGTCCATATCCTATTTTGGTTTAACCCATTTATTTTTCTTTACCGGAAAGCCATAATGCTGAACCATGAGTTCTTAGCTGATGAGGCAGTAATCAAGGAATATACAGATGTAAAAGCCTATCAAATTTTGCTGCTTGATAAAGTAAGCAAGCAAAACAGCTCATTTATAACAAGTCAGTTTAACCATTCTATAACCAAAAAACGATTACTTATGATGACCAAAACCAAATCATTCCGAAACACTTTCTGCAAGCAATTGGCCGTTGTTCCCCTTTTGGGTATGGCTGTGTTTTTTTTCAGCACTATAACAATTGCACAAGATAAAACCGAGGCTGTTCAGCCCAAACAAATTGTCGTTCCTGCTACGATGGACGGGGCGACCCCTGCCCAACTTGCTGAGTACAGTGAAATTGTGAACAAAGCGAAAAATGACAAAGGACGTCCTGTGGAATACAAAATCTCTAAGGATGACGAAGAAAGATTATTATCCTTGTATTTATTAATGAGTAAAGAGCAGCAAGGGCAACAAATGATAATGTTTAGGACCTTGCCTCCACCGATGCAAAAAACGACACCTACTGAACAGCAAATTGAGTCCTGGAAGGATGCTAAAATGTATGGCGTTTGGATAGACGGGAAGCGAATTAGTAATGAAGAGTTGAATAATTATAGCCCTACTGATTTTGGGCAACTATATGTAAGCAAACTTGAAAAAAATGCTAAAAATTATGGCAAACATTTTTACCAGGTAAATCTGATGACGAATGAGCATTATGAAGCTTATTATAAAAGGGTAATAGTAAGCGAAAATAAATACTATATGAATTTTCGTGTAAATAATTAGGTGTTACAAAAAAAATTACTTTTAATCTAAAAAACAAATGCCTTGAAAAGGTCCTAGAATTTCATAGTCAAGAATTATATCGGTTTTTAGTAGAAATGAAGTCAGGTATTATGATAAACACAAAAAGGGGATAGTCATCTCCTTTTTGTGTTTATTTATAGGCTGTTTGAAAAATTGTGGGCTTGGGATTGTAGTTTACTTTTTATTGTTAATTTTAATGATGTTAATTTGAGTAAACTTTGTGAAGCGGAGCTTCTATTTAGAGTTGAAAGGACATAATGATTAAGCTTGGGAGCATTGAAATTGTTTTAACATTCAAGTATTAGGGAATAGAGTAGGAGTAGCATGTCAAAGGTTTAATGATATTCCTAGCTATCACAACTTCACCTCAGCGTTCAAGAGAAAGTTTTATAATTAAACCATGATGGATTAAATGGGTACAGAAAGGGAAGACAATATTTTTTTACGAGGTGGAGGCGAAATGGGGAAGCTCATCAGAGCAAAAGATTGGGAAAACACAGCTTTAGGTGACCCAAGTACTTGGCCTCAACCATTAAAAACGATGGTAGGTGTCTTGCTTGAAAATCCCTTTGGTATGTACATCGCATGGGGGAAAGAATTTACTCAAATATACAATGATGGCTATCGTCCCATATTAGGAGCTACCAAACATCCTCAGGCATTGGGTAATAGTACAAAGGAAACCTTTTCTGAAATTTGGCCAATCATTGGACCTATGCTCGATGGTGTAATGGAGGGAGAAGCTGTTCGGTTTTCGGATTTGATGCTGCCACTTAACAGAAATGGGTATTTAGAAAACTGTTATTTTGATTTTTCATACAGTCCCATAAGATTAGCAACAGGGGAAGTGGGCGGAGTACTTGTAACAGTAATAGAAACCACTTCAAAAAAAATAGCTGAAAACGACCTTATAGAAAATAAGAATGATTTGGAATTCGTAATCGAGGCGGCTCAATTAGGAACCTATGACTATAATCCATTGACCAATACCTTTTCTGGTAATGCCAGATTGAAAGAATGGTTTGGTTATCCTCCCGAAGAAAAGATTACATTTAATCAAGCCATGGCTGCTATTGCGGAAACGGATAGAGAACGTGTATCCCAAGCCATTAATAAAGTCTTGAAATATTCTTCTGGTGGCATTTACGATATCGAATATACAATTGTAAATGCAGTGACCAAAGAAGAAACCATCGTCCATGCCAAAGGTAAAGCCAGGTTTAATGAAGAGAAATTTGCTTACAGATTAAACGGTACTTTGGAAGACGTTACCGAACGGGTATTGGCTAGAAAAAAAATAGAAGAAAACGAAAGAAATCTTCGGCTTATGATTCTTCAGGCTCCCGTTGCCATATCAATATTTAGGGGTGCCAATTACACAGTAGAAATTGCCAATAAATATGCCTTGGAACTTTGGGGTAGAAAAGAGGAAGAAGTGCTTAACATTCCGCTATTTGAGGCTATGCCGGAAATTGCTTCTCAGGGTATAAAAGAATTACTGGATGGTGTCTTCAGTACGGGCAATCGTTATGCCACGCCGGAAAGGCCTGTTCAACTTTTAAGAAATGGTGTATTAGAAACTGTGTACATCCATTTTTCATACGAGGCATTGTATGATACAAATGAGGAAATCAATGGCATCATGGCAATAGGTTATGATGTGACCCCTCAGGTAGAAGCAAGAAAAACCGTAGAAGAAAGCGAAAAGCGTTATCATAACCTTATAAACTCTTCCCCATCTTCTATCGCTATTTTATCTGGAAAAGATTTAGTGATAACCATAGCCAATGATATCATCATCGAATACTGGGGAAAAGGAAAAGATGTTTTAGGGAAACCTTATTTTGAACTTTTGCCAGAAATGGTGGAACAAGGGTACGTTGAGGTCTTTGAAAAAGTGTTTGAAACAGGAATTCCTTTTACAGCCATTGAAACGCCAGTACGAATCCTGCAACATGGTAAAATGACCATGAAATACTACAATTTCAATGTGTATCCCCAGCGGGATTTGGAAGGGAATATAAATGGACTTGGTATCATCGCTACAGAGGTTACTTCTCAAGCCATACTGAACAACAAAATAAAAGAAAGCGAACAAAACATTCGTGCTTTAGTAGAAAGTGCACCTTTTCCCATAGGTGTTTTTGTAGGAGAAGAAATGCGGATTTCTCTAGCTAATCAATCCATAATGGACGCCTGGGGAAAAGGAAATGATGTTGTAGGGAAACGGTATTCGGATATATTACCAGAATTTGGAAACCAGCATATTTTTGAACAGATACGTAAGGTCTTGCGTACTGGGGTTCCTTTTCATGCTAAAAATCAAAAAGTAGACATAGTAAAAAATGGGGAATTAAAACCTTATTATTACAACTATAGCTTCACCCCGCTTTTGGATGCTTCTGGAAAAGTGGACGCAGTAATGAATACAGCAGCTGAGGTAACAGAGTTACATGAAGCAAAGCAGAAGGTAGAAGAAGCCCTGTCAGAAATTAAGCTGTTTAAGTTTATGGCAGATACGGCGGCTGATCCCTTTATTCTTATGGAGGAAGATGGAAGTTTTACCTATCTCAATAATTCGGCTCTTGAAAAATGGGGCTACACTGAGCAGGAGATGAGCTTGTTGAAAGTGCCAGATGTAGATACTGTTTTCGATGATAAAAAATACAGAGAAGCTTTTCAGCGTGCGCAAAGGGAAAAAATTCCTCCTTTTGAAACCATGCATAAAAATAAACAAGGGCACATTTATCCTGTAGAGATTAATATGGGAGGGGTTCAGGTGGACCAAAAAAACTTGTTATTTGCCGTAGCACGTGACATTTCTGAAAGGAAAAAAGCTGAGCAGGATGTTATAGAAGCCTTTCAAAAAGTAGAGGAAAGTGAAAAAAGATTCCGGGATTCAGTGAAACAGGCACCGCTGGGTATAGTTATCTTCCGAGGTTCAGAAAACGTTATTGAGGTAGCCAATGAAAGCTATTTACAGATAATAGACAAGACTGAAGATCAATTTGTAGGGAAGCCTCTTTTTGAAACCTTGCCAGAAGTTAGAACAAAAATAGCCCCAATTATTGAGGGTATTTATAAAACAGGTAATGCTTTTTATGGTTATGAGTTTCCTGTGGATTTAAACCGTCATGGCAAAACGGAGAAGAGCTTCTTTAATTTTGTTTACCATCCTTTAAAAGAAAATAACACAATAACGGGTATAATGGTGGTAGCCACCGAGGTAACGGCTACTGTCAAGGCAAAACATATAATTGAGGAGAATGAGGATAAGCTCAAACTTATCATCGAGGCAAGTGAGCTCGGGATTTGGGATTTAGATCTTAAGACACAAGAAATGGTTGCCTCTGAGCGTTGCTATAATATTTTAGGTTTTGCGAATAAGAAGAGTCTAACCCAAGAGGAGCTTATTGCCCATGTGCATCCTGATGATGTAAAACTTAGAGCGGAGGCATTTGAAAAGGCTTATGTAGAGGGCTCGTTGCATTATCAGATAAGGATTGTATGGGAGGACCAATCTCTGCATTGGAAGGATGTAAAAGGCAAGGTTTATTACGATGAAAACAATAAGCCTGAACGCATGCTTGGAACCGTGAGGGATATTACGGAAGAGAGGACTTTTCACCAGCAATTATTAGAAAGGGAAGAGAAGTTTCGCTTATTGGCAGACTCGATGCCGCAATTTGTTTGGACCTCAGATCCTGAGGGAAACCTGAATTATTTCAATCAATCCGTTTTTGATTTTTCGGGCTTAACCTTAGAACAAATTAAAAGAGACGGTTGGCAACAGATAGTTCATCCGGATGATAAGGAGGAGAATATTAAGCAATGGATGGAAGCCGTTCGTTCGGGGAAAGACTTTTTGTTGGAGCATCGATTTCGCAAACACAATGGAGAATATCGCTGGCAGCTGAGCAGAGCAATTCCACAAAAAGATGCAGATGGGACCATAAAAATGTGGGTAGGTACCAGTACAGATGTTCAAGAGCAAAAAATGTTTACTACCGAACTGGAAAAATTGGTTCAGTTGGGAACAAATGAGCTACAACAAAAGAACATGGCCCTAGAGAAAATCAATAAAGAGTTGCAATCGTTTGTATACATCTCCAGCCATGATTTGCAAGAACCCTTACGAAAAATTCAGATTTTTGCTTCCCGTATTATTGAAACAGAATACGATGTTTTATCCGAAAATGGTAAAAAGTATTTCACCAGGATGCATAAGTCGGCTAACCGAATGCAAAATTTAATTCAAGATCTTATTGCTTATTCCAGAACCAACGATCAAGAAATAAAATATGAGATTGTGGACCTTCTTGAGATTATTGAAGACACTAAGGAAACGTTAACCGAAGAATTGGAACAAAGCGATGTTACCTTTGAGTTAAATAATCTTGGCAAGGTCAAAGTGGTACTCGTTCAGTTCAGACAGGTAGTCCTTAACTTAATTAGTAATTCCATCAAATTTGCCAAAAAGGATCAGCCTGTCCATATAAAAATTAGTTGCGAATCAATAAAAGGAAAGGAAACAGGAATTGAAGCCTTAAATGTTGATCAAAATTATAACCATATACAGTATTGCGATAATGGTATTGGTTTTGACCAGCAATACAGTAAGAAAATATTTGAAGTTTTTCAACGGCTACACAATAAGGAAGCCTATACCGGAACGGGTATTGGGTTGGCTATTGTAAAGAGAATAATAGAAAATCATGAAGGGGTAATATTGGCAACTGGCCAATTAAATAAAGGAGCTACTTTTGATATTTATATTCCTGAACCATAATTCTATTTTTCCCTTTTTCGCTATAAGAAAAGGGTTTCTTTAATTGATCAGGCCATAGCCCTAAAACCAGCCAAAAAACCTATGAAATGGTGTTAGGAAGTGTTTTTATTGCATTGAGCAATCTATTAAACTTATCTAAGGCCAATTAAAATTGAAAAGATAAACCAGCATTTTTAGAAATGTCGTAAGAATGCCGTAAGGTAACCGCTATCAAAATATATTTTCTTCAATAACTTTAAAGAAAATTAACGATACAAAAATGGGTGTGATTGGTGAAATAATTTGTGAAACAAGGAAAGCTAAAGGATTAACTCAAGAGGAATTAGCTGAAATGTCTAAAGTGAATTTAAGAACAATTCAGCGAATTGAAAACAAAGAAAGTGACCCTCGGGGTAAAACTTTAAGTTTAATTTGTGAAGCCCTTGAGTTAAACATAGAAGAGGTACTGAATAGTGAGAAACATCACAATGAAAATAGGATAAAATCAGATTTGGTTTACGGGTACAAATTAGCTCCGAAAGGAATCAGACTTCTAGCCAATTTGACAGAATTTTTCATTTTTTTCGTAATTTTAATAGGGCCTAATGTGCTATATAAAATGCTTACCAAAAATATGGACCCCAATGTAGGTGCATTTGTAAAAGTTGAACACCTGGCCTTTTTTTCACTTTTGATTGGAGGCGTATTGTATCCGGTTTTTTCAGGGAATTTAGGTCATAAGATATTCAATTTAAAAGTCATATGCGCTGAATCTGGAGCGGATTATAAGAAAGCTTCTGAGGGAGCCATTCGTGAGTTTTTAAAATACGCTTCAAGCATTCTTTTAATTCCAATAATATGGTTGCTTTGGGACAATAAAAACCAAAACCTATATGATAAGTTGACCAAGACATTTGTTGTTGAAATTGATCAAAAATTGGGGGCATAAATGCCTAATATTAATTGCTAAGAACTAATATTAGGCCTAGGGGCATTTTATAATACCTGGTCTTATTTAGCCAATTTCGTGATTGTTTCCGTGTCTTAGCATTTATTTAATAGGTTACCGAAAAGGGTTGGCCTATTGCTAATTGGATTAATTCACAAATGAATCCGGCCAGGTACAGGGATATACTTTTCTTCCGTTTACTTCACGGATCCAGGAATCAAATTTTCTTTCTCCTTCCGTTAAAACGATGATTCTTGCACCTTCAACGGGCGCTTTTCTATAGGTTTTTGTTTTGGTAACCCTTCCATAGGCCAAGGCCACATTGTGATGTACGCCTATATAATCGTTGTTGTGATCGTGACCGACAAAGGTTCCCATGATGTCTTTAGATTCTAACATGGCGGCAAACATGCCGGTATTGATTTCCGGTCCGCATTCATCTTCTTTTCTTTTACCTATGGCTTTCACTTCTTTATTGCTCCATGCCTGGTAATATTCCGGCAATGGAATATGGAAAAAAGCAATGGCAGGTAAAGGTTCGTCATTGTTTGCCTTGGTGTATTGCTGACTCTTTTCTTTGTACCAATTGACTTGAGAATGATCGAACCAGCCCCATCCGTCTACTTCAGGTTTTAAAGTGCTATAAGCATTGGAGTCCATGATGTAAATAAGTGCTTCGGCTTTATTTTCTTTACTTTTGACGGGAAACACAAAATTGGAGTTTCCATAAGTTTCTCCCTTATCGTTATTCAAACAGTAACTTAATCCCTGTAGGAAGTCGGAGACCTCTTTTCTGGAGAGATCGGCTTGAGAATCATGATTTCCAAGGGTTACTATCCATGGCATTTTGGCCTCCTCAAATACTTTTTCAAAGGCTTGATAGGTCTTTTGGGGGTTGCCGTCGGTAGCTACATCTCCTGTCAAAACGACCAAATCAGGCTTTTCTATTTCAAGTATTTTTTTAATTGTCGTAAATACCTCCATATTCTTACCTGCTTCTACGTTGACATGGGTGTCTGTAAACTGGACAACCTTAAATTCCTTGTCATTGTTAAACTGCAAATTGGGCAGTTGTTGAGATTGTGCCATTGTTGCTGAGAGGAGGGTAACCAAAAAGATAAAAAGCGATTTCATAAGCAATTGTAAGAAGGATTAATAGGTGTTAAAATTAGTAAATAATGATTCTTTAAAAGGGGGTGTTTAAATGATTTAACTCGGATTATGTAATAGAATGTCTATTGCATATTTCGGGTTTAATAGACTTTCAATAAGCAATTGTTTTAAATATAGGGAATGTCCCAGCTTTCGGATGTCTAATTTAGCCTAATCACAATGTCTTGTTTTATTACTTTATAGCTAAGGAGATGGCCTATTCAATTTTGCTTTTTATGACAAAAGGTTGAAAATTTATTGGGCTTCGGTAAACATCCGTTCGCCTCAATTGCATAACAGAATCCTCATCGGAAGGCGTGGAGATCTCTTATGCGTTGAGAAAATGCTGAGCCTCAGCAGTAGAGGTCTGCCACATTATTGAAAGCATTAAGAGCAGACTATAAAAGGTTTTGCAAAGTAGCTTTAAAGTCAGGTGGGGTCGTTTTGTGCAATTTAATTTCTGTACAGTTGTTAAATTGCTTGAAAGCTTCAAGTTCTTTACAAAAAGCATGCGTAAAACCATCTTTGTCTTGCAGCCTTTCCTCCAATGCCAAATGATTGATATGTAAAATGGAAGTCTTTCTATCCGCCTTGCAATCCATTCGGGCCACTAAATTTGCATTCCACAATATGGGCAAAGAAAAGTAGCCGTATTTACGTTTTGATTCCGGGATATAACATTCAATCTGATAGTCAAAATCAAATAAGTTTAGCATGCGCTTGCGTTGAATGAGCAAATTGTCAAAAGGGGAGAGGATTTTTAGTTGGTTTCGGTTCAGGGATTTGTTCAATAAGGATAAGACATCCGGAAGTGCATAGTAAATATTTCCATTAACGTTTGTTTGTACCAACTCCCCACTGGAATGCATTTCCTGCAATGCTGCGGTGACTAGGGCTTTTGTGTTTTTAAGCAAATAAGAGATTTCAGCAGCCTGCCCAATTCCGTTAGCTTTGAGATAGTTTTTAATCAAATACCTAATGTATTCCATTTGTGAAGGTTCCCTACAGTCTATGTGATTCGGTAGTACACGTTCGGTTAGGTCATATACCTTATGAAAGTTTTTTCGAGAAGAAATCATCAATTTACCTTGCATAAACAAATTTTCAAGCGCTTGCTTGGCAGGTTTACTTCCCCATTCTTTTAATTTCCCTTGGTGCATAAAGTCTTTGGCCATTAATGGCCCTTCTTCTTTGATGCGATTCAATACCGATTTCATAAGACCAATATCCTTAGAAAACCAATGTTTTTGCTCACCCCTTAAAATGGCATTTTTTCGATAAAGGCTATATTTATAGTCTTTCATTGGTAGGTAAGCGGCAGCGTGAGACCAATATTCAAAGACTTTTTTCTTCGCTACCAATTCATCAAGATGGGAATTTTGATACCTTGGGTTTCTACTCCATAAAGTATGATGATGCGCACGTTGCACGGTTGAGATGGTGTCGATTTGAACATAGCCAAGATTTTCTATGCTCGATAAGGTACAGTCTATGGCTTTTCCTTTTTTATGAGAAGGCGGAAGATTGTGTGATATCAATACCAGTTTTTGGGCTTCTTGAATGGAAAGGGTTTCACTCATTTTAAAATATTTCTATTGAAAGCATTGTCTTCTTACTGGGCCTATAACAGGGTAAAATCTTTCTGTTAAGTGCTACAATCCAGTAAAAACTGGCAGCTTTTGAAGTCGCCTCGGAGCACCTGCTGTGGATTTAGTACTGCCATTGGCTCGTTTTAAGTCGTTTTTACCAAGAATTACAAGGTCTCTTTTGAATTCAGGGTTAACGTTTATCCCAATATGGGCGATCAAATATAAGCTTTACTAAGTATTGAAATCTTACTCGAATTAATAAATATAGTAATTAGCCTTAACAAAAGAATCGGATGTAATTTTGAGTTAAAAGTTTTTTCTATTTTAACGGTTTGTTTCATTTACACCACTTATGTTTGTTTAGCTCCGGATGAAAAAATAAGGATAGTCACATCCGGTGGAAACGAGGTATTAATAAATGTTTTTAGCTTTCCTAATCGGGAATTTTTAATTCGTTATTGGAAAGCCAAAGAACACTTGAGATTTAGGGGGGTATCCTCCAGTGAAAGTAAAAAAGGACAACTAATCCATTAAAAACAATAACCAACCAATGAAGATAAATTTTCAAATGCTAAAGGGCACCGGATCAGCATTATTTGTAATGCTGTTTCTCTTGCATTTTCAAACCTTAATTGCCCAAACAAATGGTGTAAATCCATCAAATTATCAGCAGGTTCAAAATGCGGAGCATGTTGTGGTTTATCAGGAAGAGGGTAAATTCCTCGGTTGGCCTGCAAATAATGGCGCATGGTCTGCAGATGGAGTGAACATGCTCGTAGGGTTTACTCGTGGAGATTATGAACTTATTAAAGACAACCACAACATAGGAGGAAATCAGGAAAGCTGGTTGGCCCGGAGTACTGATATGGGTAAAACCTGGGAAGGTTATGATCCGAAAAATTATGTCGGTGACTTTGGCAAAGAACCTGAACTCTTAACCTTAGACAATCCCATAAATTTTTCTCATCCTCAATTTGCCATGCGTATCGTGGGGACTTCCTATCATGGTGCGGAAGATCAGAGAGGACACTTTTTCTACTCCTATAATGCTGGTAAGTCATGGAGTGGGCCTTATCGACTTGGTGCTGATGATATTCGGGAATGGCCTGAATTGAAAAATACCACTCTTCCTGCCCAGACAGAGTTAACTCCAAGAACAGATTATTTAGTGAAAGGAAAAGATGAATGTCTTGTATTCATGTCTGTACGTGAAAAAGACCAATTCGGAACAGACAGGCTTTTTAGCATGCGTACAATGGATGGCGGAAGAACTTTTTCTTACCTGAACTGGATAGTGCCTCCTTTTGATGAAAAGAAAGTTGACCTTTCAATAAAGGTAAAACTAGAAGAAGATGATGCCTTAAATCCTCATCCAGACCAATGCCGCGCAGTTATGTCCCAGACAGTCATACTAGAAAACGGGAAGTTGATCAGTGCCATGCGCAGAAGGTATGAAGGAAATAATTGGGTTGATGCCTATGTCTCCGAGGATGACGGTAAGTCGTGGAACTTTCTATCAGAAGTAGGAGATGCAGGGGCAGGGAATGGCAATCCTCCCGCACTCAATATTACTGATGATGGAAGACTTGTTGCGATTTTCGGGAATAGGAAAGAGCCTGGAACCATGATGGTAGTGTACAGTGACAATGAAGGTGTCTCCTGGAGCAATCCGAAGATTCTGAGAGATGGATATGGCTCAGAGGATATGGAAACCATTGATCTTGGATACCCACTTTTATTAAAGCGTGAAGATGGTAAAATGGTAGCACTCTATTATTGGTCTACCAAAGAAGACCTTCACCATATTGCTGCCACCATTTGGGATGCAGACATGTAGCTAGAAATTCTTTTTTTATGATTTAATCCGAGATGCAATAGAAAATTTATTGCATGCTGAAATTCGGATATTCAGACATGAGTGGGGAGGCTATGGTGGTTCTAAAAAAAGATGGGCCGCCACAGCCTTTTCTTGCTCAACACTTTCCGATAGGGTTTGCATTGAATCAAGACCTTTTTAGCATAGATGTGGAGGATATGCTAATATTCAATACCCAAATCATTGGCACGCACTTCAGCTAATTTATCCTTTAAGAGGCCCTGCATTTCTGAGACCACCTCTGTGTATTTTGGATACAAAGCCAGGTTGTTGTATTGTCCCTTATCATAATTCATGTCGTACAATTCCATGCCTCCTTCAGCCTGCTCTCCATATTGAATATAAGCCCATTCAGATGAGCGAATTAGATAGCCCATTCTACCATTCCGCTGAGAAACGGAAAAAGCAAAGTCCCTTACTTCTAACTTGGGATTATCGATCAGCGGGGCCAGACTTTTGCCTTGGATAGCTTCTGGAGCTTGTAAGCCTGCTAATTCCGAAATGGTTGGATAGAGGTCAATTAGTTCTGCAAAAGAATAACACACTGCTGGGGCTTGTCCAGGTACTTTGATGATCAACGGAACCCTGACGGATTCTTCCATCAATCCGACTTTCATCCAAAACCGATGTTCTCCCAAAAAGTAGCCGTGGTCAGAGGTAAAGATAACAATAGTGTTTTTTTCGAGTCCTTCTTCTTTTAAGGTTTGCAATACTTTGCCGACTTGGTCATCCAAAAAGGAGGTAGAAGCATAATAAGCAGCCACAGCTTTTTTCTCTTGTTCGACTGTCATTTCCCCATTTACACTGTTCACATAATTAATCCCTTGCTCAGGAATGTCATCCCAGTCGCCATCAACCTTGGGAGGCATCACAATTTGCTCATGTGGATAGCTATCAAAGGAAGATTTAGGAGCTACAAAAGGTACATGAGGGCGGAAAAAGCCGGCCGCGATAAAAAACGGCTCGTTTTTATGCGCTCTCAGGAGTTTCGATACCTTATTGGCTGTTTCGGCATCTGTCTGAATCTCATATTCTTCCGTCTTGACAATGTGAATTTGATTGCCTCCATTCCAAAGGCTATCCTTAGGTAAGGTAAGCAAACCAAAAGGATTATTTTGAACCAATTCATGCTCTCCTTTAGCAAAAACCTCAGGGGCTGGGCTGTTAAATCTTTCTGTCCAAGATACAGGATCATCCTTTCCATTTCTTCCTTTCAGGATATCGACAGAGCCCATATGGAATATCTTACCAACCCGAGCAGTATAGTAACCATTGTCTTTGAACAATTGGGCCCATGACTGGCGGTTTGGGCCTACCTTTTCTCGTCCACTAACGTAGCCATAGGTGGTTGTCGCATTTGGGTAATAGCCAAACATCATGGATGCCCTGGATGGACCACAGACAGGATATTGGCAGTAGGCTTTTGTAAACCGCGTCCCTTCAGAAGCCAATTTGTCTATGTTTGGGGTATGGCTAGCGCCATTTTCATAACTAGACAATGCTGTAGCTGTAAGATCATCTGAGATCATAAACAAAACATTCAGTTCTTTTTTGCCTTGCGCCTGAATGAGAAGGGGTAATAAGGTAAAAAGTGTAAGGAAGAGGGATATTCCTATATTTTTACCTCTGCTAAATCCAAAGATTTTAGAGTAGCCATTGCATATAAAGTGTGCCATCAGTGTTGGTATTTGTTTTTGGAATTGAAGGATGGTTTTAATCTATAATATAACCATTAACAGAGAAAACTAAGGTACATAGCATGGCTTTAATGAACTATGAAAACATTGAAATTCTCTTGAGTCGATAATCTTCGTGTGTATTCGTGAATCAATAAGAGGTATTTGTTTGGCTTATGTAGCCTGAAAGTAAATGAAATACTATCAATAATGAAAAGCTGAAAAGGAATGCCCTAACATTTTTAAGGCTAAATTCAATAAAGAATAAGTGCTGAAAGGAGCTTCTCAAGATTTGAAGCGCCTGAGGTGCTAGTCGTTTATTTTTTCACTATTTTAGAGCAGTTAAAGAAATTAAGTTGTCAGGCATTATTCTACATTAAAATAGAAAAATTATGCGAATAGCTTTAATAATAGTCATTGGGATACATGGTGTTATCCATCTGTTTGGATTTTTAAAGGCCTTTGACCTTTCCGAATTTAATGCCATTACCCAACCCATCTCCAAAGCGTTTGGATTATTATGGTTGTTGACCTTTGTATTATTTGCTGTAACTGTATTTTTATTGTCCATTCAGTCCAATTATTGGTGGGCAATTGGAATTGTGGGTGTAATCCTTTCACAGTTATTAATTCTAAACTATTGGAGTGATGCCAAGTTCGGGACAATTATAAATTTGGTCGTACTGGTTTTAATTTTTCTTCTTTATTCATCGGGAAGCTTTAAGAAAATGGTGGGTGATGAAACAGCGAAAATGTTTGAGGATTCAAATACCTTAGTAAACACCATTTTATCGGAGCAAATGATAGTGGACTTGCCTGCAACAATTCAAAAATGGTTACTTAATAGTGGGGCAATTGCAAAACCATTGGTTTACAATGTTTATTTGGAACAAGACTTGCAAATGTTGATGAAACCTGAGCAAAAAGAATGGAACAAGGCAAAAGCCCGACAATATTTCACCATTGCACCTCCAGCTTTTATTTGGTCAGTCAAGCTAAAAATGAATCCATTTTTAGCTGTGGTTGGGAGAGATAAATTTGAAAATGGTCAAGGAGAAATGACGATTAAGTTGCTTTCCTTCTTTTCTGTTGTAGATGCAAAAAACAATGATAAGGTAAATCAAGCCACCTTACAGCGGTATTTGGCCGAAATGGTTTGGTTCCCATCTTTTGCCTTGAACCCATATATAAGTTGGGAGGCAATGGATGACTATTCGGCGAAAGCCACAATGGAATATAATGGGACCGAAGGTTCAGGCATATTTCACTTTGAAGAAAATGGGGATTTTAAAAAATTTGTGGCCATGCGGTATAAGGATGCAGATGATGTTTTGCCTACTGAATGGACAGTTACCGCTACCAAAACCGAAGAACGAAATGGGATAAAAATCCCAGTTGAATCGAAGGCGGAGTGGAAATTAGAGAGAGGAAATTGGACCTGGTTAAAACTTAATATTACAGACATTAAATACAACCTTGAAGAAATGCCGATGGCCCTGGACTAATTTTAACTCAGTGTTCATAGTGCATGTTTTTTCTTTCAAGGCCCTGTACTGATCTTTTTTTAAGAGTGATTTCATCGCCTAATAAAAAGACTTCTACCTATTTCGGTCTTATTCAAGGGCAATGATTTTTCTATTCAGGAGATGGTCTCAACTTATTTATGCAGTACTTTTTTTCACAAATATTTTCAATTAGGTGTAATAATATTTAATTCTCGCCACTAACCAAGAAAAAAACAGTGAGCAGCGACTTTTATAGATCTTCAATTTTACCCTATGCAGCAATCATTATTAAGATATGCCGCGCATATACCAATACGCAAGAAGATTTTGAAGATTACTATCAAGAAGTATGTTTACAAATTTGGAAAAGCAGAGACAATTTCCGCAGGCAGTCTGAGTGGTCTACTTGGGTTTACAGATTGTCTTTGAATGTTTGCTTGACCTTGTTGAAGAAAAAGAAAAACAGTTCTCAGTATTTCGCTTCTGATGCCTTGCCTGAAGAGGTGGTTGAAGATAGCCATGCATTTTCAGATGAGGCACTAAATCATTTGTATGATGCCATTAGGCAACTGTCGGAAGTTGACAGGGGAGTGATTTTACTTTATCTGGAAGAAAAGTCTTATCAGGAAATAGCAGACATTATTGGTACTAACCCAAATAACATCGGGGTGCGCATTAAAAGAATTAAAGAACGGTTAAAAAAACGATTAGATGGAAAAGTCAATTGAAGCAATTTGGAAAGAAGGATTTATGAAAAATGAGGCATTGGTAGGTCCAAAAGTAACCAACCTATACAACCAAAAATCGATTCATTTTATCGATAAATATAAGAGGATGTTTAAAACTAATTTGAATGCCATTGCGATTGGATCCACAATGGTTTTGGGAGCTTCTTTTTTATTAGGGATTCCCATTATGGGAATAGGTCTTTTTCTGGTTTCGAGTTTGGTGTTTATAGTGAATAAAAGACTTTCAAAAGGTTTGGAGAGCATTGATGAAAATGTTAATAGCTATGAATACCTTAGATCATTCAGAAGCTGGTTGGATGATCAAATATCCGTCAATATGAAATTGGCGAGGTTTTATTACCCCATAATTTTTCTATCTGCTATAATGGGGTTTTGGTTTTCGAGCAAAAATGGACAACAACTAAACGAAACGGTAATGAGTGAGCTTATGGTGAAATACCCTGACCTTAATGTGGTTTTTGGGATGCCATTGATCGGACTTTTAGTCATGATATTAATTCTTGCTGTTTTAGCACTTTTGGGAGGTAAGATTTACTATTGGGATTTAAATATTATTTATGGAAGAGTAATTAGAAAGCTTGACGAGTTGATCTCAGACATGGAGGAATTAAGAGCTGAATAAAATAAGATATCTCAACCCAATATTTTGGATACATACAAAAAATACAAAGAACATGAGCATTACAGAGGCAATTGAAGTTTTTAATAAATTATTGAAAACAACAGACAACAAAGGGGAAATAAAGATTTACAAGGGCTTTATTCAAATTCTGAATAGTTTAAAAAGCAAGGGTTTAACTGAAAGTCAATCACCAATAATACAGAAAGAACTTGATTCACTACAGCTAGATGCTTCAACGGACAACTTGAAAAAATACTATAAACAAAAACTGTCTGAATTTAAAGTTTTTCTAAAAGAGGAGTTTTATTTCACTACGGAAAAACATTATACAGAAATAGGGATGGTTTACGGTATGATTTTCGGAACGGCATTAGGGATGTTTTATGGAACTTCTATTGAATCCCTTTTAGGGTCAAGTATGAGTTTGTCTATGGGGACAACTTTGGGAATGCTTTTAGGGATACTTTACGGGGCAAGAAAAGATGCTGAAGCCAAGAAGCTAGGAAGGGTTGTTTGATCTTTAAACTTCCCACAGGTATTGATGCAAACAAAGGTGTCAGTTATTCATACCAACCTAAATAAAATAGTTTGTTAAACCCGGATTATGGATTCGTGATAGCCTGTCCCGTGTTTACGGGAAGTGTTGCAATCGCAAGAAAATCAGGCTGTTTGGAGATTTTAGCATAGCACCGCTATGGTGAAATTGAAAACAGCAACGAAGTGGCTGATTTTAAAGCGATTTCAGCACTTAATAGAATGTCTATTGCATATTTCGGGTTTAACTACCTTATTCCAGATGGGGCTATAATCGCTCACCTTGTATTTAGTCTTCAATCAGTTTATTAGGAGGCCACCATAATTGCATGGGGTCTGGTCCTAAACCGGTTTCAATAACCTTTACAACCTCTAGTTTGTGGAGGTCTACCACATGCACACCATCAGACTTGGCTTTTAGTTTTTCAAGATTTTCTTCACCATCCTTGCCAATGCTTGTTTTTCCAGCATCTTCACAACCTACAAATGCATATTTGCCATCGGAGGAGATTTCAACTCCTATGGCATAGCTGCCAACTGGTATTCTTTTAATTTCTTTCTTGGATGCTACATCAATAACCGTCAATGTTCCATTCTTTTCCCAGCCTGCTACATAAGCCCGGCTACCATCCTTAGAAAACTTGATACGAACAGGCATTCCCGAGCATTCAAATTCGGTTACAACTGTTTTGGAAAGCCAATTTATGACGGTTATACTTCCTCCTGTTTGGTTTAAAGCCCATAAATATTTACCATCTGGGGTGAAAGCCATTCCTTCCACTCCTTTCCCAGCAGGAATTAAAGTTTCTAATTCTCCAGATTCTCTGTTTATAACAGAGATATTTTCAGAAGAAATATTGGCCGTCAAAAGGTGTTTTCCATCAGGTGAAAGATATACCATATGAGAAATCTCACCTCCGGTAGGAATGGCACGGGATACAGTATTGGTGGCAGTTTCTACTTCTACCACATGCCCAGTTTGGCCAGCTGTAAAGTAGGCATGTGTCCCTTCAGGTGAGAAAGCAGCTCCATGTATACGTGTATACTCTCCGGTGTGGATTGTGTCTACCTGTTGCCTTTTCATCAAATCGACTACAAAAATTTTATCCCCAGGGGCTTCATAGCTACTGAGGTAAGCAAATCGCTGATTCGGTGATATCGTAATTTCATGGGGATTATTGCCTATGTTGATGGTTTCCAAAACTTCCATTTTGACTGGGTCCAGATACGACAAAGTATTGGAATGTTTATTGGCGACGATCAAAACAGGGTATGGATTATCGAAATCGTATATTTCTTTTAGAGACATCCGTCTGATGCGAAGGTCATAGCCCGGTTTGTCATCATGCTTCACATAATAAGCGAAGAGAATATGATCATCCACTTCGTGAATCGCAGTATAGGCATATGAAGCATGACTGCTTCCTTCAATGTTCTGAATATTCACCCAGGATTGACCCTCGTCCTTGGAAATAGCCACCGTGAGAGGTGTCCTTTTGGATTTGAAATAACCCGGTCCTGATTTACCATTGTTGTTCCAGGCCAGAATTAGGTCTCCAGTTCCGTTTAATCTTTTCAGAGATGCGGGAGAGATAGGGGATGGTATAATGGTCTTGTTTGCAAGGCTCCAGGTGATGCCTTCATCAAGTGAAAAAGAACTGTATTGCGCGCCTTGATTTGTTCGGATATTCATCATGATACGTCCGTCATTCATTTCTACAACACCGGGTTCTTGGCTGATTGCATTTATGGGAACCGGCAATACCTGTCCCATTTTCCAGGAGTTACCCATATCATCGGAATAAAAACACCTGATTTCCCCTCTGTTGCGCCATTCAGAATTTGGCGTTTTGTGCAGAGAAACGGGAGCCAAGATCCTTCCACTCTTTAGTTGGATAACCCTGTCATTATTCAATACAAAATAACCATTTTGATCCGTGATGATTGGTGTTGGCTCACTCCAGGTCTGTGTTTCATCCTTTGAAATACGCACCATAGGTATGCAATCCTCAAGTGAGTTTTTTCGTGCATAAAACAATGCAATATCGCCATTCTGCAATCTTAAAAAAGAGACAGACATCACATTCTGATCGCCTTCTCTTTCAACGATCAGTTTGTCTTTAACAGACCAGGTCTTGCCACCATCTTCACTGTACCTTCCCATAATCTGAGCAGGGGCATGGTCACTTGTGGAATTCATAAAGCGGGTATAGGCAAATAGGATTCTACCATCTTTAAGTGTGATAAAATCACCTTCACTATTCCGGGGATTTTCTAAGGAAGAGAGTATGTCAGTGAAGGTCCCGGGTGATTTATGGGCCTGAGCCTGGGCCACCTTTGAAATGTTGATAAATAGAAGGGAAATACCAATGAGTATTGTCATTCTCATTGGTATTTCCTGAATAGTATTTTTCCTCATTTTACAAATGTTGATTTTGCAGAAGTGCATGGCTGTAAACATTAGTGGTAGGCATAGCGAATCTTCCAAATTGTAAATAAAATTTTAAAGCCAAATACAATAGATTTTGGGTACGAATCATCTGAGGAGGTATTCACAGAAAGTTTCTGATTATTTATCCTTTTCAAAACACTAATAATAAATTGGCTGCCCTATAAAGATAAGGTGCTTTTGTTGCAAAGAATAGAATTTGAATGAGAATCCTAGATTTTACCGAAGGTACTTTGTGTTTTTTGATCTTCCAGACCTGCTTCTGTTTCTTTGCTATAGTCTTTTTTGTATATTTTGGTTTATTTATTGTAAATCGGTTTTTATTTGTGCTTTTATTGTTTTTAATACAATAATATATTGAAGAAAATTCTTTGACAGCAATCTTTTGTGTGATTTGTTGCTGGCGAGAATGGTGAAGTAGAGGGGCCCTAAACTGAGATTTAAAAAGTACCTTATAAAAGCTACAAATGAAGAATACACTGAAGATTACAATACTGATGCTATGCCTTAGTCTAAGCGCCCTGACCATTAAAGATGGAAAACCCTCGTCTTCAGGAAGTACAGAAGAGGCACCCAATCTACTTTTGAATTCATCTTTTGAGTTCCATTCTTTTATGAGTCACAGAACAGGAAAGGCTTCAGATTTTCAATCTCATAATGTAGCTTTCTGGAACACTGAGGCATGGGGTGATATTGAAGTTATGCGCGAATCACATGTCTCCAAACCCATAAGACCTGATTTTTCAACCCATAATCTGGTAGCGATAAGCCCTGGTAAAAAGATATGGCAATTTTTCACACTTCCCGAGGCAGGTCTGGCCTATGGGGATGAATTGAGTTTATCCGTCCATGGATATCAAAAAGAGGCAAATCAGCTTAAATCTGCGATTAAAGTGATGAAAGCAGATAGTGAAGATGGTGAGTGGAGTCCTAAGGACTTTGGAATGAGAGACAGCCGTAGTTTCCCGAAACATGCAAGGGGTGAGCTGGTTGTGGCCAAAGAATATAGCGCCTCAATGGAGAAGTCCGGAACCATTAAGGTCTCGGTAGAGAATGCCACGATCATTGGAAAAGCAAGCGTTGGCAATATATCAGGGTCAAAAGACATCAATACATTTGGAATTCAGGTTGAATTTGAGAATTTAAGCTCGTCCGATACGGTCTGGATTTATGCTCCAAAGCTCAGCGTTAAAGAGGCTTATAGAAATAGCCTCCATCCTTCAAGGGAGATGACGCCAAACTACAGGCACATTCCAAGAACAATTCAAAAGTTATGGAAAGGAGAAGCCATTCATGTTATTGTAATGGGCTCAAGTATTGACCGGGGAAGTGCCAATCCACCCATGTACATGTACGACGAAGACCCGAGCTCTGCTACCTACAAACAGCCTCTTTCAGAAGGTCTTTTTGATCCAGAAAAAGCTGGTCGAGAGGATCTTGATGGCTATTATGGAGAGTGGAGGCATTATTACAGTTATGCTGGAAGGCTAAAGCTTGAGCTAATGAGAAAATTCAACCTTAGTGCCGATAAAATATGCCTTAATTTTATGGCTGCTGATGGATCAAGTATCGGTGAATCACACTCAGGATTACAGCAGTATTTTTCATTGTCAATACCTCCCAATCCTAATTTAAATGGCCATAAGGAAGGGGAAAGCTGGGAAGATTTATATCCCGATCTTTTTAACCGCAGCGAAGGTGCAAGACCTGATCTTGTGATATTTGGCAGTGGTGCCAATGAGAAAACGGATACACCAGATGAAGTAGCTGTTTTTGAGGGGGCAATACGATGGATTCAACAAAATTATCCCAATACGGAATTCTTGTTTAGCCCTTATCAGAATCAGGGTAAATATACGCCAAATACAGTAGACCTTCAGGCGCTATCTCTAAGATACCAGATCCCATATATGGATTATCCAAAAATAGCTGATGATCTTACAGGCTTGGGAAACAAGTATTCCCTCGTACCATCGGATGGACATCCACAAGCAGCAGCTCATTATCTCTGGTTCAAACAAGTGGAGAAAGCTTTTGAGTGCTGGAATCCGATTTTCGCAGGACAAGCTCAGCTTCAATTGCCTGAAAGGCTTCATACGAATACTTACGGTTGGGAAGGAAATATGGTAACGTTTGATTCCACTAGCTCAAGAATAAAGACCAATAGATTCATATTTGAAGACAATGCAATCAATAGCTGGGGCAAAACCGACAGTGAGCCTCCAGTACCTTATGTTGATGGGGTAAAGTTTGAATCAAGAAGGTCAAGTCCATCATACAACCTACGCAATTCAATGTTCCGACATGGGCGAACCAGTTTAGGGGACAGGCATATTCTTGAAATAGCAGGAGAGAATGCCAAATTAACTTACGTAGATTCCAAAGTAAACCCAAATAGACGCTTTTTTCCTGTATCAAATCCAAACTGGAACTTATCGGGCCAAACGATAGAGCCGTTTCATTCAGAATGGGGAGCGCCATACGGCACAGAGAAAATCACGCTTAAGCCTGGGGAATACATTGAAATTGAAGTTGTTTGTACTGATCTTTCAGTAGCTTGGGTAGATGATCCTGATGCAGGGACGCTTGACATCTTCGTTGATGACCAGCTTATGAAGTCTCAATCTTGTAATATAGGTTTCATCGATACCGACAAAAAGGTTAATTACCTGGAAAACCGCAAGGGCATATTGAATTTGGGTTTTGGCCTGCATAAGGTCCGGTTACAGGCAAAAGATGCGGATGTAGCTGTTTTAAGTGTTTTTACCTATGATTCCCGTTCAAATCTCAATTCAGAGCGAAGGCTTACAGGATTGGCTGTTGGTGGAGAAACACTGGAATTTACGCGACCTTTTAAAACCAGACCATTGGTAATATGTTCTGGGGATTTATCTGTGGATACTAAGGACATTTCAAATACGGGAGTCAAGTTTTCTGGTGCAAATGGAAGTTATATTATAATCGGGGAATAATAAATATAGCTTCGCCATTTGTAATTGATTGTGCTGAGTAAGGTTTAATCAAAAAGAGTGCAATAGACAATCTATTGCACTCTTTTTGGGTAAAGCGACTGATAATTGGTCTCAGCTATAGACTACATGCAACCAATTTATCCAGGGCTAATCTATTTCTCCCAGGCAGACCAGCCTTCATCATGGGCCAAATAGGCACGTCTACCGAATTCCAGAGGGGCAGCTCCTACCTCAAAAGCACCCAAGTCTGGAGCATCCCCTTTGAAATCGTCATTGAATCCCGGGATTTCGATGCCACCATCAATCAATGGGTTACGAATTTGCACAACAGGATCTGTAATGTTTCTTTGGACATCGCCGAACTGATAGGGCTTCCTTCCCCAGACTATAGAATTGATCCTGGATCGAGGGAAATATTCCAGGGAATACGAAGTCCTGTAGAGTCTGGTGGCAGATGGTGTGGTACCGAATTTTATGCCATTTTTCTCCTTGGCCACACCCGATGATAGACCTGAAAAATAATCGTAGTCGTAATCGCTATTGTCAACTGTTTCACGATCAGCTGCCAGTCTTCCTGGAACATCAAAGATATTGTTCCTTGTGACTGTATTGGAAATACCATGACCAGAGAAAGCATGGGAAGCACCCATCGGTTGCACTATCGTATTGTGAAATACATATCTTCTACCTCCGGCAAACGGTTCTCGCTCTCCAGTTTTGATAAAGGATCCTCCACTGGGGTTACGATGTCCTATCCTGGTTTCTCCTACTACATTTTTATAAATATATATCGGGCCTTTCGTAGTAGAAGCGGTAGCTATACCATTGAAGAACTTATGGGCATAATTGCCAAATACCCGAACGTTCATATTGGCTCCTTCGACTTCGATGGCATCATCCCAAACACTACGGATCAGATTGCCATAAATATCCGAGTCCCGGTTCATATTGCCCACATTGGAATAATTTGCGCCACCACCGATGGCATCATTGAACCCATGATCTTCAGTGGAAAGAATATCGTTATACCGTATTACATTCCCTCCTAAGCTTTGGCTAATAGTGATACCTTGAGGTCCTGATGGATGACCTGTTTCCCAATCATTTGATGCACCTCTGGGGTCTTCAATCAAGTTTCTTTGGATGGTCAAATTCCATGTGCCACTTTCTGCTTTAATACCACTATCCGTGCTTCCTTCTAGATTTCCGTAAGTGATGGGGCCGCCTATTCTTCCCCAAAAAGTGATGTAACATTGTTCGATGACAATGTCATGTCTGTTTTCCTTTATACGAATACCATCTACTCTCGCATTACGTATTTCTATTCCCCGGACGATTACATAGTCAGCATCAATTTTAATTCCCTCATTGCCAACATTGCCCATATTGATCACTGAACTGGTATTTTCAGGTACTGTGATTAGATGGTAGCCATCTGCCGTTCCCGATTCTGTGATAATGATGGGGTCAGTTGATTCGCCCTCCGGCAGGTAGGTTGTCTTTCCAATTAGAAATTGATCGTTTCGAGTTGTGAAATTCATGACTGTTTTGTCCTGATCACTCGATAGTTCTACTTGATACTCAGTATTAGGCTCAAGACCGACAATACTTCCCCGATATTGGCCGTCTCTATCATCATACACCAGGTTAAGTCCCTGCGTCCAATCTGAATCCGATGCTTTTTTATATTTTACAGTGCAAATTCCAGACTCAGGTGTTGTCCAATACAGGCCAGTACATTCATAGGTAGATACAGCATAAGGATTGGTAGTATTCTCATCTGGAATTTGGCTATAGCCATCATGCCAAAATAATAGGGCAGAGAATACAAGGATCAAGTTTATAGGTCTCATGAAAATTTTCAAGTAAATATAAATCAATTATGTATAGTTTTTAATCCATTCTTCCGAATCCGCCTTATATGCTATGCGATTGAATAAAATTTAGTATTGTTCATAAACCCCAAGGTCCGGAGCAGTTCCATTGAATGGGAATCCAATATCAGATCCAACATTCACAAGTCCTGACCCAGCTTTCAATCGCAGGAAATCCGGTGAGCTAGGATCCAAACTTACAAAATCACTGGCAGAAACCGTATAATCTGACAAATTCCAACTGTTATGGTGATGTAATCCACTCCGATAACTCGGGACTTTATTGCTAAATTCAATATTATTAACCGTAGTCGTCGTTTTGCCAAGGGTATAACCCGAGTTGTTGTTGTAAGAGACGTTGTTATAAAACAAAACATCTACAATTCATGCTCTTATAACTCTTTATAGTCTATTATCCTGTTATTCATGTTATGAAAACAGGTGTAAATTTGGTTATGAACATTTTAATCCACTTTTTATCAAATAAAAAAGCACTTTTTTCTCCACTTTTTTAAGGGGTTATTCCGTTCTCTGAATAGAATTGGTTTTACTGTAAAAGCAGAACCAGTTGAACGCTTGACATTGCGTCTCCCTCAAGCCTAGATTGTTCAAAATGCCCTGTCCCGGCTTTTTGATGTTCAGGGTAAAACCATCCCCGTTCCACCTCAAAGTCCAGACTTGGTTGGACCGCTTGCCTATGAACATGAAGACGTCCTCATTCATCGGATCGGAGCCAGGTTCATTCTGAAATAGCTCTGAAAGTGTATTGATACCAAAACGTATGTCGGTTTGCTAGGCATAATTAAAGTAGTGGCAGTAAGTAAAAAGAATCAATATTCCACTACCTGAGCAGAACTCCAAGGTATTCAGTGGAACAGTTTTTATAAAGTTCTAGGCTTACACCTAGAGAATAAAGAATATACCCCAATATGCGGCCACGTCCAAAAGAGGACCCGGTTTCAACAACGGAAAACCGTTTCCTGCTGAAGGTGCTTCTATTCAGGTGTTGGATTTTTTTACCGATAGTAAAACATGGTAGAAACTAGGCCCATGGAAGCCGTAAATTCATACTTGCTCTTACCCTATTCGGACCTTTCCTGACATATCTTTTCATTTCTTTCTAGCAATGTCTTTTCATAACACAAGTTTAACCCTATTTGAAATTTCTGGAAGATGTGGTTTATCGGACGGATACAATGTTTTACCCAAAGATGAGAATTAGGTATGGCACAACATTAACTTTTACCTGCTTAATGCATTTGTTGCCTACTCAATGTTTTTGAACCCTCCGTAATTTTTATGTATTTTGCTCAAGATTGTAATAGCTTGTTGAGAAATAATATTTCAACCGTTGACTTTCAACTAAAGAATGGAGAAGGAAGTACTTGTGATCTTTTTGCATCAGTTGCACACGTTTCACTACATATTATAAAATCATGAAACCAAGAAAATATTTATTACTTCTTTTGTTTATAGCGAGCACCATTTCCGCTTTTTCGCAGACCAATCCAATAGGTGTTCGTTTCGATACTTCTACCCTTGTTCGCAAAGGGAACTTTGGTGACAACTGGTGTCAGACCTGGGCCATTGATGACAATGTATATACAATTTTGGACGATGGAAATGGATGGTGGGGGAGTTCAGAGAAATTGAACAGCTTAGCAGATTGGGAAGGATCTATGTTCTTACAAATTTCGGGGGATCAAAATTTTACCGAAAAGAACGTAAAAAAAATGCCTGGATGGCCGGTTAGTTTAGTTGATTCACCATTGTATGGGTACGGCACCTTAGCCGTAGATAGTACTATCTATATGTGGCTATGGAGAAGTGAAACTGATACCTGGTACCGAAGAGCTACTGCTAATAGGCTTTTGTATACGAAAGATTTTGGCAAAACGGTTTACCGTTGGGATGGAACTTTAGAGAATTATAAGTCCTTTCAAGAATTAGACTCAACCGCCTTTTTCTTCCATAAGGAAGATCCACGGCCTAAGGAGGGGAAAGAGGCTTATGCTTTCAATTGGATTGCTTTTTTACAAAATGGGAAAGCCAACTCAGCAGCTAAAGATGAGTTTGTTTATATGTACTCTCCGGAACAGCATGATCCTCGAAATCTGGCTTTGGCTAGGGTACATAAAGACAAAATTTTGGAAAAATCAGCATATGAATATTTTCAAGGAATCAATAACAATCAAGCTATATGGACCTCAGACATGCGTCAGAGAGGTGCTACAATACAGTATCCTGAGGCAGGTGAAGGTGAGCAATGGATGTGGGCCAGTTGGTTTCCTAGTGTCGTTTACAATGCTGGCCTGGATTTATACATTATGGCCAGTTATGGAATAAAGGATCCAAGTAAGGAATTCTGGGATGGCTGGTGCAGGGACTGCCCACTTCCAGGAAGCATTGGGTTTTGGTATTCAGAGAATCCTTGGGGGCCTTGGAAACAGTTTTATTATAAAGATGCCTTTTATCCCGACAACAAGGAAAACCGTACTTATGGCATAAAGTTAAGCCCAAAATGGATCAGTAAAGATGGTAAAAAGATGGTCTTGATCTGGTCTGATGCCGGAAATAATCACAGTACCTATTATAAATGGAATCAAATGGAAATCGAAATAGTTACTGACTGATATAAATATAGGAGATTATTGAAATTAAAGGCTGCAGGAAAAATGTTTCTGCAGGTCAAGAAAGAAAGTTTGTTTTTCTTGCATTTTACTCGTGTTCTAATAACCTCTAAATGAAATATTCTTATCTTGAAAAGATTATTTTCTCAAGTAATGTTTTTTTGAGGAATTATTGAGGAGTAGAATTATAAAAAAAAATAGTCACAGTAATAAAAAAAACATGGTAAAATTAGTTGTAATGTATGGACACCCAGAAGATCCTGCAGCCTTTGAGACTTACTATTCTGAAACTCACCTTCCCATCGCCGCTAAAATTAAGGGTTTAAGTCGTGTTGAGTTTACTAAATTCATTGGAACACCGGATGGAGGAAAACCTTCTCAGTATAGAATGGCAGAATTGTATTTCGACTCTATAGAAGAATTAAAAAAGCAAATGGCTACCCCTGAAGGGCTAGCTGCTGTAAATGATATCCCTAATTTCGCCACAGGTGGTGTGGATGTGATGATAGGAGAGGTTCCAAGCTAATAGCAATTATAACCTCCAGTTGCTGTCGATGAGATAATTTGCATTAACTGCGATCAACAAAGGTTTAATAAGCTGATTCGCAATTGGAATTCCAACCCATATTCAATTGTTTAACCTTTGAATATGGGTTTGAATTTACTGTAAATATCCATTTGTCGGTTAAAAATTATAAATTAGTTAAGAGGTGGAGATTACCTTTTCTATCTTTTATACAGGTCATTAACCTTTTTAAAACAAAGCATGTCGATTACAAAAGAATCCGATTTAGAGGGGATGAAAAGTGTCAGTGAGGTTGTAGGTACAACCTTGAAATTGATGAGAGAATACGCCAAAATTGGTATGTCAACCAAGGAACTGGATGAATATGGAGGTGAAATTCTAAAAGGCTTTGGGGCAAAATCAGCTCCTTATGAAACATATGGTTTTCCCGGATATACTTGCATTAGTGTAAATGAAGTAGCCGCGCATGGTATACCATCCAAGCATAAAATTCTTAAGGAAGGAGATTTAATTAATATAGATGTTTCGGCCGAATTGAATGGGTTTTGGTCTGACAATGGAGGCTCATTTATTATTGGAAAGGACATTAATAAGCTCCAGCCACTTGTAGATGCTTCAAAAAATATTTTACGCAAAGCCATTGGTAATATTAAAGGAGGTGTGAAAATAGCAGATATTGGGGGCTTGATTGAAACAGAAGCAAAAAAACATGGTTTCAAGGTAATCAAGAATTTAGCAGGACATGGTGTTGGAAGGAGCTTACATGAAAAACCTGAGGATATTTTAAACTATCGGGTCAGAAGCAATAGAGAAAGGTTCAAGAAAAACACTACTGTGGCGATTGAAACTTTTATTTCAACCAGCTCAAATATTGCTGTGGAGTTGCAGGATGGGTGGACTTTGGTGGGGAACAAGGGTGGATATGTTACCCAACACGAACAAACAATTTTAGTTACAGATGATGCACCTGTTATTTTAACAAAATCAAACCAGCTTTGGAGCTAAATTTATTGGCAATTGGCCAATGGATGGGAGGTTTTGAGCCCTATTCACTTGGAATAAACTTTCCATAGTTTCAAATACAAGAGTTGTTAAACCCGGATTATGTAATAGAATGTCTATTGCATATTTCGGGTTAAAGTTCCTGATGTGTAGTACTCAACATTTCAATTTGGGTTGATGTCTTTTTCAATTACCCTTTACACTGAGGTCAAAAGATAGAAATGTTTTTGTTATACATAGTCATTAAAGGATTTGTCAATTGTTTTGTACTAAAAGTATTGTGGTGAGTAGGTTACTGGGTTTTTAGTGTTGAAAAATTAAGCTACTCAGAATTAAAGGGTTAAAAGTAAAGAGTTTTGTAAGGCAGGAATTAAAATTTAGAAATATGAAGAAGAAAACAGCTTTGGTGATAATGTTTGGCCTTCTTGGAGTGGTTTTGGTATTTCACTTTTTGGTATTTTTTCAATTTATTCCCTACGATATCGTTTGGGCTGGAAGACTCAACTCTGTGGAGGAGATGAAAACTTTTGAAACCTTCTCTATCCTGTTGAATATATTTCTATTGACCATACTATTCATAAAATACAAACTGATTGAAAGGGAAAAAGAGAATAAAATTATAAATGCACTCATTTGGGTTTTTGCGGCTTTTTTTGGCCTTAATACCATTGGTAATCTTTTTTCGGAAAGCCTATTAGAGTTAATTCTTGGAACGCTACTGACTTTGGTTTCAACAATTCTATGTGTTATCATTGTTAAAAAGGATCGTAAAATGGCTATTTGAATTGAGTGCTATTGTCGATTGTATTGAAGTGATACGCGCATAACAATCCTTCTATTGGAAGTCATAAACTCAGGAATTAATGAACAAGTATCTACAAATTCTAATCTTATTAGTAGTCGTTTATGGCTGTGGAAATCCGTCTTCAAAGGAATCTAAAGCTCAGGTTGAAGAAGTAGAAACATTGACTAAAGCGCAATATGAATTGATTTTTGACAAGGTAAAGGCATTGCCAAACCAAGCTGAGGTTGCCATAGCCATTATTGAAAATGGGAAGGTTAATTTTGTAGGGGTCAAACGCCAACAGGATTCAACTGTGTTTATTCAAAATCAGGACCGGGTTTTCGAAATAGGATCCATTACAAAGGTTTTTACAGGCACCTTGCTGGCCAACTATTTGGTGGAGGAAGAGGTCAATTTGGAGGATCAAATTGACGTCTATTTAAATTATTCATTGAAGGATGATGTTAAAATTACCCTTAAGCAATTGGCTACCCATACCTCCGGCTTGCCTAGAGTGCCAGCAAGTTTAGAGGCGCTGAGTTTAGATAACCCGTACCAGGATTTTGGGGAAAAGGAGCTTAAAACCTATCTGACCCAAGAATTGATCATGATGCATAAACCTGGGGAGGTTTCAGACTACTCAAATCTTGGCGTAGGAATGCTTGGTTATGTGCTAAGCAATAAAGCGCAGATGACTTACGAAGAGATGCTTCAAAAGGAAATTTTTTCTAAATATGGGATGAATACGTCAACTACACTAAGGAGCCAGGTGGAGGATAAATTGGTTAAGGGGCTTAATGATGAAGGGGAAGAGGTGTCGAATTGGGACATGGCTGTGCTGATGGGGGCCGGTGGAATTTTATCCTCGGTAAATGATTTGTCAAAGTTTGCCTTGGCACAATTTGACAGTTCAAACCAAGCGTTGGTTCTTTCGCGAACGGCCTTTTTTAAAGTAAGCGAAAGTTATTCTATGGCTTTAGGTTGGAGTGTCATTCAAACAGAATCGGGAGAAGAATGGAATTGGCACAATGGGGGAACGGGAGGCTATACCTCTTCCATAATTATAGATGTGAAAGCAAAAAATGGGGTGGTCATCCTTTCTAATGTTTCGGGCGTTGAGGAATTGACCAATAATATCACAAGCTTGTCCCCAGAACTAATGAATACCATTGGCAAAGAAGAGCTTTCTGAGTTAAATAAAGGGAAATAGGTTGGTTACCCTTTTTAGCTGTTTTTTGTTTTACAACAACTCCTCTGGGATAGTATAAACCGAAATGCCAGGATCTTCGTCAGTAGTCAATCCATAAATTTCATTTGTATCTTCATTAATAACAAAATTGATGAGTGACCTATCCAACTTTAAATTCCAGAGGGGCTTTCCTTTGTGATCAAAAACCCATATTTGCTCAGCCATAACCGATGTTTTGTTGAATTCAGATAGGCTTACTCCCCCATACAATGCGAAAATATAGCTTTTAGTAACAACAGCATCTCTATAGTGATAGTGAGGGTCCAAACCTAGATACAAATGCTCAATGCCACCTGCATCAATTAGTTCAAACGGTGGCAATGCTAGATCTGGCCCATCTATGATGATAAAGGATTTGTCTCGGTTGTTAAAAACCTCAAGCCTATCCCTGTATAGTCCCACTCTAATAAAAAGTCCTTCATCAGCATTTCCTTTAAAAAAACTACCGTTTAATTCTGCCAGGTGATGAGCATTCAGGTCAGGTCTATCCTTTACCTTTTCCCAAGCTCCATATCCTCCGATTTTATTACCTTCTTTATCAAATTCCAGAATTCGATTTTCACTCACTCTTGATATTCCCAGGAAACTACTGTCAGTAGCCTGAGTGAAAAACCGAATACCCATCATTGGCTCAGTCATTTTCCATTCACTTTTCCCAAGAAGTGTAGCGTCTGACATCGAATATTCGACTATTTTCCTCCTATTCATCGAATAGGTCCAAAAAGTATCAGCATTTTCTCCTTTATAAAACAAGCTAGCATCAATCAATTCTAAAGGACCTTCACCATGTTTCCCCTTTGGTTTATCATAAGTCCAATCTTTGGAATTGATAATATGGATTCGGGGATTTTCCTCAGGAACTCTCCATGCTTCAGAGATCAGAATTTTGTCATCAACTAATCCGATTTTAGAAGGATTGATGATTTCCTCGAAATAATACTTTTGTGAAGTAATGGGAATTACTTTGAAATCCTTCTCTTGGATAATTCTGTAGGAAAGGTCCTCTGATGCTGTCTCACAAGAACTTAATACAAATAGAAATAGGATTATAATATTTCTGTTCATTCCTAAATATACAGTTTTTAATTTTATTTCAATAAAATGATCGGAAATAGAATATTCTTTAAGAAATTGAATCAAAGCATACTTGAAATAGCCTAATTTTAATAAAATAATAAGAACTTAGCATGTAACTAAAATCATGGAATAAATTGAATTTGAAATACTTATTCTTAACGGGGTTTTTAATTATTTGTCAGTTGGCAAATTGTCAAAAAATGGTATCTATCACCATTGATGATGTTCCCAACACCCGCAGGTTCGAAAAAGATGGCTTCCAATCTGTTCTCATGCAGAAATTGGATTCCTTAGAAATACCCATTGCCATTTTCATTAACGAGGCACGTGTTTATAGTACAGACTCCATAACCAGAAACTTTGGACTTCTAAACGATTGGGCCCAAAAGGAATACATAACCTTAGGCAATCATTCATTTAGCCATGCTCGGTATTCCATCACAGGAGTAGATGCCTATGCAAGTGAAATTATAAATGGGGAAGCCATCACTCGACAACTTGCTAAGAAATACAATAAAAGCCTTCAATACTTTAGGTTTCCATTCAATGATTTAGGCGAAGATTCTGTCCAACATGTGCAAGTAAGAAACTTCTTAAAAGATAATGGGTATACTATTACGCCCTATACAGTGGAGAGTGTGGACTGGATGTTCAATTTTGTCTATGAGGATTTCCTAGATAAAGGGGAGGTTGAAAAAGCGAAAGAGATCGGAGAGGAATATTTGAGGACAACTTTGGCTTATTTTGAATTTTTTGAAGACCTGGCTTTTAAGGACTATCAGCGTACTGTCAATCAAATATATTTATGCCACGACACTAAACTGAATGCAGATTATCTTCCTCAATTAATAAATGAGTTAAAAAAGAGAGGGTATGAATTCATAAGTCTGGGAGAGGCTTTGACAGATAAGGTTTACCAGCAAAAGGAAAATTATTATAAAAAATGGGGTGCTTCCTGGTTGTACAGGTGGCAGGCTACACACGAAGAACAGGTAGGCAATATGAGAAAAGAACCTTCCACCGAAAGCATTACAACCCTTTATAATGAAATATTGGAGAGGAAAGACAAGTAATAGTTAAATTCGAAACCTTGTAGGGAAATTTAAATTAAAAAATCATGCATTCAATAGGCGCATTAGTGCTATTTGCTATTTTTACAGTTCTTGGGATTATTCATTTTTCCTGGGCTTTTGGAGGAACTTGGGGTTTAGAAAAAACCTTACCCACCAATGAAAGTGGTGAAAGGGTATTAAATCCAAAAAACATTGATAGTGCAATTGTTGGGTTTGGTTTAACTTTTTTCGGCCTCTTTTATTTATTGAAATCAGGTTTTTTACAGCTCCCAATCCCTGTTTGGGTAATGACTTATGGGGGGTGGATTATCCCTGGGATATTTATTTTCAGAGCCATTGGTGATTTTAAGTATGTGGGGTTTTTCAAAAAAATTAAAAACACCCCATTTGGAAAAGCAGATCTGAATTTTTTCTCTCCCCTCTGTTTATTTATTGGGCTATTAGGGATTCTGCTACAATTGATAAATCAATAATTATTTTAAAAGTATTCCGATCTCGCACAAAGTGATTGTGGCCTACAGGCAATACCGAGGTTAAGGCCTTTTGACAATCTCCTCTCTGAATTTGGATAGGGTTGCTAATTAGATGCCCGAGTAGCCGGTTTAGGGTATTTTTTAACCATGTATCCACAAATCATTTTGTACCCTTCAAAAAATCAGTAGATTAGTAATGAAGATAATGTAGAGATGCATTTACTCCTAGATTTGACTATTTAAGGTAGGAAGACTAAAATTAAATATAACATTAACCCAAATAATTTTGAAAAGGAGTGAACTTATTGCTTGTTCGGACCAGGTTTCCTGTAGTATTTGGCTCCTAAGGGTTTTTAATTGGATTGGATATTTTTTTAAAAGTCTTCCAGGTATTACTCGAACCCTTCTAGGGTTATCATCAAAAAATAAAATAATCGCAACCAACTTCATTAGTGAAATCATCCATTTAAACAGGTTTCATTTACCCAGTAATAACCTATTCTTAGCATTGTATAATGATGGAGAATAGGTTTTTTCTTTTGAGTAGGTTTCAGAGGTAAGCTTCTGTAATCTTCAATAGTGAGTAGAATAATTAATAAAATAAAACCCAAAATATTAAAGAATGGAAGGCTTAATGATGAATTACCCACTCACGACAAATACTATTCTTGAGTATGGAAACAGTGTTTATCATCATAAAAAAATTATCAGTTATTTGCCTGATGGAACCCGTGAAGAGTACCTTTTTGGTGACATGTACAAGCGATGTAAAAAGCTAGCCAATGCCTTGACCAAGAAATTAGGTGTCACAAAAGGGGATATGGTAGGCACTTTTGCATGGAATCATGGTGTGCATGTAGAATTGTACTATGGGATATCTGGTGTAGGAGCGATATGCCATCCAATAAATATTCGCTTGTCAGACAATCAAACCGAGTATATAATCAATAATTCTGAAGACAAGGTAATATTTGTTGACGCTACGTTGGTCCATCTTTTAGAGAAGATAGCCCCTTTACTTGAAACGGTAGAATGCTATATTCTATTAAATGCGCCTAAAGATTTCAAAACCACATTGCCTAATACCCTGCATTATGAAGATTTGTTAGTAGAACAATCCCATGATTTTGCATGGCCTGAAATCAATGAAAATGACGCTTGCTGTATTTGTTATACAAGTGGAACCACAGGTTTGCCAAAAGGAGTCTTGTATTCCCATAGATCCACCTACCTACATGCATCTGCCATTACGGCTCCAAATGCTTTTAACTTCAATAACCGAGACATTGTTTTACTGATTATTCCCCAATTTCATGTGATGGCCTGGGGTTTGCCCTATAGCTGTTTGTTGTCGGGCTCAGATATGGTTTTGCCATCCTCAAATTTAAAGCCAGAGGGAATTATTCAAATACTTATAGATGAGAAAGTGAATAAAGCTAATGGTGTCCCGACCATTTGGTTGGGCGTGTACCATGCTTTGAAGATGAATCCGCCGAAAGAAAAGTTAGCGCTTGAAGAGTACCTTGTTGGTGGTTCTGCATTGACAAAAAGCCTTATTGAAGCCTTTGATAAAGACTTTGGGGTAAAAGGGGTGCAAGTCTGGGGGATGACCGAGACCTCTCCTTTGGCAACCGTCAGCCGACTTCAGCCAAAACACGACACTTTTTCCTACCCAGAAAAAGTTGCCGTTCGGGCCAATCAGGGTATTCCGCTTCCTGGGGTTGAGTTAAGGGTAGTGACAGATGATGGGAAGGTAGCGCCAAATGATGGTAAATCCATAGGGGAGCTGCAAACAAGAGGAGCTTGGATCGTTAGCGCTTATTTCAAGACCAATAATCACGAAAACTTTACAAATGATGGCTGGTTTAAAACTGGTGATGTAAGTACAATTGATGAAGATGGGTATATGGAGATTAAGGATAGGATCAAAGACCTTATTAAAAGTGGAGGGGAATGGATCTCCAGCGTGGCCCTGGAATCTGCAATAATGGCCCATCCTAAAATTAGAGAAGCAGCAGTTATAGGGATTCCAGACGATAAATGGGTAGAGGTGCCATTGGCTGCGATGGTTTTAATGGACAAGGAAGATGAGGTTTCGGAGGAAGAATTAATTGCGTTTTTATCAAGAGACTTTGTGAAATACCAGATTCCAAAAGTGTTTGTTTTTATCAATGAAGTCCCAAAAACCAGCACTGGAAAGTTTGACAAGAAAGAAATCAGAAGGCTTTTTTCTGAAGGGAAACTTAGCTAAACCAGTTGTACAATTTTATACTTGATGAAATTTCCTGGGGTTTATAGAGAACCATTGTCCCCTTATCATCCTAGGTCAATTGATATTAAGGCAACTGCTTATTTGCTTAGCAACGATGGGTAGGTGTATTCTGTATAAGTTTGTTTATTAATGGTTTATGGGTCATTTTTTTGTGGTGGACTTAATTTTTACACTTGAATTTAGTACCTTTTAAAAATGGCATATGATGAACATTTAGGCGATCGAATCCGACAATTCCTACAAACAAAAAAAATCTTTTTTATTGACAAGAAAATGATGGGAGGATTGGTTTTTATGGTCAATGGTAAAATGTGTTGCGGCATCCATATTGATAAAAAATATGGAGACAGTCTTCTAATGGCGAAGATTGGACCAGAAGCTTACGAATCAGAGATAAAAAAAGAGGTTTGCCTACCAATGGATTTTACCGGTAGACCTATGAAAGGCTATATTTTCATAATTCCAGAAGGATTTGATAGGGATTCTGATTTAGAATATTGGATTGATAAAGCTTTGTCATTCAATAGCTCGATTAAATAATAACAAAATAGGAGACCATTGAGATGTTTGCTTTTCCCTATTTAAAATTAAGCTGTTAATAAACTCAGCCAAATATCCTTCTATTATTCATATACATTTAGATTTAAAAATGATGCGATATATTATAATTGTGACAATACTAATTTTCGCAACCTTTCAAGTTAGAGGGCAAGGCGTAGATTTTAACTTTCCCTCTTTTAGTCCCAAAGGGAGTATTTCTCAGATTGTGGGAAATACCTTGATTGCAATTGAATACGAAAGGCCTTCAGCCAGAAAGCGAGAGGTTTTTGGAGGATTAGTCCCTTGGGGTAAAGTCTGGCGCACAGGAGCGGGGAATTGTACCAAAATACGATTTGACCATGAGGTTATGGTTGGAGGTCAAAAAGTGGCTGCTGGCAGTTACTCCATTTTTACCATTCCCAATCCAAAAGAATGGGTAGTAATATTCAATTCTGACACTACCCTTTATGGGACTTATGACTATGATTACCATAAAGATGCAGCCCGATTTGTAGTGGTTCCTTCCGTAACAAGTCGTTTTTATGAGACTTTAAATTTCGATATTGAATTGCAACAGCACGATGCCCGGGTTTACTTATCTTGTGCTAATACTGAGGTCAATTTTCCTATTGAAACAAGGACAAATGGAATTATTCAACAATTTATAGAAGAGGAACTACTGACCGGTAAAAATACGGTGGCGGATAATTATGCTGGTGCAGCGGCTTATTTGGCTTTTAGTGAGATTGATTTGAAAACGGCACTGAAATTGGCAGATATAGCAAAAGACCTGGATAGGGACAGTGAATGGACTAGTGGCATAAAGATAGGTATCTATGAAAAGTTAATGCTTTATGCCAGCACTATTTTTACCCTAACAATCTTGTTTGTAACTTTATCCCAATTGATTTGATAGAATAGCTTTATCTGCACTGAATTCAGTACAGAGATTAATGGCAGCTATTTTGCGGTCAAGTACTGAATACAATTTAATCTATATATGGATACTAACGAAAAATTTCTTTACAAATACCTTAACAATGCCTCACCAACAGGCTTTGAAGCTTCAGGTCAACAGATCTGGTTGGATTATATAAAACCTTTTGTGGATGATTATTTTACAGATCCTTACGGAACAGCAGTAGGTGTCATCAATCCCGATGCAGAGTACAAGGTAGTTATAGAAGCCCATGCTGATGAGATTAGCTGGTTTGTCAATTATATCACCCCAGAGGGTTATATCTATGTGATCAGAAATGGTGGTTCAGACCATATGATCGCTCCCTCTATGCGTGTCAATATCCATACCGACAAAGGAATTGTACCTGGTGTTTTTGGCTGGCCAGCCATTCATGTCAGAGACAAAGCAAAAGAGGAGACACCTAAAATGGAAAATATTTTCATTGATATTGGAGCAAGGTCAAAAGATGAGGTCTTGGAAATGGGGGTTCATGTGGGTTGTGTCATTACTTTTAAGGATGAGTTGACCGAATTGAATAAAAAGTTTTATACTGGACGTGCCCTAGATAATCGCATCGGTGGTTTTATGATTGCGGAAGTGGCCAGATTATTGAAGCAGGACAATATTAAATTGCCTTTTGGTTTGTATATCGTCAATGCTGTTCAAGAAGAAATAGGCTTGCGAGGAGCGGAGATGATTGCTGCTCGAATTAAGCCTGATGTGGCGATTATCACTGATGTTTGTCACGATACTACGGCTCCAATGTACAGCAAAATTGCCAGTGGGGATTATACTGCTGGAAAAGGCCCGGTGCTAACCTGTGGTGCTGCAGTACATAAAAAATTATTGGATTTAATCATTGATACCGCTAAGAAAGAGGATATCCCTTTTCAAAGATCAGCTTCTTCAAGAAGTACAGGTACTGATACAGATGCATTTGCTTACTCCAATGGAGGTGTACCAGCGGCTTTGATCTCATTGCCTTTAAAATACATGCATACTACTGTAGAAACGGCTAGTAAGGAGGATATCGAAAATGTGATTGGCTTAATGCTTGCCTTTTTAAAGAATTTTGATCAAAAATTTGATTTTAGGTACGTTAAATAATGACCAATAATGGCGGGAATAATCCCGTCATTATTTTTTTACACTAACACCATTAGGTGGAAAAATGAAATTTTATGAAAGTTTTTATAAATAAAATTATCCCTGAAATAGGTTTTAAATTGCTTGATGAGGTAGGTATTGCCTATACCGTGTGGAAGGAAAAACCAATACTGGATAGGGGGCAAGCCATTCAGTTTTGCAAAGGACATGATGCTTTTATTAGCGTTGGCCAAGCGGGTCTGGATGCTGATTTTTTCAAAGAATGCAATCACCTTAAAGTTGTTGCGCTTCACTCAGTAGGGTTTGATGGAGTGGACATAAAAGCGGCTACAGAAAATGGTGTACCTGTGGGAAATACGCCCAATGTTTTAAATAAAGCTACTGCTGAAACTGCCTTATTGCTGATGTTGACAGTTGCTCGTAAAGCGCTTTACCTACATAATAAAATAAAAAAGGGAGAATGGGGAGCCTCGCAGCCTACCCAGGACCTTGGCTTTGATTTAGCTGGGAAAACCCTCGGGATTGTTGGTTTAGGGAGAATAGGTACAGAGCTTGCGAAAATTGTTACCCAATCCTGGGGAATGAAAATTCTCTATCACAACCGAAGCACAAATGATGAAGCAGAGAAAGAACTTGGAGCTAAGAAGGTAAGTATGGATGAGCTTTTGGTTCAAAGTGATGTGGTCTCCGTACATACAGCACTTACCCCAGAAACAAAAGGCATGTTTGGGATGGAGCAGTTCAAGAAAATGAAACCTACAGCAATATTTATCAATACTGCACGTGGAGGCGTACATAAGGAAGATGAGCTTACTGAAGCCTTGCGACAGCGGATCATATGGGGAGCTGGCCTTGATGTAACCAACCCTGAACCCATGTCAAAGGACAATCCGCTATTGGAAATGGAGAATGCGGTTGTATTTCCACATATAGGTTCAGCTACAAAAGAAACCAGAGATGAAATGTCCAGGTGCGCTGTAGAGAATGTCATAGCGGGGCTGAAAGGAGATCCTTTGCCATATCCTGTAAACCCAGAAGTGTGCCAAGGGAAATAGGCCTGGCTTAACCGAGGGCTACATCTAAAACCATCATGATGATAAAACCACCGATAAAGCCCATTGTGGCCATGTCGGTATTGCCATCCTGCTGGGATTCAGGTACTACTTCTTCTATCACAACAAATATCATGGCTCCTGCAGCAAATGCCAAAGCATAAGGCAGAATGGGAGTGAAAAGTGAAACAGCTACGGCGCCCAATACACCTGCAACTGGTTCTACCAAGGCAGAGGCCTGTCCCATCAGAAAGCTCTTTCTTCTGCTCATTCCCATTCTTCTCAGTGGAACAGCTACAGCGATTCCTTCAGGGAGGTTTTGTAAGCCTATACCTATTGCTAAAATAACAGCTCCTGCAATGCTTGCTTCAGGAACACCAGAGGCTGCTCCTCCAAACAAAACACCTACCGCTAATCCTTCAGGAATATTGTGCATTGTAATGGCAAGAACCAATAGGGTTGTCCTCTGCCAAGGGGTTTTGATACCTTCTGTTTTCTTGAAATTGATATGGACATGTGGAAGGATTTTATCCAAAACAAAAATAAACAATGCGCCTCCTAAAAAACCTATGGCTGCAGGCATAACTTTAACAAAGCTCTCTCCTTCACTCATATTGATGGCTGGTGCCAAAAGACTCCAGAAGCTGGCAGCTATCATTACTCCACCGGTAAATCCCATCATTGTGTCTAGGAAAGGCCTGTTCATTTTCTTAAAGAAAAACACGAAAGCAGCCCCAACGGCGGTGACAAACCAAGTAAATGTGGTTGCAATCAAAGCAGCGTATGCCGGAGAAATACTACTTAGGTAGTCAACAATAATGTCAAACATTTTATATTATCTTTTAAAATTTATTTTTTTTGAGTAATCATGTGATTAATAATCCTTCATCAATTCTTAAATGAATGGGTATCACTTATAAAAACTTGTGTTTAGTTAGCTTCATCTTTAATTTAGCCGAGACAAATTTAAATAGTTAGATTTGACTAACAAATATATTTCAATATTTTTTTATCTTTGTTTTGAAATAATTAAAGAATGACCAATAGCCAATCCATAGAGAATTACCTTAAAGTAATTTTTAACCAAGCCATAGCGACTGATGACGTTAACACTACTAGTATAGCCCAGGCTTTAGAAGTCAGTCTGCCTTCCGTAAACAGCATGGTTAAAAAATTAGCCGGAATGGGTTTGCTGGAGTATGAAAAATACAAGCCGCTTAAAATTACAGCCAAAGGCAGAAAAATGGCTGCCATGATTATTAGGAAGCACAGGCTAACAGAAATGTATTTGGTTGAGAAAATGGGCTTTGGATGGGAAGAGGTACATGAGATAGCCGAACAACTAGAGCATATTCAGTCCAATGCCTTCTTTGACAGAATGGATGAAATTCTAGGCTACCCTGAACGCGATCCACACGGCTCGCCTATACCTACAAGTAATGGAGAAATTGCCACACAAAAATTTAGGTTGCTTTCAGATTGCCAACCCAATGAACTGGTGACTTTAAAGGCTTTAAGCAAAACTTCTGATGAGTTTTTAAAGTACCTCAATAGCAAAGGTCTGGCTTTAGGTGTAGAGGTAGAGATTCTGGAAGTAGAGGCTTATGACAAGAACATGAAAGTAGCTTATGGTGGTCAAGAAGAAGTGTTGTCCGCATTGGTATGTTCTAAACTTCTGGTAAGTTGATAGAGGCTATGCTAAAGGATCAAGAAAAATATGCCATTGTAGTTGCAGGAGGAGCAGGAGTAAGGATGGGAGGAGATATACCCAAGCAATTTTTGCCCATAGGTGGTTTACCTGTATTGATGCACACCTTGAAAAAATTCAAGGCTTATAATGAAGGACTTCATCTAGTTTTGGTATTGCCTGAGAATCAATTTGAATATTGGAAGGGTTTATGCGTGAAATCTGGTTTCAATGTCCCACATAAACTAGTAAAAGGAGGGGCTAGTAGGTTTAGATCTGTTCAGAATGGATTGGATAGCATAGCGGAGAAGGAAGGCTTGGTGGCTATTCATGATGGGGTACGCCCGTTTGTATCTAAGGAGGTGATTCACAAGAGCTTTACAGCAGCAGCCAAATATGGAAGTGCCATCGCTGTGGTGCCTTTAAAAGATTCCATAAGAAGTATTGATTCAAATGGATCTTCTCAATTCAAAAATAGAGACAACTACCGATTAGTACAGACCCCACAAACATTCCAATTGAATAAAATAAAAAAAGCATTCAGCACTGAAGAAAAATCCTATTTTACTGACGATGCTACTGTATATGAAAACATGGGGTGGGAAGTACATTTGATTGCAGGGAATCCAGAAAATATTAAATTAACCACACCTGAAGATTTGAGTTATGCTGATTATTTAATTGGCTTAAATGGTAAAGCCAATTAACAGTTAAATCAGGTCGTTCATCGGTATTTTTTTTTCGTTAGGCGAAGCAGTCTATTTATTGGGATTTGATTGAGCTACCTTTCAATCATCAAATAAATAATAAAACCATGAATGATAAAAGAAATGGAAATTTCGTATTAGGGGTATTGATTTTAGTAATAGGGTCATTACTATTGTTAAAGCAGTTGGGCTTTTTTATCCCATATTGGATTTTTTCTTGGCCTATGATATTAATTGCAATTGGGATTTATACAGGCTATAAAAGTAGATTTCAGAATACAGGTTCTATAATCATGATTTTAATAGGTGGTTTTTTCCTATTGAGAAACACGTTTTTTCTTCCCTACCACATAGGTGCATTGTTATTTCCTATAGGATTGATTGTATTGGGGTTATACATTATTGTTAAGAAAAACAGATCCAAGCCCTTTAATATGGCTGGATGGGAAAAGGGCTTTGACCAAAGTACTTCCGAGGATTTAGGTACCTTAGGTCATGACAGTTCTAATTACATAAAAGTAGATGCCTTTCTTACCGGGATAAAGCGAAAGGTTATGTCCAAGAACTTTAAAGGGGGAGAAGTAACCAGTGTTTTTGGTGGTTCGAATATAGACTTAATGCATGCTGATATTCAAGACCAGGCGGTATTGAAGGTTTCGGTCGCATTTGGTGGATTAAAATTAATTGTGCCTCCGCACTGGGATGTGCAGTTGGGCGTGAGTAACCTGGCAGCAGGTATAGATGATAAAAGGTATGGACAGCAGGCAAATACCCAATCCCCTGAAAAGAGATTAATCCTTACAGGAACAGTCCTTTTTGGAGGGATAGAAATTACTTCCTACTAAAATATAACCCGCTATGGAAAAGTCACATGAATCCTATTTGATCAATGATAATTATGGAGACCATGTGATTTTTCTTTTGACGGTTTTTGCTGGGGTCTTTGGCAGTACCTACTATTGGCAAGGTAACTTGGAGTGGAGTACTGTTGATGCCTTGCTTAGCACCATCACTCTTGGAATAGGTGTTTTTCTTATAAGGTTAATGTTGAATTATTATCCTGTTGGAAAGATAAAAAGTTGGCCGACAATTTTATTTTCTCTCACTATAGCGGGTATACTTACCTTTTTGAATCGATTGTTATGGGAGTCCGGTTGGTTGGATTATACCGATGCTCTTGCACTGTTTGACACTACTATTTTTCTTAGGGGCACAGTTATTACTTTACTACTGCATCTTATAGGGTTAATTGTCTTGTCGGACAAGTCTAGTACCAAAGATTTAAATATGCTTCAACAAGAGGAGATTCGGCAGAAACTGTCCACTGATGCTGAACTTCATTACCTGCGTCAGCAAATGCAGCCTCATTTCCTTTTTAACAGTTTAAATTCCATCAATGCCTTATTGCTAAGAGATCCAGAGAGGGCTAGAGAGATGGTTCAGGGGCTCGCTGATTTTTATAGAGGAAATCTGAAGATGGATCCAAAAAAGTGGGAGCAGGTGGATAATGAAATGAAAATCATTGGTCAATACCTTAAATTGGAAAAAATTCGGTTTGGCCATAGGTTGAAGTATGAAATAAATTTACCTGAAAATCCATCCACTTTAAAATTACCTTCTCTAATGGTGCAAGGGCTTGTCGAAAATGCAGTAAAGCATGGGCTTTATGGTGTTACTGGTGATGTTTTAATCCAAATTGATGTTAGTCAGAAGGACAATGATCTCCTGATTTCCGTACATAATCCCTGTGATGGTGATTTAGGTCAGGCCTCTGGAACTGGTTTTGGGTTGGAAAGTCTACAGAGAAGATTATTTCTTGTTTTTGGCCGTAAAGATTTGCTTGAATATCAGGAAGTCGACGGTCAGTTTACCGCTACCTTAAAAATACCTCAATTAAGATGATACGATGTTTGATTGTTGATGATGAGCCCTTGGCCCAGGATTTACTTCAGGATTATTTGGCCGATTTTCCTGATATCGAAGTACTGGGAAAATGTAACGATGGCTTTGAGGCCTTCAAAGCGATAGGAGAACTTAAACCTGATTTGCTGTTTTTGGATATAGAAATGCCTAAAATAACCGGCTTTGAACTATTGGAGCTTTTAGAGAATCCTCCCAAAGTGATTTTTACCACTGCCTATGATAGCTATGCGATCAAGGCTTTTGAATTGCAAGCCATTGATTACCTTTTAAAGCCATTCTCTAAAGACAGGTTGGCCCAAGCTATAGGAAGAAGCATTGAGGAGACGGGGCTTTCTACTCAGGCTAAAATGGGTAAGGTAAGGGAGGATTTGCCTGAAGATGGGTTTTTAAAGAGGGTTGTTGTAAAGACAGGCAATAGGATAGAAGTAATCAACGCAAATAATATTGTATCATTTAGTTCTGATGGGGATTACGTAAGGATCAATTCGGAAGGGAAAGTTTACCTGAAATTAGGAACGATGGCTTATTACGAAAAAATGCTTGATCCACATGCTTTCATCCGCATCCACCGTTCTCATCTGGTGAATATCTCGGCAATAAGCAAAATTGAGCCCTACCAAAAAGAAAACTACCTTATCTTTCTTAAAGATAGAACGCAGTTACCTGTTAGTAAAAAAGGAATGGTGAAACTAAAAAAGGCTTTACGGATATAATGAGTAAAAAAGCCTTCACTTAAAAAAAGAGAAGGCTTGGTACTTAATATTCGTCTTCATTAAAGAAGAAATCGTCTTTTGTTGGATAGTCAGGCCATATTTCCTCAATGTTTTCATAAGGTTCACCATCGTCTTCGAGCTCTTGGAGGTTTTCGACAACCTCTAAAGGTGCTCCAGAGCGAATAGCAAAATCAATTAACTCATCCTTGGTGGCTGGCCACGGAGCGTCTTCCAAATAGGAGGCAAGTTCTAAAGTCCAATACATAATCTACACAAGTTTAAAGATCCCCTTAAAGGGGTGCAAAAATAGAAATACTTTCTTAAACTAAAACATTTACGCATTAATTGTTTGTAAGTTCTTTTAAAATACTTTTCTTGACATCAACCTTTCGTTTGTGGGCAGCGATTTTTTTCCGCATCATTTGGTCAAATTCGCCTTCCTGGCTTCGGAAGTTTTCCGCATTTTCTTTTACTGTAATTAGTTCTCGCTCATCCCGTGCAATTAGGTCCTTCAGTAAGTTTACTTTAAGGGTGTTTTGCTCAGCATCGGTCATGTCAGCAAATCCTTCATATTTGGAATGGCAAAGATTTTCAAGGAATGATTTTTCAAAAATGATTTCTGAAAAGAATACGAAAGTACCAATACTTTGTTGTGCATTCCTTGGTTTTTTTGGAGGAAGTTTTTTCCACTCAGCCTGCAGCTTCTTTGCGTGGTTGACTTTGCTCTCATCAACAGGTCCTTTAGACATTAGTCTCATTTCCTCAGACCATCTTTCGATCTTTTTTATGATAAGTCCGGGGCTGAGTTTTGGCATATTCTGACTCATTCGTTTGAACTTGCTGAATATGCGGTTGTTTAATTTGGAAAATTCATCCCAAATAGGCTGTCTTTTTGAAGCAGGAACACGACCTGAGGTCTTCCATTCCTTTTGAATCTTCTTACTGATCTCAAAGGCAGTTTTTACATCTGCCATGTCATGCGCTTCTCTGGCTTGTTCCAACAGGTTTTCGTAAACCTTGATGTTTTGTTCTGCTTGTAATGCCAGTCCGTCAAAAAAGTTTTTACGGTTGCCGTAAAAAACGTCTAAAATGTCCTGAAACTGTTCATTGATCTCTTCTTCGAATTCTTTCTCTACAGGGCCGGTTTTAAGCCATTTTAGCTTCAATTCCTTAAAGACCTCTGAAGTTTCTTTCCAGTCAGTGCTTTCCTTGTACTTTTCAGCCTCTTGGATAAGCTCTTTCTTTATCTCCAGGTTTTTTTGTCTGTTGGATTGAATGATTTCTTCAAGAAAAGCCTCTTGTTCTTCCAATTCTTTTATCAGGGCAGGGAAATCTCCCAATCCATCAAATGTCATTAGGGAGGATTTAAGGTGGATCAGTTTCATCAGAAAAGAACCTTTATTTTGATTCTCCTGAATATCACTTTTTAGTTTTTCTACCTTTTGTTTTACAGCTTCAAATCTATCTTCGAAATACCGGAAGGTAGAGGCTTCGTCTTCTTTAACCTCTCCTATTACACGATCTTCCTGGCCTAAAAAGCCTTTCAGATAGATTTTTTCTCCTATAATATATCCAAATGGATGCTCAGTCATGATTTAAAGATTGGTTGTAAATATTTAGTGGTGGTACGGATTTCTGCAAATTAATTAAATATGCTCCATTTATCCTAAGAAAGCCGATTTTTTACCATCTTTGCTATTTAATTAAAACGGAAATTAACCATGAGTAATGAAAAAATAATTTTTTCTATGGCGGGTGTTTCAAAAGTATACCCTCCGCAGAAAAAAGTACTTAAAGATATCTATCTTTCGTTTTTTTATGGTGCTAAAATCGGTGTGCTTGGACTCAATGGTTCAGGAAAAAGTTCCTTGCTTAGAATTATTGCTGGAGTAGAAACTGAATTTCAAGGTGAGGTAGTATTTTCCCCAGGCTATTCGGTGGGCATGTTGGAGCAAGAACCAGTATTGGATCCTACCAAAACGGTAAAAGAGGTGGTTGAAGAGGCTGTTAGTGAGACTGTTAATTTGCTAAAAGAATTTGAAGCGATCAACGAAAAGTTCATGGATCCTGCGATTATGGAAGATCCGGATGCCATGGAGAAGTTGATCGATCAGCAAGGAGATGTTCAGGAAAAACTTGATGCAGCCAACGCTTGGGAATTGGAAACAATGCTAGAAAAAGCCATGGATGCATTGCGTCTTCCTCCGGCTGAAGCAATGGTGGGAAATTTGTCAGGTGGTGAGAAAAGAAGGGTAGCTCTTTGCCGCTTACTTCTCCAAGAACCAGATGTATTGTTGCTTGATGAGCCTACCAATCACTTGGATGCAGAATCAGTACTTTGGTTGGAGCAACATTTGAAAAATTATAAGGGAACTGTTATAGCGGTTACCCACGATAGGTATTTTCTTGATAATGTTGCCGGCTGGATACTTGAACTGGATAGGGGTGAAGGAATTCCTTGGAAAGGGAATTATTCTAGCTGGTTGGAACAAAAGCAAGAAAGGTTAAAAAAGGAAGAGAAGACAGAATCAAAGCGACAGAAGACGCTCGAAAGAGAATTAGAGTGGATTCGAATGTCGCCTAAAGCCAAGCAATCTAAAGGCAAGGCAAGGCTTAATGCCTACGATAAATTGGTCGGAGAAGATGCCAAAGAAAAGGAATCCAAGCTTGAATTGTATATCCCTCCAGGTCCTAGATTAGGTAGTAAGGTTATTGAAGTAAAAGGGGTTTCTAAAGCTTTTGGAGACAAGTTGCTATTTGATGACCTAACCTTTTCTTTGCCTCAAGGTGGAATTGTAGGTGTGATTGGTCCAAATGGTGCTGGTAAATCTACCCTCTTCAATCTTATTACTGGTGATGAAAAACCTGATGCCGGACATTTTGAAATTGGAGAAACAGTAGAAATCGCCTATGTCGATCAAGAGCATGACACTCTGGATCCTGATAAAACGGTTTATGAAACCATTTCCGAAGGCAATGAATTTGTGCAGTTGGGAAATAAGGAAGTGAATTCCAGAGCTTATGTGAGCAGATTTAATTTTGGAGGATCTGATCAGGGGAAAAAAGTTGGAGTTCTTTCGGGTGGTGAAAGAAACCGTGTTCACCTTGCGATGACTTTAAAAAAAGGCGGTAACCTGTTATTGCTTGATGAACCTACCAATGATCTGGATGTAAATACACTTAGGGCTTTGGAAGAAGCACTTGAGAATTTTGCTGGTTGTGCCGTGGTTATTTCCCACGATAGGTGGTTTTTGGATAGGATCTGTACACATATTCTGGCCTTCGAAGGTGACAGTAGTGTTTATTGGTTTGAAGGGAATTTCTCAGATTACGAAGAAAATAAGAAAAAACGTTTGGGTGATTTGATGCCTAAAAGGATTAAATACAAAAAACTTAAATAAGTACCCATTACTTGATAGGTCCCTTTTGTTGCGCTTTGCCGTAGCAAAGGGGATTTTTTTTTAGCACTTTTTTATTATAGGGCTTGCTAGCTATTACAAAACAGAGCGTAAATGAACAGAGATAAATAAAAGTTTTGAGCTTTAGCCCTTCCTTTTTTATAATTTTCGCACAGTTTATTTTCGTTTTTTGTTTATTTGTGTTTTAAAGCTAGGAGCACGTTTGATTATGATGAGACAATTGCTATTGCGTCCAGGCGCTGAAGAATTGAATTATGAGATTAGGGGGATTGTCAAAAAGGCACGTCTGATCGAAGACCTCGGGTATAGTATTACTTGGGAGAATATAGGGGACCCTATACAGAAGAACAATACCATACCGGACTGGATGAAGGCCATTGTTTCTGAACTCGTTCAGGATGACCATAGCTATGGCTATGCGGATAGTAAAGGCATGCTCGAGACAAGGAAGTTTCTTGCTGATTTGAACAACGAAAAAGGGGGCGTTAAAATTGGTTCTGAAGATATCCTCTTTTTTAATGGGTTAGGAGATGGAATTGCCAAGTTGTACCAGTTTCTTACTCCTACAGCCAGGATAATCGGCCCATCTCCTGCTTATTCAACGCACAGTTCTGCCGAGGCTGCGCATGCCAATTCGGCACCATTGACTTATAAATTGGATCCTGACAATAATTGGTATCCTGATATGGAAGATTTGTACAATAAAGTCAAGTACAATACATCTGTTGTAGGTATACTTATCATCAATCCGGACAATCCTACTGGAATGGTTTATCCAAGAGAAGTACTGGATCGGTTCGTGGAGATTGCCAGAGAATTCAACTTGCTTTTGATTGCAGATGAAATATATCAGAATATAACCTATAATGGCTATAAGGCCATTGGTCTAGCTGAGATTTTAGGAGATGACTTGCCTGGAATATCTTTAAAAGGCATTTCAAAAGAGTTTCCTTGGCCTGGATCCAGATGCGGTTGGATGGAGTTTTACAACAAGCATACTTCCGAAGAGTTTACCAAACTCTGTATAACGCTGGAAAATGCCAAAATGATAGAAGTGTGCTCTACCACTTTGCCTCAGTTGGCCATACCAAAGATCATGAGCCACCCTGCTTATAAAGAATACCGAGTTACTGCAAATGCAGCTATAGGGACAAGGAGTAGGATAATGGAAGAGGTGCTGGGAAATGTGAAAGGGATTAAGTTTAATAAAACTAAAGGAGCATTCTACAATACAGTTATTTTTGACGAAGGAGTATTGGAGGAAGATCAATTTCTCCCTGTAGAGGACGATGCTATTAAAGTACACCTAGAAAAATGGTTACAAGAAAAGGACATGCCAAACGATAAAAGGTTTGTTTATAACTTGCTTGCTTCCGAAAAAATCTGTGTGGTTCCAGTAAGTTCCTTTTGTTCTGATTTAAGAGGTTTTAGAGTTACCCTACTGGAAGAAAACGAGGACGTCTTTCGCAATACTTTTGAAAGGCTTGCCAAAAGTATAAATACTTATCTGAATTCTTCCAAAAAAGTACTTCTGGATCAATAATATAAGCTCGATGCTCTCTGATGTGCTTTAATGAATCTCGAGGAGTATAGCTATTGTCATTTTCATACGGGACCTGCATCTTATCAGGATTCAGGTCCCCAAGATTCGGTTGCCCGGCCAGTATCCATGCGCTGTACCAGAAGTCAGCAATTAATTTTATGGTGCGTCTCATTTGTCGTTCTACCTGACCGCCTAGCATTTGATGATAGGCATTGCTAAACTCTCTTGAGTAAACCCTGGTAGTAATATTGCCCCTGTCCTCATAACTGTACTTTTTGTCATCAGGAAATTCCTGAGTCAATACTTTTTCAAACCCAAAAACAGAATCTAAAGCATGGTGGGCAATTTCTATCGCTTTCCAGATTTCTAGTTGAGGGGAAGGGACGTAACTGGCCTTGCCTACAAAGAAATCATATTCTGTAGCGTACAATTCCGGAAGCCTACTTTCCCAGAAACCATGAATACCATATTGTCCGGTGTTCTGTCCATTGTAGTTTTGTGTACTGTGTAGAGGGACATTGATGTCTCCCAAATAATGACCTAAGTCGGCTGCTAGTCTAAGAATTGCTTGTACATCTTTTCGTTCAAAGGCATAGCTTAGGTTTTTAAATGTTTCGTAAGTGCTCCAAGGTGAGATTCCGTATTTTCTTAAACTGTCTTCTCCATACATTGCTTTGGCATCTTTCCAGAATCTTGGGAGCTTGTAAACAGCACTGTCTCCATATATATCGAGATCTATATAATGTTTTTCAGCTTCACCTTTAACGGCATACCTTCGCCTGTCAGGGTTGACGGCCTTGTCGGTGATATAGGTCAGGTGTGGCTTGAAAAACACCATTAGTTCTGGCGGTAGTGAATATACAGCCTGTCTGTTGATCAGCCGGTGTGCATAAAATCCCCAAGCCGAAAGCTCTTGAAAACTACAGGCCATTAAAAGGGAAAAACACAGTATCCATCTTCTTTTTAAATTTGAATGTAATATCACAAATTCAAAATAGTGAAAAAATTGTAGATTTTGAAATCTTCTATTTAGGCATATTTACTTAATTGTTTTGCAATTAAAAATAAAACAGCTAAATTTGCGATCCAATATTAAGCAAAAAAGGAAAAGTTAATTATATATAATATGGCAAATCACAAGTCGGCTTTAAAGAGAATTCGTGCAAATGAAGCCAAAAGGTTAAGAAACAGGTACCAGGCCAAAACCACCAGGACTTTCATCAAAAGATTGAAAAATACTGAAGACAAGGCGGAAGCTCAGGCACTTTTAAACCAGGTTACTTCCATGTTGGACAGGCTGGCTAAGAAGAACGTTCTTCATAAAAACAATGCTGCAAACAAAAAGTCAAAATTGACTAGGTTTGTGAACGCACTTTAAGAGTTCGTTTTACAAGAAATTTAAACCTTGCTTTTTAGCAAGGTTTTTTTTATGCCTATTTTTTTATATTTTTAGAGGATATACCCTAAGTAATCAGGTATTTATATTTTTGTGTGTGCCAACAAAACCGGTTAAATAGGGCTTTTTCATTAAATGGATCTATTCGTTTTTTGCCTATGGAGGATTACAGGTCAATCAGGATATCTGCCCTTGCTGAAGAGGATCGGCCTCGAGAGAAGCTTTTGTTGAGAGGTAAGTCTCAGCTTACGGATGCAGAACTAATCGCCATTCTTATAGGGTCGGGGTCCCGTAATCTTAGCGCCGTGGACCTTTCCAAGTACATATTACACAGTGTCAATAATGATTTGGCCCAACTTGCGAGGTTGTCGGTAAATGATTTGAAGAAATTCAAAGGCATAGGGGAGGCCAAAGCAATAAGTATAGTAAGTGCGCTCGAGCTGGGAAGAAGAAGGAAGGGCTCAGAGCCTCAGAAGAAAGTAAAAATAACCTCCTCGGCAGATGTTTATGCCCTAATGCGTCCGGAGTTGTTAGACGAGGCAATTGAGTATTTTTATGTTTTGTTTTTAAATCGTAGCAATGTGGTTATCAAAAAGCAATTGATCAGCCAAGGGGGGACCTCTGCGACTATCGCCGATCCTAAATTGATTTTTAAATACGGCATGGAAAATTTAGCAAGTGCCATTATTTTGGTTCATAACCATCCTTCAGGGAACCTAAAACCATCTTCAGCAGATATTAGTCTCACTAAAAGACTCTGCTTGGTGGGTAAAAATTTAGAGCTTCCGGTGTTGGATCATGTAATTTTCACAGATGTTGGCTATTTTAGCTTTGCAGATGAAAGCATGATCTAAATTACTATGAATAAAAATTATTTATTACTGGCTTTAGTGGGTACGGTAGTCCTTGGTTCACTGATCTATACCTTTACAGGTACAACGGATCCCGAGCTTTATAAAGAAAATATAGCGGCAGAAAGAGAGCGGCAATTTAAGTTTCTGAAGTTCAATATTGATTCGCCATTAGAGGAAGAACAAAAAAAAGAACTTGATTCATTGGATTTTTTTCCAATTGACCCGGCTTATAAAGTAAGAGGGAGGCTTGTACCTGTTCAAAACAAAAGAATTGTGGAAATACCTATGACTGATGGGACCTTAGAAAGGTATATCAGGCATTCTTTTGTAGAATTTGAATTAAAAGGCGAAACAATCAGACTTCTTTTGCTACAGGCAGAGGATGAAAATGATTTGAGAAACTTCTTCCTGGCTTTTGCCGACGGAACAAGTGCCGATGAAACTTACGGAGGAGGACGTTATATCAACCTACGACAAGATGGATCTTCCTCTATTACCATTGATTTTAACCTTGCCTATAACCCGTATTGCGCTTATAATCCTGATTTTGCGTGCCCAATTCCACCCCGTGAGAATATTTTAGAAATCCCCATTAGGGCAGGGGAGAAAAATTACGATAAATAACCTTTTAGGAGAGGTCATTTATTGTAAATTTGTATCTTAGTCAAAACCGTAATAATGAAAATTTCGATCAATCGACTCAAAGATTATATACCGTTCGATCTGTCTACCAAAGAAATTGCTGATCTGCTTACTGCAGGTGGCTTGGAAGTAGAAGGGGTAACGACCTATGAATCAGTTAAAGGAAGCCTTAATGGCGTAGTAGTGGGGGAAGTGCTAAGCTGTGAGCCTCACCCTAATGCAGATAAACTTAGCCTAACAAAAGTAGATTTAGGCAATGAAATTGTACCTATAGTTTGTGGTGCGCCGAATGTGGCCAAAGGCCAGAAAGTACCCGTGGCCACCGTTGGTGCCATATTGTATCCTTTGTCCGGAGAATCATTTGAAATTAAAAAAGCTAAAATTCGCGGAGAAGTTTCTTTGGGTATGATCTGTGCAGAGGATGAACTAGGTCTTGGTGCAGGGCATGACGGAATTTTGGTGTTAGATACTGATCTTCCAAATGGCAGTCCTGTAGGACCACTGTTTGATATAAAACAAACAGAAGTGCTAGAGATTGGTTTAACACCAAATCGTGCAGATGCCGCTTCCCATTTGGGGGTAGCCCGAGATTTGAAAGCACTTTTAAAAAAGGACTTGGTACTGACAGATGTTGATGCATTTACCATTGACAATTCAGACCGAATCATAGAAGTTAGTGTAGCTGATAACGAGGATTGTCCACGGTATTCAGGCCTGACGCTTAGTAATGTTAAGGTTGCGCCCTCTCCAAAATGGCTTCAAGATTACCTTAAAGCGATTGGTCTTGAACCTATCAACAATGTTGTAGATATTACCAATTTCATCCTTCATGACTTGGGTCAGCCCTTGCATGCATTTGATGCGGATAAAATACAGGGAAACAAGATAGAGGTGAAAAGAATGCCTTCAGGAACGAAATTCGTCACTTTGGATGGGAAAGAAAGAGAGTTGTCTGGAGAAGAATTGATGATTTGTGATGAATCAGAAGGACTTTGTATTGCAGGAACACTAGGCGGACTTGATTCTGGAGTAAGTGAGCAAACTTCTACAATTTTTCTTGAAAGTGCATGCTTCGGAACGGATGTAGTTAGAAAAGGAGCTCAGTTCCATGGTATCAAAACAGATGCTTCATTCCGTTTTGAAAGAGGTACTGATCCCAATATGCCTGTATTTGCCTTGAAAATGGCAGCTTTGCTTATCAAGGAGCTAACCGGCGCCGTTGTAAGTTCTCCAATCACTGATATCTACCCAGATCCAGTTGCAGATTTCGAAATTCCAGTCAGTTACCGACATGTCGATAGATTGATAGGACAAGAAATAGGTAAAGAAAGGATTAAAGAAATTCTTGAATCTCTGGAGATTAAGGTAAGTAATGAAACCGAGTCTGGTTTTGTTGCGGTGGTAAAACCGTATAGAGTGGATGTGACCAGAGAGGCCGACATCATTGAGGAAGTGCTAAGAATATATGGGTTCGAATCCATACCTTTAAAAGAGGATTATCAAGCTGATTTCCTTGCTGAGCACCCAGAAAAGGACACAAACAAATTACAATACAGGGTTACTGAAATGTTGGCAGGTATAGGTTATAGTGAAATACTGACCAATTCCCTTACCAAATCAAGTTATGCCACCCAAGCATCCTTCCTTGATCAGGAAAAGGACGTAGTTATTTTAAATAAACTAAGTGAGGATTTGGGAGTGCTTCGCCAAAGCTTATTGTTTACTGGCTTGGAAGTGTTGGCTCACAATATTAACAGAAGGCAGAAGGACCTGAAATTGTTTGAGTTTGGAACTGTTTACGCAAAAGGCTCTGAGGGTTATGACGAAGGGCAAAGGCTTTCTCTTTTTCTAACCGGAAATGCTACGCGTGAAAATTGGATGCAGGCAGTGAAAGCTGTCACTTTTACAGATTTGTATGCTGTAGTGGAAGCTTTGTTAACAAAGCTAAATATCTCCAATCAAGAGGTGAATGTTATTGAAACCAGCCCCTATTTATTTGGCTTGGAATTAGTAGTGAATAAAAAGCCTGTAGGGCATATAGGTCTTTTATCTCCAGAGATTGGTAAGTTGGCGGATGTCAAGCAGGAAGTTTATTTTGCAGAGCTTGACTGGACTAGGCTTACCAAATTGGCTAAATCTCAGGGGAAATTTCAGGAAATATCAAAGTTCCCTGAAGTTAGAAGGGATTTGTCCCTAGTAATCGATCAAGAGATCACCTTTGATCAAATTAAACAATTGGCTACCACGGCTGGAGGCAAATTGTTGAAAAGAATTAATGTCTTTGACATGTATAAAGGGGATAAATTGGAGGAAGGAAAGAAGGCGTATGCCTTAAGTTTCTACCTTCAGGACAATCAGCAAACCCTTACAGATAAGGTTATTGACAAAACCATGGGGAAATTAATGCAAACCTTCGAAAAAAATGCTGGTGCTTTGATTAGAAAATAATATGAAGGTATATGAGGAGCTTCAAAGATTAGAGAGCCTGTCTGAACAGGTTGAAAAAAAGGTAAAGTTCCTTGAACAGGAAAATACTGCCCTCAAAAATCAACTTTTGGCCTACCAAAAGAAACTGTTAGAGCAGGAAGAAGCACTCGAAGATTTTAAAAATCAAATTAAAATTAGTAAAATTGTAAGAAACATACCGGTAGAAAATAAAGCGTCTGCTGAATTGAAGGGGAGAATTGATGACTATATAAAAGAAATCGATAAAATTATTACTTACCTGTCTGAATAATATGGATACACTTTCGATAAGAATTAAAATTGGGGATAGAGAATATCCAATGAAAGTGAAGACCGATGAGGAAGCCAGAATCAGAAGGGTAGGTAAATTAATTAACGATAAAATAAAAAAGTACAGAGAGGAATTTGGACTGGAGGATCGTCAGGACTTGTTGGCAATGGTGGCTTTCGATTGCATGGTTGAATTCCTTGAAATTAAGGATGACCAAACGGAAGGTACTGAGCAAGTCAAGCATGTACTTCAACAGGTGAACCAAAATCTTGAATCATTGCTCTGATCTATTATAGTCGCATTCGGCCTAACAACGAAGTTACCCATTCTGTCCGGTAGATAAACTCAAATATATCTATGGGAATTTCAATATACATAATACTATCCGGCGCAATTGGCGTTTTGATCGGGGCTTTCCTGGCAGGATTAATTATTAAAAATAACAGTAAGAAAATAGAAGACGAGGCTCGCGAAAAAGCGCGCAGCCTTGTTCGTGAGGCAGAAATAACTGCAGAGGGTATAAGAAAAGACAAGATTCTGGAAGCCAAGGAAAAATACCTTAAGCTAAAATCAGATTTTGAAGAGGAAGTAGGTAAAAAGAAGAATATTCTTATCACCAATGAGAATAAACTTAAACAACGTGAGCAGATCCTATCTAAGGAGATGGAGCAAATCAAAAGGAAGGAAGCTGAGCTCGATAGTAAAAAAGAAAACCTCAATGCCCAGTTGCATGCCGTTCAGGTACGAAAAGATGAACTGGATAAAGTAACTCATCAACGCATTACCGATCTTGAAAAAGTAGCCTTACTTACTAGGGAAGAAGCAAGGGAACAATTGATAGAAATGCTTAAAGATGAAGCAGCTACTAAAGCCTCATCACATATCAAAGACATCCTGGATCAAGCCAAATTAAGTGCTACCAAACAAGCCAAAAAGATTGTTTTGGATACCATTCAGCGAACAGCTACAGAGCATGCAATTGAAAACTGTGTGTCCGTGTTTAATATTGAGAGTGATGATGTTAAAGGTAAAATCATCGGTAGAGAAGGTAGAAATATCAGAGCGCTAGAAGCTGCCACAGGAGTGGAAATTGTAGTTGACGATACCCCTGAAGCCATTATTATATCAGGATTCGATCCTGTTAGAAGAGAAATTGCCAGATTATCACTGCACCGTCTTGTTCAGGATGGAAGGATACACCCTGCACGAATAGAGGAAGTGGTTGCTAAAACGGAAAAAAATATTGATGAAGAAATCATCGAAATTGGTGAAAGAACTTGTATAGATCTTGGTATTCATGGATTACATCCTGAATTAATCAAGATGGTAGGAAGGATGCGTTTCCGATCTTCCTATGGTCAAAACCTTCTTCAACACTCTAGGGAAGTGGCTAAGTTATGTGCTACCATGGCTGCTGAAATGGGCTTTAATGCCAAGTTGGCCAAGAGAGCAGGATTACTTCATGATATTGGTAAGGTGTATCCTGAAGAGGCCGAATTACCTCATGCTATTTTAGGTATGGAGTTGGCTAAAAAGCACAAAGAGCACCCTGAAGTCATTAACGCTATAGGAGCTCACCACGATGAGATAGAAATGACATCCATGTTGTCCCCAATTGTTCAGGCCTGTGATGCCATCTCTGGGTCACGTCCTGGTGCACGTAGGGAGATTATGGACAGCTATATCAAAAGACTAAAGGATTTGGAAGAATTGGCTTTAAGCTTTGAGGGAGTAAACAAATGTTTCGCCATGCAGGCAGGTCGGGAGCTACGCGTACTTGTAGATGCTGACAATGTGAGTGATACTACTGCCGGAAATCTGTCTTTTGAGATCTCTCAAAAAATCGAAAAAGAAATGCAGTACCCAGGTCAGATAAAGATTACTGTAATAAGGGAAATGAGGTCAGTGAATTATGCCAAATAAAGGCTAAAAGTAAATCTTTTCCTGATTGTTGTAAAGGCAATTGTTCAATTCGAATAATTGCCTTTATTTTTTTGCTCGAAATTTCGAGAAGTATTGTTTTTTATTTTGAAATTATTTTTTTAGTTTTAGTAGAATTGCTTTAACCAGTTTTTGGTTTGGGAGCTATGTTGGACCAAATTCTTGTCGGTTCGACACTATAAGGTTTGGATTAAAGTCGCTTTTGTGCGTCACCTTAAATTTGATCAAGCTTAATGATTTGATTTTATTGTTTTAGGCAATTTATACCTATGCAATCAAGTACCATGAGACATCTTACACTGTATCGTTTGTCCCTTCTTCTACTGATTTATACCCAATTCTCTTGCTCTTCTGGCACTGATAGGGTTGAGTCTATTGAAGAAGTGCCGCAATTTATAGTAACAGACAGCTTGGTTGTAGATTATTTGGGTGTCTTGACCATTCTAGATATCAAAGCAGATAGATCAGAATACTTGATGTATGATCCCCAAAGAAAAGAATTTTTACGTGTTAATGAACATGGTGATATCATGCTAAGCAAAAATCTATCAGCAGACGGAAAAGATAGCTTCGGGGTCTATTTTTATTCTGCCCATTACTATGCTGATGACAAGCTTTTGATTTTCCCTTACTCAGGTGGGATTTACACCTATGATTTCCAATTTAATCTGTTAAGCAAAGAAACTCCATTCAACATTTTTACCAATGCTTTAGGAAGTGGGATAGCGACCCTCCTTGTTGATAATAAATTATTTGCTAATAAGTACCCGGAGAAAGCTTCTGTAGATCTTTATGCACATGAAGATTACCTTGCTCGTCACCCTTTCCTTACAACCTATGATCTCGACAAGAAAAAAGTAATAGCAGAGCAATACCTACCTAAGGAATCACAAATCATTCAACATCCAGGCAAATACAGTGAGCCGGCACCTCATTCCATTATGATGGAGGATGAGTTGTATTTGTTGTTTTCCAATTCTCCAGAAATTTACAAATATTCTTTCCCCGAATTAAAATTGCTCGGCAAGGTAGCATTAAACCCCTCTGATAAATACGTTCAGGTTAAGCCGTTTCCGGTGGAAGCTTTAGGAAATGGTGTTTTCAATAAGTTGGCAGGATCTGAATATTTTCACTTTTCATCATCCAACGGTTATTTGCTTACGGGGTACCTGGGGGCGGCACCTCAGGACAAAGTAGATGCATTGCCTCAAGATTTATTGGGTGGTGAGGATTTTATGGCATTGGTTAAAGAATACAAAATCCCTTATTATCAAATTAGAAAAGGGGGTAAAATTCTATGGGAAGGGCAAAATGACACCCGCTTTAAATTTAAAGGAGGTCATCTTTTTGCTGATAGAAATATTATCCAACCTAAAGTGGAAGAAGAAAAGGATCATGTGGTATATTACTTCTATGAAATTGGGTAATAGCATTCATGATCAAATGGCGCATATTTATTTAATAGGTACTTTACATAAAGGATTTAAATGACACCTTTTCGATTAGTTATCCTCTTTTTTGTGGCCTCAATTATAGGGATTGCTTTGATTCCCAAGCTGTCTGTGGATCTCAATCCTCCAGAAAAGGAGCCAATATTAAATATTAGTTATAGTGTTCGTGGTGCTTCGCCTGAATTGGTGGAAAAACTTGCGACCTCACCATTGGAAGGAGCCTTTACCCAACTATCAGAATTGAAGAAAACCACTTCAGAATCCAATTATAATTCTGGGAATATTCAATTGCGCTTTGACAAACGCACGGACATGGACTACAAAAAATTTGAAGTCGCAGCATTGATCCGGCAGGTTTTTCCCTCAATGGATAGTAAGGTCAGTTACCCGAATGTGACTCAATCCTCACAGAAGAGCATTCAGGAAAAAAAACCAATTCTAACTTACAGCATCAATGGCCCATTTGCCTCTTTTGAGATTAGGAAAATTGCCGAAGATGTCCTGATAAGCGAATTAAATCGAGTAGAAGAAATTGAAACCATAGAGATTAGAGGTGCAAATGCGCTCTACCTTTATGTTATTTATGACATCCAAAAACTACAATCATTAAAATTTTCCAGGTCTACCTTGGAGAATAAAATAAGGAATTCTTTTGGTAGAAATTTCCCTGGCTTAGTGAAAAATGTGTCTGGGGAATCCATGTTTTTGGAAATTGATCGCTCCATAGTGGATAAAAGTGCTTTGGAGAACCTATTGTTAGGCAGTGTGGATGGCAAAGCGATTTACCTCAAAGATGTTGCGACCCTTACCCTTGAGGAATCAACGCCTCAGCAATATTATAGGATCAATGGCAACAATTCAGTGAACCTTACCATCACCAATAGGGATGGGGTAAATAAGGTTTTGCTGGCGCAGAAGATTAAAGAGATAATTAATGCATCAAAAGTGAACCTTCCGGAGGGCTTTGATGTAAGGTTGGAATTTGACGACACTTCTTTCCTGGATAAGGAGCTAAAGAAAATATACAAACGATCCGGTTTGTCCATATTGATTTTGGTGGTGTTTATATTTTTAATCAATCGTAACTTCAAATATTTACTGACCTTATTTTTAGGCATTATAGTCAATGTTAGTTTAACAGTAATTATTCTTTACTTGTTAAAAGTGAACATTCACATGTATTCCTTGGCGGGTTTGACCATTTCTTTTGGGCTGATTGTCGACAATGCCATCATTATGATTGATCATTTGCACAAGCATAAAAACAGAAAAGTGTTTTTAGCCCTTCTTGCAGCCTCACTTACCACCATAGTGGCATTGCTTATGGTTTTTTTACTGCCTGAAGATGACAGGCGAAACCTTGGGGAATTCTCTGTGGTAGTAGCTGTAATGCTAGCCGTTTCCTTGTTGGTGGCATTGTTATTTACGCCTGCCATGTATGATTTGCTCTTCGGAGAGAAGCAAAAATCCATCAAAAGACTAACACTAACTCAGCTTAGAAAGCGAGTGGTAGCCTTTACTAAATTCCATCAGTTTATAGGCTTTGTCGCGAGATTTAGGAAATCATTTGTAATTATACTGATCTTATTGTTTGGGCTTCCTATATTTTATCTACCAGCTAATTGGGAAGGACAGGAGTGGTACAATAAAACAGTGGGAAATAGTTACTATCAAGAAGAAATCAGACCCTATGTAGACAAAACTTTTGGAGGTTCTTTCAGGATGTTTGTTCGTGGTGTGTTTGAAAAGTCTTCTTACCGAGAGGCGGAGAGAACCAGACTTTATGTCAATGCGACATTGCCATTTGGGAATACTTTAGAGCAAATGAACTTTATAATGGGAGAGTTTGAAACTTTCCTCAAAGGTGTGGAAGGTGTGGATAAATTTGTGACCACTGTTCGTTCCGGACAGAGCGCACGTATAGAAATCACCTTTACTGAAGAGCATGAAACCTCAGCTTTGCCTTATAGGCTTAAGGGAAAGTTGGCAATGAAGTCAACCGATTGGAGTGGTGTTCGATGGAGTATTTATGGTGTTGGACAGGGCTTTTCGGTAGGGCCAGGTGGTGAAGGGATTCCCAGCTTCAGAGCTGAACTGAGAGGGTATAATTATTCGGAACTTGAAAGGCAGTCTGAGGTTTTGGCGGAAAAGTTATTGGCTCATAGAAGAATTCAGGAAGTAAATACCAATGAACGTCGTGGCTGGTCAGAGAAAAAAACAGAGGAATATGTTTTGCGTTTTGACCAACGTAGGTTGGCAATGGCTGGAGCCAATCAATTCGAGGTGGTGAATGCCCTTAATGATTTGTCCCAACATGCTCAGCCTTCCATGTATTTGGAGGTGGACAATGATAAGTATGGGGTTGTGGTAAAAGAGAAAAAATCAGACCGGTTTTCAAAGTTTGACCTGGAAAACACCAGTTTGATATCGAGTGAAGATAGGATTTTTAAAGTCTCGGGTTTTGGTTCTCTGAAAAAAGAAAGTACGACCAATGCGCTTCATAAGGAGGACCGGCAATACATCCGACTGGTATCCTTTGATTATATGGGTTCTGCAAAATTTGGAGGGGAATACCTGGACGAAGTCATTGAAGAAATGAAAGTTAGTATGCCAATAGGTTACTCTATAAGTAAACAATCCTATAGCTGGAATTATGACAAGGCCAAAAGACAATATAGCCTGTTGTTGGTGTTAATCGTGGGGATATTCTTCATTTGTTCCATTCTATTTGAAAATTTCAAGCAGCCCTTGTATATAATCTTCATTATCCCCATTTCTTTTATTGGCTTGTTTCTGATATTTTCATTGTTCGACTTCTATTTTGACCAAGGAGGTTATGCTGCTTTTGTGATGCTTGGTGGGTTAGCAGTGAATGCCGCTATATTTATTGTCAATGATCTTAATAACCGAACCAAAGGCAATTACAATCGAAACGTATTAAAGGCGGTAGGAGGCAAGGCCACCCCTATTTTATTGACAGTCCTTTCTACTTGCTTTGGATTGATACCATTTGTCATGGAGGGACAGGGTGAGATTTTTTGGTTTTCATTGGCTATAGGTACTATTGGTGGTTTGGTGTTTAGTATGGTGGGTGTATTTTTGGCCCTCCCAGTATTCCTGTGGAAGAAAAATGGGTAGATCCTTGAGATTGATTTAGTTTTTCTTAATTGTAAGTATTCCACTAGAATTAAAATGATTTACTTTTTACTGTTATGACATAGCTAATTTGTCGTTTTGTAATTACCGGCCGATTATTACCTGAATTATAGAAATGGTGATTTCCTTTCATGTACTTTTGTTCCTTATTGTTCCATAAGTTGGTTGGTATTAAGCCAGCTGTTGAGATCTGCCTGGGAATAATGAATAAGTTGTGAACCCGGTGAGAATAAATTAATAACCTGTCTATTTTCTCTAATTTAAACCAGATTAGAGAAAAAACATTAAGAATACCTTTATTCAATGTTTTGGTAAAAACTAAAATTCATGAAATCACAAATGGTCAATTTCCGTAATTGTTTAGTTTCTGTTTTAATCCTATTTGGCTGTTCCTCAAAAAATATAGAAGAAGAGCAAGGGCCAACGCATAAAATGGAATTTGTATTAGTCGACAGTGTCATGGTTGATATACTTGAACCACTTGTAATTGATGATCAGCAATTGTCCGGAGAATCTTTTTTAATGAGAGGGAGAAAAAGTAGAAAGCCTTATCTGATCAGTAATAATGGAAAAGTAATTAAAGTTTATGAAGTGTTGAATGAAGGGCCTAATGGGATAGGCGTAAATGGTGCTTTTGGTTATAACTTTTTGGGAGAAGACAAATGGGTGGCTAAAGATATTTTGTACAGGTACCAAATCTATGATTTCGAAGGGGAAAAAACCAAAGTGTTGGAATCTATTAATTTAGGTCTTTTTGGTGTGACGATAAGTTCTTACCAAACTTTTTTTAGAGGTTTTAAAAAGGAGGATGAGGAGATGCTCCTCGGAATTGAAAACAATCTATTTGATCCGGGTTTTTTGTCTAAAGGAGAGTTAGCGCAATCTGTTTACTATGATTCCGTCAAAACAATATTTACCTATAAGGCCAAAGATCAAGTTCTGAAGCAATTTGAAGCTTATCCGAAAACATGGGGACCAAGGATGGAGAAAAAGTTTGTGGGGAAATCAGAGCCACTCTTTGCGTACCATAGAAGCAACCATCAATTGGCCTTACTCCCTAAGGTGGGAAACCAGTTGTTTATTTATGATTTCTCAAGTGATGAGCCCAAATTACTTTATGAGGTGGCGCTTTCTCATAGATTTAGGCCTGATGTTGTCCCTGAAATTTCGAAAGAAGCTGAATTTACTTCTTCTTACCCTAGGTTTACAGACCTTAAATTTGTCGGAGAAAGGGTGCTTGTAGAGTTCAAAACTAGAATTCCCGAAGATATTTTGCTCCGTTTAAAGGCCCAATCTTCAAGGGTGGAAGAGTTGCCAGAGTTCCAAGAAGCCCAAAAGACCTTTGTGAAGACCTTTTACCTGGTAATTGAGGATGGCAAACAAATAGGCGTGGTGGAAGGCTTGCCTGTTCCTGGTGCACTGGATTTTGCCACAGAAAGTGGTGATATTTTTATCAATGATAACCTGGAACCACTGTTTGAAAGGGAGTATAATGTTTTTTATCGGTTGAAATTGGTTAGGTAGGTTTATTTTTTAGTCTATTTAGTTATAAAAAATGTTAAAATGATTTTTTATGGTGTTAAAAATAACCTAAAAAAAATTAAATTCTGATTTTTTGTTAAAACCAGGTTGAAATTATACCTATGTTTCTTTAAGATGAATTGCTTGTTAGCTAAATATTAATTTAGGAATACATAATAATTAATCGAATTGTTGTGTAAAAAATAATTATCATATATTTTTATTGAATTATTTGTAATTCATGTATTGCTCAATTACATTTGTGTCATGCTTACGTAAGTCATAAAAATAGAAGGAGCCAAAAGGGTTCTGCGAAGTATTGAAATTTCCGAACAATCAGTTTATAAACAAGCTAAAAGCGAATACTGCCAGCCTAGGGTTGATGCAGTATCAACAGACAGATTGAAGGAAAGTGGAAATATATCAAAGAACAGCGATTGCTAATTCTAGCTCAATTACCTGCCCAAAGTAATTAGCCTCAATAAAGAAATGTCAGGAAGTTCCTGGCAGAGGTTTTTAAAGTTAACATACCTTTAAAAATTTACGATCATGAGATTAATTATTGCAACAATTCTCGCTTTTACATTAACAACAACAGTTTTTGCCACTGCACCTGTTGAGAATCCAATCGTCACCCTGGAAAAAGTAGGTGATAACAAGTTTCAATTGAAATACTTAGAAATACCTGAGGGTAAGGTGACTGTTGCTATCAAAGACAAAACGAATAGAATTATTTTTAGAGATGTAATTGACGCTGAAAAGGTGTTTTACAAAAATTACAACTTGAACAAATTGGATATTGGAAGCTATCAATTAGAAGTCTTCAATGGTAAAGACGGAAAGCTGTCTGATTTTGATATTGTTCTTGATTCTCATAAAGTTGAGAAAACTTTTTTCGCTAGAATGATTGCTGTAGATGACAAGACTTTGGCACTTTCAATGAGCAACCTAAATGGAGTAGATAAAACGCTAGAAATCTATGACAATGGAAACTTGATTCATGAAGAAGCCATTACTGGTTTGACTTTTGGGAAAAAATTCAAATTCAAAAATCTTGAATCAATGAAGAGCATAGATGTGAAAATTGTAGAAGCAAATGGTGAAGGTAAATTTATCTTCGTTAATTAATAAAAAACAACACTTACCACTAACTACTAGAAGGGGCTGATTATCAGTCCCTTTTATTTTTTTGTTTAAGTTTTTTTATTTTTTGATTTAACCCGGATTATGCAATTGGGTTAGTTATAACCTGTCCTAGCTTTACTCAGGAAGTGGGGTAATCAGGCAATAGAAGGTCTATTGCCTATTTGGAGTTTAACCCAGGGTCCGTGCAAAGATTCGAAATAATCCAGCCTAATTTCTTGTTGGGGAAGTGATTTCAACGCATTATGGTTATTTTACTTCTATCCCTCCCCTTTTTTAAATGTCCTGACATTGAATAGAACTTGTTAAAATCTAGGCTAATGGAAAAGTCCGAAACGATGAAGTAGATGAAATTTATTTATTAAAACCATTGTTGTATACAGATGCCAATAATTTCTATTACAAATATGGTTTGTCCTCGATGCGTAATGGCAGTGGAGAGGGTTTTAAAGGATATGGATGTTCCATATGAACAGGTAGAACTTGGGACAGTATTTTTTAAACAAGAACTTCAGCCCTTACAACTCCAGCAATTTGAAGAACAATTGCGGAACCTTGGTTTTTCTATAGCGAAAAGCAGGGAAGAGGTATGGATTGAATCCGTAAAAAGGATATTGATTGAGCTTTTGGATAAAGATCCTTCTCACCTTAATTCCCCCATTTCAAATTTGTTAGTTGAAAAAGTTGGGATGGACTACAGTCGCCTTAGTCAATTGTTTAGCCATTCTCAGGGAAAGACAATTGCACAATATTTTATTGAATTAAAAATTGAAAAAGCTAAGGAATGGTTAAGTGTTGAAGAATACAATATAAGTCAGATCGCTTGGAAACTCGGTTATGGGAGTGTGCAATATTTTTCTACACAGTTTAAGAAAACCACAGGTTTAACTCCCAGTGAGTTTAAAAATTCTCCAGAGAAATCACGCAAATACCTGGATAGTTTAGATAGCGTGAAATAATGCTTAACTATTCAAAAAAGTCGGATGCCAAGAGAGAGGATTATTTGATTTTGTCTCTGATCTGTTGGTAGGCGCACATAGGATTTGGCAATTTTGCCCAAAGGCCCTTCGTATTTCAAATCCAAGATAAAATTGGCAATGTCCAAACCTATTCCAGCCTGATAGGCTATTGTCGCTTTGTTGTAGTCTGGCTTTACAGGTAGGGAAGCATTTGATGACAAGTCGCTGTCTAAGATAAAAGCTATTGTAGGTCCAGCCTGTAATCTAAAGAACTCTGCAATTTTAAATCCCGCCATTATTGGCACATCGACTTTATCAAATTTGGCAGTATAACTTACTGTGTGGTTTCCCTGCGTTCTGATAAATTCTCCTCCTGAATTGGTATAAAGTATTTCCGGTTGGATGAAAATATGATTGCCTCCAAGTCTTGCGAAAAGGCCGGCGTGATATCCCATTTTTTCATTACCACTACTAAAAGAGGTGCCGTTTACTGTGATGTTTCCTTGAGAAATCCCGATCTTTGGGCCGATGGAAAACTCTTGTGCTAGTAGGGGTGAATAGGAGCAAAATTGGATGAGGAAGAAGGCGATTATGGGTATCCGTCTCATAGTATTTATGATTTGGTTCTATGACAAAACTAATAAAAATCAAATTGGAAACGTGAATTTCCGCTTTTAGCAAGTTGAAAAAATGAAACTTTGTAATAAAATCTTTTATTTTTAACCTTTTACAAAAAAATGAACATAAACTTAAGGAACAAGCTTGTTATTTCGCTAAGGTTCCTTTAATTTGTCTTTAAACACAAGATTAAGTGTTTAAGCCCTGACATCTGATAGCGTATAAAAAGTTATACAATATATAATTGAAAGGACGTTCAGTAATAAGTTGATTTTTGAGATTGTTTTAATAAAAAAAATAAGGATAACCGTTTTAAAAAAGGATAAAAATAATTTCCATGATAGAAGTAATAAAGTACCCAAGTGTATTGGAAAGTAGTAATCTCGAACTTAGGAATGTAGCAAGAGATTTAGTTTCAGGGCTTAAGATATATCACGACAACATAGGATATTTAGTTGGGGATTTGGCTTTATCCGAAGGTACATCTCCTCATAGAAATATCAACAGTTCTCCTGAAGAAAATGACTATAGAATTTTTTTAAAAGCGGGCTTATTATTAGCTTCTCAAAAATTGGGTAGCCCGATTACTGTTACAACAGGATTTCCTTTTTCTACCTTTCAGGTGTTTAAGGAGAATGCCTACAGATTATTAGAAAATGAGCATATTATAGAGTATGATACCCAGACCTTTGGTGGAGGCGGTAAGAAAAAAATGGCTGTAGAGGTAGATAGAGTAGCTGTTATTCCAGAGGTAGTAGGATGTAGTATGGCTGTAAGGCAACTGTACAATGATGCTCCGAAAAACTTTTTCATGATCAGTTTGGGATATGGTACTATGGAGGCCATTTTAAGTACAGAAGGAGGATTGGTTCAGAGATCCAGTGTTTCTACTTTTGGCCTTAGGTATGCGATAAACCTAATTACTAGGGAACTTCAAAAAGACAATTATCTGGATCTGAAAACTGAACATCAAATTGATCAATATTTCAGTGAAGGAACGATCATACTAAACAGAAAACGTTTAGATCTAAAAGAACTTAGAAAGCAGGTAATTACTCAGTATTATAATGATGTGATTTCACCTTCTTTGAGAAAGGCATTTTCTGATAGCGATTTTGCTAAGTCAGGAGACATTTATTTAGCTGGGGGTGGAGCAAACTACAGTGAACTTGTTAATTTGTTTAAGGATGAATTTGATGGGTTATTGAATGTTCACGTTCCTGAATCTCCTGAGCAAATGGCATCCATAGGTTATTGCTTCAATAGCCTTGCTATCAATGGGGGAGCAAAAGATAAAGCAGTAGGGCTTGATTTAGGTAACAGTTCTACTATACTTACTACTTTTAAACAAGAAAAAGGAGATTGATAATATGAAATTCGGATCCAGCAAGCAACAGAATAAAGAAGCCAATGTAGGTAAAGTGACCGTTTTATCATTGGGTTTCGAACTTACAGGTGATATTATTTCCAAAAGTGATATCAGAGCAGATGGTATACTCGTAGGCAGTATTCGAACAGATAAAAAGGTGGTAGTTGGAGAAAAAGCTTCCATTACAGGAGATATAATCGCAGAAGAAATCAGCATCAATGGTGAAGTTGTTGGTGATTTATATATTAAAGGTGACACAACTGTTTATTCCAATGCAAAGGTATCTGGTAATATTATTACGAGCGCTATTCACATTCACAAAGGAGCTCAAATCAATAGTGGGGTACAGGTAGTGGAACCTAAAGCTGTAGATGAAGCGTCTAAGTCCAGCAAGATCAACTCAGTGAGTAGAGAAGAACTTTACTCTATGTTGGATGAAAAAACGGCTGAGAAAAAAGAAGCCCCTGTGAAACCAATTGCAAAACCACAGGTAAGAACTTACACCACTGATACTTCTTCTGGAATGGATGATGGCAATAAGGATCTTCCCAGAACTTGGTAGAAATTATTTTAACCCGAAATATGTAATAGACAATCTATTACGTGCTGAAATCGCTTCAAAATCAGCCACTTCGTTGCTGTTTGGAAATTTCACCATAGCGGTGCTATGCTAAAATTTCCAAACAGCCTGATTTTCTTGCGATTGCAACACTTCCCGTAAACTCGGGACAGGCTTCACCCCTGACTATTGTCAGGACGGAGAAATCCTATTACATAATCCGGGTTTAATACTTATAGATAGAAATCAAAAAAGGCAACCATTGAGGTTGCCTTTTTTGATTTCTAATAATGTCGTTTTGTTGTAGGTAATAAGGGTTTAAGGTTCAGTGTTGAATCATCCTCCTTCTCCAGGTTCTCCGAATACACCTACCATATTGAGTAATACAAATATTATCACGATGGGACAGATCCATTTGATAAAAAACATCCAAGCCTTTGCTGGAAAGCCTTCAAATGAAGGAGCGCCCATGGAAAGTTCTGAAGCAAAAACGCTGACTTTTTTAATCCAGCCGGAGTAAAGACTTAGCATTAAGCAAATCACTACAATGGCTAAAGTTCCAAAGAAGAAATCCATAAGATTAAAGAAGCCTATGATATCATTACCAAAGAAGTTGATGTGCATAACGTTAAAGAAGTTTCCTTTAACAGATGCCAGGGAAGAAGGAATACTTAAAAACATTGCGGCTATACCGATTGTCCAAGCTGCCCTTTTTCTTGACCATTTTCTTTCATCTATAAAATAGGCGACAGGAACCTCAAGCATGGAAATACTAGAGGTGAGTGCAGCGACCAATAAGAGTAAGAAAAACAAACCTCCAATAATATTTCCGAATGGTTCAATTTGATCAAAAACTCTTGGTAAAACATTGAAAACCAAAGCAGGTCCTTCATCTGGGCTCACACCTGGTAATAAAGCAAATAGTGCAGGGAAAATCATTAAACCTCCCATAAGTGCCACGGTGCTGTCCATTCCGGCTATCCAGGCAGAAGACTTGATGATGTTATTGCTTTTCGGTAGGTACGATCCAAAAGTTATCATCAGTCCCCAACCTACAGACAAACTAAAGAAAGCTTGTCCAAGAGCAGATAAAACCACTTTGCCATTTATTTTGCTAAAGTCTGGAGAAAGGTAATATTCTAGGCCTTTTGATGCTCCAGGTAGTGTAATTGACCTTGCAGCGATAAGGATGATAATTAGAAACAATACGGGCATTAGAAATTTAGCCGCTTTTTCAATCCCACCTGAAATCCCACCTAGAACCACACTAATGGTTAATAGTATGAAAATCATGCAAAGAGGAATCACATAATGAGGTGTCTGAATAAAAACCTCAAAATCAATGGGGATGTTTATTAGTTCAGTAAATATGTACCCAATAGTCCAACCTGCAATTACTGAATAATAGCTAAGTACGGCAAAACAAACTACCACACACAATACCCCTGAGGATTGCCAGAACCTATTTCCTCCAGTTTCTTTGATAGCACCTACAGGGTTTTTTCCTGACTTTCTACCTAAGGCAATTTCATTTAGAAGTAAAGGAAGTCCTATTAGGAGGACGCAAACCAAGTAGACAAAGACGAATGCACCGCCACCATTTTGGCCAGTTATATAGGGGAATCTCCAAATGTTACCTAATCCAACGGCCGATCCGCCGGCAGCCATGATAAAACCAAATGATGATCCCCATTGTCCTCGAGATGGGGTTTTACTAGATTTTTGCATATTTTTGGGGTGGTTGATAGGCGTTCACAAAAAAATGGTTACAATTTATAATTAGCTAATTTAATTTGTTTTGCTAAAATTGCAATCCCTTCTTTGAAAGTTTTGGGTTTGAAGCCCAAAATGTTTTTTGCTTTTGAAATATCCAGCCCGGTTTTTAAAGGTCGGGCAGCAACTTGAGCAAAAATGCTGGAATCTGTTTTCTTTATTCCTTCAATACTTAAATCAAAAAAATTGGCCGTCATCATGGCCATATCATAAGGTGTTAGTAATTCATCTCCTGAAATATTGAATACCCCAGTAGCATTTTTTTCTACAATAAGTAAACAACCATTCGCTAAATCCTCCGCAAGGGTGGGGGTTCTGAACTGATCATCAACAAGACTTAGTTCCTTGTTTTGTTCCAGGCCTTTTTTGACCCATAGGATGATGTTTGAACGACTCATGTCATGGGCAATTCCATAAACTAAATTTGTCCTGACTATGGCCCAATTGTATTTATAATCCTGAAGGGCAATTTCAGTTTCTATTTTTGTTTTACCGTAGTAATTCAATGGATTAGGCTTTGCCAATTCATCGTATGGACCATTTTTACCGTCAAAAATAAAATCTGTAGAAATAAATATCAAATGAGATTTTGCCAATTCGCTGCCTTTCATGATGTTTAATGTGGCAGTAACATTTTGCTCAAAGCAGTCATGTCTATTGACTTCGCATCTGTCGACATCCGTCATAGAAGCGGCATGAATGACGTAATCAGGCGAATAAACCCTAAAAACGTCTATCACATCTTTAAGATTGGTGATGTCCATTTCTTCGTAAATGTACCCATCCCATTCTGTAGGCAAACGACAATCCCCTCTACCGGTGGCTATGGCATCATATTTTCCTTCAATAAGTATTTCTTTTATGATTTTCTGTCCCAATAGACCATTCGCTCCGGTAATCAGTATTTTCGGTTTTTTACTCTTGAGGATATTGATATCCATATTCTTTTGCGATTTTCTTTTTAGATACTAATTCTACATTTACTTTCATGTATACTGGTTCTACAGGCAAATCATTGCCCCTTGTTTCCAACGATGAAATATCGTCTAGAACATCCAGTCCTTTTATTACCTTTCCAAAAACAGTATAGGTGTCATCCAAGTGGGGGGTTCCTCCTACAGTAGTATAAGCTTGAATCTGATTTTTTCTTTTGTCTAATCCCAAATTTAAGTTAAAAAATTTTTCCAACACTATTTTATTGGAAAGCATTAAGGAATTTATGCTATCATATTCGCCTTTTTGATAAAGTTCACTGTATTTATTTCTTAATTCAGTATTGCTGTCCAGTTGGAGGTATTTTGAGAATGCTTTCTGAAGTTTCCTAATATCCGTTGTTAGGCTAGTATCATCATAAACTTTACCTTCTACTATATAAAACTGACAACCACTTGATCTCATTTCTGGGTTAATGTTGTCACCTTGTCTTGCCGCTGCGATACTGCCTTTTTCATGGATCAGGTTTTCATTGAATTCAGCAGGGAGAGTGTACCAGTCTTCCTGGTCCAAGCCTTCCTTATTGAATACATCTCCTCCTTGAATCATAAAATCCTCAATGATTCTATAAAAAGAGGTTGAATCGTACCTTCCTGAGCTTGCTAGATCGATAAAGTTCTCCTTATGCGCTGGTGTTTCATCGTAGAGAATGGCATACATCTTACCATAGTTAGTGTCAATGGTAATAAGATAGTCCTTTTCTGTAGCGCATGAGCCTGCAAATAGAATTAATATTGCACCCGTGATTATTCTTATTAATGAATATTTAGCCATTTAATCTCTGCTTAATTTCCTTTAATAACTGGTCCCCACCCTGGGATTTAATGTTTTCTGCTAATTTTTCACCTAGGAATACGGCGTCTTCTTCTTTGCCACTAAAAGAGGCGAAAAGTCGCTCTTTGCCATCAATCTGCATTAATCCACCTTCAAGGGTTAAAGTGTCGCCTTCCCATTGAGCTAGGGCAAAAGCAGGAATGCTGCAACCCCCTTCTAGTATTCTTAAAAAGCTTCTTTCGGCCTTTAAGCAGGCTGCAGACCTTGGATGATTGACTGCAGATTCTATTATGGTCTTCAGGCTTGGATCTAGTCCTTCATGAATTTCTACACCAATACTTCCCTGTCCTACGGCAGGGATAAATTCAGTGATAGGTAACTCTTTCCTGATTAGGTTGTCGTATCCCATGCGATGCACTCCTGCGTAAGCCAAGAGTAAGCCGTCGCAAATCCCACTTTCCATTTTGCCTACTCGCGTTTGTAGGTTGCCTCTAACATCAACGGTTTTGACATGAGGGTAAAAGTACTTTAAGGTAGCCACCCTTCTAGTAGCTGATGTTCCGAGTACTATAGGCTTACTAGTGTCTGCTAAATCTGGAAAATCGTCTTTATGGCTGATAATAATATCGTTGACTTTTTCCCTTTCAGTAAAGGCGATGGTTTCAAAGCCTTCAGGAAGGCGCGATGGTAAATCTTTGGCGCTGTGAACGGCAATATCTATTTCTCCAATTGCCAGTTTGGCTTCTAATTCCTCTGTGAAAACTCCTTTGCTTCCTATTTTTGAAATGGAGACATCTAGTACCTTGTCTCCTTTTGTCTCTATAGGTATTATGGTAGTGGATAAACCATTTTTGTTTAATAAATCTGCCACATAATTGGCCTGAAACAAAGCGAGTTTGCTTCCTCTTGTTCCTATTCTTATTGATTTCATTATGAGTCCGATTTCCTTTTTGCGTTTTTTTTCTGAACAGAATTTTCAATAAACGAAACGATGTTTCCTGCAATGTCAATTCCTGTTGCCTTTTCTATCCCTTCCAAACCTGGTGAGCTATTCACTTCCAGAATCAAGGGGCCACGGTCTGATTGCAATAGGTCTACCCCTGCAACAGAAAGCCCAAGAGCCTTGGCGGCATTGAGAGCTGCGGATTTTTCAGCACGAGAAAGCTTGATTACCTCTGCTTTCCCTCCTCTGTGTAGGTTGGAACGAAATTCTCCTTCAGCTCCTTGTCTTTTCATTGCTCCAACCACCTTATTGTTCACTACAAAAGCCCTTATGTCAGCTCCTTTTGCTTCTTTTATAAACTCCTGAACAATGATGCGTGCTTTCAGTCCATGAAAGGCTTCTATTACCGATTGTCCAGCCTTTTTTGTTTCAGCTAAAACAACACCCAGGCCTTGCGTGCCTTCAAGTAATTTTATAATCAGAGGAGCGCCTCCCACCATTTCTACAATTTGTTTTTCACCACCTTTAGAAAAGTTGGTGAATGCAGTTTTGGGCATGCCTAAGCCTTCACGGGAAAGGATTTGAAGGGAGCGTAATTTATCACGACTCCGAACAATTGCCTGAGATTCAATTACAGAAAACACACCCATCAGTTCAAATTGCCTGACCACAGCTGTGCCGTAAAAAGTGACTGAAGCGCCTATTCTAGGGATAATGGCATCAATTCCTTTCAGCTTCTCACCTTTATATATAATGTAAGGACCGGTTTGTTCAATGACCAAATCACAAGCTGAATGGTCAATAACTAAGGCTTCATGCCCAGCCTCTTGGATGGCTTTCATAAGCCGCCTCGTGGAATATAGTTGTGGATTTCTAGATAATACGGCTATTTTCATCAACGTTTATTTTTTTGCCTGGCCAGTACGATTTACCTTCTCAACATCTACCAAAAATCTGCCTTTAAGGACTTTTCTCCCTATTAATACAGCATTTTTCATTTTGGCACGATCAGAAAGTGTAAAAGCCGCTTGGCAATTGTGGTTCCCGAGGGTTAAGGTAGTATGGATTAAAAATCGCTTCTCAATGTGACCAAAGGAGTTTTTTACTTTTTTTACTTTATAATTACTAATATTTATTTTCTCTCCTGTATAGCCCTTGTCTCCAGGGGCCAATAGGATGATTTCCAGTGTTTTTTTATTGTCAACTTCCACCTCTTCTACAGAAGAAACATGAATGGAACAATTATAAGCTCCTGTGTCTACTTTGGCATTGATCGCTTTAATTCCCCATTCTGGAAGATCTATTGTTTCTTTTCTCCCAATAATTATTTTTTCCATGGCATAAAGTTAAGCTTTACTTGAACAATAGTGATGCCTGTTGAGGTTTTATTACTTTATGCAGCTTTGATAATCCGTGCTAAATTGAATGCCAGATCTAAAAAGAGGATTTTAGGATTTGCATTTCTCTCAATATGGTAATGTGCATCATTTAATGCCGTATACATTTTAGTAAGCTTGTCATCATTCAATACAGCACTGCTGAATTTCTGTATAAAATCTCGGTCTTCATCACTTGTCCGCATTAACTCACTAAGCTGAGATCTGTTTAGTAAAGACTCCCGTATCACATTAATGCCTGTCAAAAGCAGGGACCTTTGTCCTTCCTTTGAGAAAGTGGTGATTTGTTCTGCGAAATTTACCAGCTCTTGAATTTTAACTGAATAGCAGTTCCTAAGCCAATCTCTAAATATTAATGTGTTTTTATCCTCGATATTTTGAGAAAGTAAAATCGCTTCCCTTAAATTCCCGTCAGCCAAGGGAGCAATTTGCTGTGCAGCCACTGTAGTAGATAAGCCTTTTTCAACCAAGAAATCCTGAATTTCTTCGTCTGTAAAATTCCTTACATGTATCTTCTGTGTCCTTGAGAGAATGGTGGTAAGAAGGCTTTCCGGCTGTTGACAAACCATAAGGAAGAGTGTTTTGGCAGGAGGCTCTTCCAATATTTTGAGCAGGGCATTGGCTGCGGAGGCATTCATAGTCTCAGGAGCCCAAATGAGCATCATTTTATAGCCACCTTCAAAAGATTTTAAAGACAGTGTTTTAACGATCTGCTTGGCTGCCGCTTTTGAAATACTCAATGGTTTATTGATAGCCAGATGGTAATTCCAATCCTGAAGATTTCCATAAGGGTTTTTTAGAACAAATGAACGCCAAGAGGAAAGCAGATCCATTACTTCATCCTCATCACTCTTGCTTTTCTTTGCCGCAGGCAGAGGCATGGCAAAATTAAGGTCTGGATGTACTAACTTTTCCATTTTTAGGCATGAGGGACATTTTCCACATGCATCATCCTCTCCAGGATCAGCACAGTTGATGTAGGTGGCCAGTGCCAAAACCAATGGGAGGTTTGGGCTCCCCTCTTTTCCATGGAAGAGTAAAGCATGGGCCAGATGGTCGTTTTGGATTGCCTTTATTAATTTGACTTTCGTTTCCCCAAGTCCGGGGATGGATGAAAAAAGCATGGTTCGTTAATTTAAAATTCTTTGTCCCATATCCTATAAGGTCTGGTAACTTCAAATACCTTTTGAAGTATTGCTCTTTCATTTTCGTCAAACTCCATTCCTTTCAAAGCCATTACTTTTTGGGCTGTTTCTTCGAATTTCATGAGTTTAAATGTGCTAAAACCTGAAGCTCCGCCACCCCAGGCAAAAGAAGAGACAAATTTTCGGGGAAACCCTTCTCCAAATACATTTGATCCAACACCTACTACAGTGCCGGTATTCAGCGTAGTGCCTATCCCTAATTTGGTATGGTCCGCCACCATAGAACCACAAAACTGTAGCCCTGTGTCTCCATATCCACCTTTGGTGTAATCCCAGATTTTCACGGGCATTAGGTTGTTTTTCATATTTGAAACCACGGTGTTGGCTCCTAGATTACACCACTCGCCGACTACGCTATTTCCGATGTAGCCATCATGGGATTTATTACTGTATCCGAAAAAAACCGAATTGGATACCTCACCGCCTACTTTACAGGCTGGTCCAACTGTTGTGTTTTCTCGGATTTTGGCTCCCATACTTATGGTCGCTCCTTCGCATAAGGCGAAAGGCCCTCTGATCATCGCTCCTTCTGAAACCTCTGTGTTTTTCCCTATATAGATAGGGCCGTTGATAGCATTCAAAATAGCAGCTCGTACTTTGGCTCCATTTTCTATGAAAATGGCTGGCTCATTGTACATATGGGTATGAGGGTCATCAGTCCCCCATGATACCCTTCGCTTTGTGATAATGTTAAAGTCTTTTCTGATTTCATCTCCATTCCACTGAAAAATCTGCCATGTCCTGCTAAGAAGTCTGATTTCACCTTCAAAGTCAATGCGTTTTTTGTCAGGCAAATGATCACTATGAAATTGCTCCGGACTTTCAAAAAAGGAAGCCAATAAAGTGTCTTGGTGCCATAGGGCCTCATTTTCTTTAAGTGAATTGATGGCGATTACCAGATCTTCATCAGGGCATAAGGCCCCGTTTATATACAAAGCCTTGACATTCAGTGCTTGGAATTTAGGTTGCAGGTATTGCTGAGTCAGGAATCCTAGGTTTTTGGCGTGGAGTAAGGATTGCCATTTTTCACTAATTTTAAAAATTCCAACCCTTATTTCTGCTATAGGGCGGGTGAATGTAAAAGGTAAAAGATTACCTCTACTTTTCGGGTCATCAAATAAAACAATATCGTCCATATTACAAAAATAAAAAAGTCTATCAGAATTATGCTTCTGATAGACTTTATCTCAAAGAATAATATGAAAAACTTAATTTTTCTTATATCTTCTATTAAATTTCTCTACTCTACCAGCAGTATCCAATAGCATTTTCTTACCAGTATAGAACGGGTGAGATGCAGAGCTAACCTCTACCTTTACCAATGGATAGTCTTCGCCATTTTCCCAAGTGATGGTGTCATTGGTTTCAATGGTAGACTTGGTGATAAATTTATAATCACTTGAAGTGTCTAAGAAAACTACTTCTCTGTAATTTGGATGGATTTCTTTTTTCATTGTATAGCCTATTAATTTTTCCCTCTTCAAATTGAGGCACAAATTTACCCCTTTTTATAATTTTCTCCAAAACATTCCCTTTCAAATATAAAATACTTCGTTAATTTTATGTCATAAAGGGCCAAATCAACCAGTAGGCTAATTTTCAGACGGATGTTTAGAGGCTCAAATTTTCGAAATACGGGTCGCTTGATATAAATTACAGTATTTATGAAGTACTTTTTTCACTTTTTGTCGTTTTTTGTTTCCTACAATTCAAGTGTATTTGCACAAAGTCCACTGTTACCATTCAATCGGGACCTCTATAGTCTTGTGGAAAGGTATGAAATAAAAAATGGAAATTTTGATGATTCATTTCATACTGGAACCAAGCCATACCAAAGAAAAGAGGTTGCTCAATTTCTGCAAAAACTAAATAAAGAAGGCAACAATATTAGCAGCAAAGATGAATTTAACATCAACTATCTGCTACAAGACAATTGGGAGTATGTCTCCGATTCTTTGGCTGCTTCTAAACGCAGTTTGGGAAAACACCTTTATAAAAGGCCTTCAGATTTTTATTATAACAATGATGAAGTTTTTGATGTGCATGTCAATCCTGTCTTATACGTACAGGGTGGAGTGGAATCTTCCATTGATAGAATTCCATTTAGAAATACCAGAGGAATAGCCATTCATGGCAGCATTGATAAAAAAGTTGGCTTCTACACCATGTTGGCAACTACTGACCTGGCCTTTCCTTCCTGGGTGGATGCTTATGTGAAGGGGCATGGAGCGATTCCCGGTCAGGGTTTTTGGAAGCGGTATGGGGATGATGGGTACAACTTTTTTTCGGCTAGAGGACATGTTTCCTTTGCCGCCACCAAACACATTCAGGTGCAAATGGGACATGATAGTCATTTTATTGGCGAAGGTTTGCGGTCTTTGGTTCTTTCTGATTTCTCCAATCCCTTTATGTTCTTGAGGATCAATACGAAAATTGGTAAAGTCGACTTCACCAATTTATGGGGGCAGATGACAGCAGATATTCTTACTTCTAGAGGTGTTCCTACTGATGGAAGGTATCCTCAAAAATGGTTCTCATTACACCGACTTGGCATTAACTTGGGTAAAAAGATCAATGTTGGAGTTTTTGAATCGGTGATGGCAAGTCAGGCCGATTGGAATTATTTTAATCCAGTGATTTTTTACCGTTGGGTAGAGCACCAACTAGGGACTCCCGACAAAGTAATGCTTGGAACAGATGTGAAATGGCACCCTGTTAGTGGGATGCAGGTTTATGGTCAGTTTGTTCTCGATGAATTTGTCTTTAATGAGTTTTTCAGCATTTCTGGAGATGGGTCTAGTCGAAATAAACATGGTGTGCAATTAGGATATAAATACATAGACATTGCAGGTATTAACAACCTGGACTTGCAAATGGAATACAATCAGGCTAGACCTTTTACTTTTCAGGAGAAATTTGACTATCAGTCTTATACCAATTACCGAATACCTTTAACCCATCCAAGAGGTGCGAATTTCAGAGAGGTTTTGTCTGTTTTGAGGTTTCAGCCTTTACCTAGATTGACTCTTGTTGGGACTTTGATGTATCAAATGTATGGTGCAGATCCTACCGAAGAGGATAATTTTGGTGGAGATATATTGAAAAACAGAAGGCAGACAAGTACTGGTCTATATGGGAATTTTATTGGTCAGGGTAACAAAAACAAAGTGAGCATGGCCACCCTTCAAGCTCACTTCATGTTGCGTCACAACTTATATATAGATCTTTCTCAAACCTTCAGGCAAGACCAGTCGGATGGTGATATAAGCTCTAAGACTTCTTATGGACAATTGGCACTAAGGTTAAATATGGGAAGATTTGATCAACATTTTTAAGACCAATTCAATTTTTAGCGACTCCTCCTATTAAAAAGTGGTAAATTGCACGCTTAATCTGCCTATTTGGAAACTATAATTTAGCTGAAATATGTTGAGGTTTCCTAATTGGGTAGGCCAGGTGATTTTTATCGTCTCGCCAGATCTAAGAAGGTCTTTGACCAGTTTAGATTCAGGTTTTATAAAGCTCAGAAATAGCATGTTTTAGGTTGATATTATTAGGGCCTAATGGGCATGCTGTTTTCATCGTGATAATTTGATTAATTTATGAATACATATTTGAGAATATTGGCTTATGCGCGTCCATACAGGAGGTATTTTCCTACTTATATTTCCTATGCGTTATTAGCTATTGTTTTTGGTCTATTGAATTTTACGCTGTTAAAACCACTTTTTGATGTGATTTTTGAGCAGGTGGGAAAGGATGAATTGCAGGTTTACGCCAATAAGCCGGATTTTTCTTTTAGCGTGAATTACTTCATGCATTTATTTAACCACTACTTTCTTCAGGTTGCCGATACTTATGGGAGATTTGGGACTTTAGCTTATGTGTGTATTATCATTGTAATCTCTGTGTTTCTAAGCAATTTATTTGCTTACCTCTCCGGTGTGGTCTTAGCCAAAGTACGGGCGGATATTATCCAAGGTATGCGGGTGCATATTTTTGATGCAGTAAGTAATATGCATCTCGGTTATTTTTCCGATGAGAGGAAAGGAGATTTGATAAGTAAAATGACCAATGATATTCAAGAGGTTGAAAACAGTATTGTACAGTCTCTGAGGGTGATTTTCAAAGAACCGGTGACCATTATTCTTTACTTCGGGGTATTGTTTTTCATGTCCTACCAACTTACCTTATTTACGATCTTGTTGATCCCTGTGTCTGGAGCGATCATCGGTTATATTACGAAGAAACTTAGGAAAAAAGCAGAGCAAAGTCAGGAGTCATTAGGGAGGATAGTCAATATCCTTGATGAAACAATCGGAGGCATGCGTGTGGTCAAGGCATTTGGAGCGAGAAAATTTGTTCAGGATAAATTTGAATCTGAGACGAATTACTATGCAAGGGTAAATGTGTCAATGGCTAGAAAAAATGAACTAGCTTCACCCATAAGCCAGTTTTTAGGGGTTTCAGTGGTCGCTGGGATCTTGCTTTATGGAGGGAATCTAGTCCTTAACAATACTTCCTCATTAAGTGCGAGTGAATTTATTGCCTACATTATTCTATTTACCCAAGTATTGAACCCGGCCAAAGAAATCTCTAGGGCACTAAGTAGTATACAGCGAGGTTTGGCGTCGGCCCGTAGAATTTTTGCAGTAGTGGATACCAAACCTTTGATCGAAGATGGCCCAGATGCCAAGTCTTTGAATGTATTTACGGATTCAGTAGTTTTTGATAATGTGGCTTTTGCCTATCAGGAGGCAGCTGTATTGAATAATATAAATTTTGAATTAAAGAAAGGCCGTACCATTGCCTTGGTGGGGCCATCGGGAGGAGGGAAGTCCACTTTAGCGGATTTGTTACCTAGGTTTTATGATCCTACCAAAGGGGAAATTAAAATTGATGGTGTTGGATTGAGTACTTATAAAATCGGAGATGTTAGGAAATTAATGGGAATAGTAACGCAAGAGTCGATTCTTTTTAATGACAGCGTTTTCAATAATATTGCCTTTGGTATGGAAGGTGTGTCCTTGGAGAAAGTTCAGGAAGCTGCTAAAATCGCCAATGCTCATGATTTTATTATGGATCTCGAGCAGGGCTATGAGACAAATATAGGCGAAAGGGGAGGCAAGTTGTCTGGAGGACAAAGGCAAAGAGTAAGCATAGCCCGGGCAGTGTTAAAAAATCCGGAAATTTTAATTTTAGATGAAGCAACATCCGCACTTGATTCAGCATCAGAGAGGTTGGTACAAGAGGCATTGTCTAACTTAATGCAAAACAGAACTTCTTTGGTCATTGCCCATAGATTGAGTACAATTCAACATGCAGATGAGATCTTGGTAATAGAGGGCGGAAGTATTGTAGAAAGGGGTAGTCATGAGGAATTGATTCAAAAAGGAGGATTGTATAATAAACTTTCTCAAATGCAGTCTGTTTAGTATATTGTGTAAAGAAACCCTTATAAAACATGTTATGAAAAAAATTAACAGCATATTTCAGCTTTTAACAGCTTTGTTTTTCGGTATAGGACTGGTTTATTTTCTCACCTATGAGAAAATGTGGAGTAGTATTCCAATGACCAGTGAAGTTGTTTCCTGGTTATTGGCAGGCTTGGTTATCTACCTGATTACTTGGGGGACGAGTTGGGGATATACCAGTAGTCTAAACAGCCGGATTAAGAAAGTCGAATTAGAAAAAAAGGACCTTAAAGCCATGGTGTTTGATCTTGAGAGAGGAATGAAAGCAGATCAAATAGTTAAGAAACCAGAAGTATCACAGGATGACGTTGAGCCATCTTCCATCAAACCAAGAGAGAATTTTAAATAGTCAATTTGTTCGATGAGTGGGTATGGATTTTTCATTTTCATAAAAAGCTTTTAAGAATGGTAGCGAAAACTTTTGGTAGTGCAGTCTCAGGTGTAGATGCCAAGTTGATCACCATTGAAGTAAATGTAGGTCAGGGGACAAGTTTTTTTATGGTAGGTCTTCCTGATAGTGCAGTGAAAGAAAGTCAGCAAAGAGTAGAGTCAGCCCTTAAATATTATGGTTACAGGATGCCAAGACAAAAGGTAGTTATAAACTTGGCACCCGCTGACATTAAAAAGGAAGGATCGTCTTATGACCTTCCAATAGCTATTGGAATTATGCAGGCTTCTGAGCAAGTCGTTTTCCCTGAGATGGAGAAATACGTGATCATGGGAGAACTGGCTTTGGATGGTAAGTTAAGAAGAATCAAAGGTGTACTGCCCATAGCCATTGAAGCAAGAAAAAAGGGTTTTAAAGGTTTTATTTTACCCAAGGAAAATGCGAAGGAAGCTTCCATTGTAAATAACCTTGATGTAATACCAGTGGAAACGCTCCAAGAAGCAATTCATTTTCTTGAGGGTACAAGGTCAATTGAACCATTGGTTACAGATACAAGAAATATCTTCTATGAATCCATAGAGGAGAGTGATTTTGATTTTGCAGATGTGCAAGGTCAGGAAAATATTAAAAGGGCTATGGAAATAGCAGCAGCGGGTGGACACAATGTCATTATGATAGGCCCTCCTGGTGCTGGAAAAACGATGTTGGCCAAAAGGTTGCCTTCAATATTGCCTCCTATGAGCCTTCAGGAGGCATTAGAAACCACCAAAATCCATTCTGTTGCGGGAAAATTAGGCGCAAGTTCATCCTTGATTGCCCAAAGGCCCTTTCGTTCCCCACACCATACCATTAGTGATGTTGCCTTGGTAGGAGGTGGAGGGAATCCTCAACCAGGGGAGATATCGCTATCTCACAATGGGGTTTTGTTTTTAGATGAGCTCCCTGAGTTTAAAAGAACTGTTCTTGAAGTGATGCGCCAGCCGCTAGAGGAACGAAGAGTGACGATCTCTAGGGCGAGAGTTACGGTGGATTTTCCAGCCAACTTCATGTTAATTGCCAGTATGAATCCCTGCCCATGTGGATTTTATAATCACCCTGACAAAGAATGTGTTTGTGGTCCTGGAATAGTGCAGAAATACCTCAATAAAGTGAGTGGACCCTTACTGGATAGAATTGACCTTCACGTAGAAGTGACTCCAGTGAATTTTGATGAGATGACTTCAGATAGAAAATCTGAAGATAGCAGGTCTATCAGGGAGAGGGTGACCAAGGCCAGAGAGCTTCAGCAAATAAGGTTTGCCAATAGCACGGAGGTACATTGCAATGCGATGATGCCTTCACATACAGTGAAAGAAGTGGTGAAAATTAACCAAGCAGGGAAAACTTTACTTAAAACGGCAATGGACAGGCTTGGACTTTCGGCAAGGGCATATGATCGAATATTGAAAGTTTCCAGAACGATTGCTGACCTTTCGCTATCAGAGGATATAAAAGTGGAGCACCTGGCAGAAGCCATTCAATACCGCAGTCTTGATAGGGATGGATGGGCAGGATGATTCCGAATGAATAGGTCTACTTAATTTTTCATAGAAGAATCAAGTAGGTTTTGCTTATATTTGCCTGATCATCTGAGTGATAATTTGAAAAGATGATTTTGATAAATATCAAAATAATTGAATTGATTTTATGTGGACTAAAGAAACGAAAATTCAAGCAGAGATGGAAATGGCTAATTCTACTTCGGTATTTGCACCTGGATTAACGATCAAGGGAGATATTGAGGCTGTAAGTGATATTAGAATAGAGGGAGATGTGTTTGGTGATGTAACTACTCCCAAAAAAATTATTATCGGGATTTCAGGTAAGGTAGAGGGAGATATAAAAGCTTCCGAAATTTGTGTGATGGGCGAAGTTTTGGGCGATATCTTTATTGAAGGTCTAGCAAGGTTTACTTCTGAAGCAAAAATGCGTGGAAAAGTTTACTCCGAAAAAATCGAAATTGAATCTGGTGCTGATATGGAAGTGCTCCTATCTAAATATAAAAAGTATTTGAGTCAAATTAAGGAAAAGCAAGCATCCATTCACGCAGCAAACCCCATAATCTCCCAGAGACTATTTGATAAGTCTATGGTGAAAATGGAGGAATAAGTTAATCTTAGTAGATGCTGTCAAAAGCCTGAGTTAAGTCTTCTATCAAATCATCACAGTTCTCAATACCTACAGACATTCTAATGAGTTGATCAGGAATGCCAGCGTCGCCCGCCTGAACTTTAGATCTTCGTTCAATTAAGCTTTCTACCCCTCCCAAACTGGTTGCGTCAGTAAAGTATTTTAATTTACCTATTAGACGATCGGCGTCATTGGCATTTCCCTTGATGAGAAAGGATAACATTGCTCCAAAACCTGACATCTGCTTTTTTGCCGTTTCAAAACCTTCGTGGTAGCTTAGTCCTGGGTAAAATACCTTTTCAACTTCCACTCTGCTATTAAGGAAGTCCGCAATTTTACCTGCATTGTGGGTATGGGCCCTCATACGGTAAGGCAAAGTTTTTATACTTCTGGTCAATAAGTAGCAGTCCATGGGAGACGGTACGGCCCCCGCCAATCGCTGGACATTTTTAATGCTTTCCCAAAATGAGTCTTGCTCTTTAGTGACCAAAATTCCACCTAGGATATCACTGTGGCCACTAATGTATTTGGTGCTGCTGTGCATAACAATATCCGCTCCCAGAGACAGGGCTTGTTGATAAACAGGTGTGGCAAAGGTGCTGTCACAGGCGATGATGAGCTGGTGCTTTTTGCCAATTTCGGAAAGAGATTTAATGTCAGAGATCTTAAGAAGTGGATTTGAAGGCGTCTCGATCCAGAGCAATCTTGTATTGGGTTTTATTGCATCTGTAAGTTGGTTTGGTTTGGTTAGGTCAATAAAATCCACTTCTATTTTTCCCGAATACACAGTCTTGAGGAGCATTTTCATTCCATGATACATGTCATCGGGAGCGATGATGTGAGATCCTGCAGGAAGTGCTTGGAAAACGGCATTACCTGCTGCGTTTCCTGAGGAAAATGCAGCAGCATCGGCTCCTCCTTCAAGAGAAGCCAAAACGGCTTCCAATGATTTTCTATTGGGATTTTGCAGTCGGGTGTACATCATGGTCCCCTCTTGATGCTCAAAGGTCGTTGAAAGGGTAATAGGCTGGATTACAGGTTTTAGTGGGTCGCTTACTATGTTCCCACCATGAACAGCAATAGTTTCAATTTTCATGTTAGACCTTTTTATTGCGTTTTACCTTTCAACTCTCCTTCAAGGAGTAGGTGTATTGTATTATCGGATTCGATCTACAGAGCGAACAAGCATCTCATCTTTTTTGATAAACCTGTTGGCAACCAAGTTTAAAATTAACCCAAAGACAATGCTGTAAAACCCAATTAAAAAGGCTCCTCCAACGGTGGGGTTAAAGTTTTCGTTGGCTTTAAAACTTGTGTAGACGGCTAAACCTAGTGTAACACCCATCAAGATGGCGTTGACCATATTTAAAAGCAATTGCTTTTTTCTATTTTTGTACTGAAACAGGCTGAAAATGGCCAAGGAAGCTGCCAAAAGCGCTAATATCCCTATATAAATGTTTCCTTCTTGAGAGATAACATTTTCTTGTGGGATTTCCATAACAGTGGTATACCATGCTGTCATTTCCATAGACTGTGTTTGCAATGGATTTACTTGTAACCAGATGGGTGACAAGGTGGAGGTAACCATCGCAACGGCTACCAAAAGTAGAAATACACTTTGAATTCTTTGAATCATCTTTAAATCTTTTGACAAAGAAACTGGGTTATTTGAATTTTCGCAAGGAATATTCAAAATCCAACTTGAAATTAGGGTATATTTTTATCTTTGCAGTTGAAATGAATGAATCTCCCCGCTATTTTATAGAACTTTCCTACGACGGCAAAAACTACCATGGCTGGCAAAAGCAAACCAATGCCATATCCGTTCAGGAAGAATTGGAAAAAGCTTTGTCTATACTTTTTCGTCAGCCCATTAGTATTATGGGTAGTGGACGTACGGATGCCGGTGTGCATGCCTTGCAACAATTCGCCCACTTTGATTATGAATTGGAATTAACAAGAGAATATTTTATCAAAAGAATCAATGGCTTGCTTCCTCCGGATATAGCTGTTTTTGATATTTTCCCTGTCAATAAAAAAGCACATGCTAGGTTTGATGCGACCTTTCGGAGGTATGAATACCATATTACATTTAGAAAAGACCCATTTATTATGGGAAAAGCCTGGCATTGTTATTACGACCTGGACCTTGAGGCCATGGCTTCAGCTGCTTCTTTATTGTTGGGAAGGCAAGATTTTGAATGCTTTAGCAGAAGGAAAACCAATGTAAAAACCTTCGAATGTGAAATTAATAATGCTTATTGGGAACAAACTAGTAACGGTTTGGTCTTTCATATACAGGCCAACCGATTCTTAAGAGGAATGGTAAGGGCTATAGTAGGGACTTTGGTCAAAGTTGGTAGAGGACAACTCGATAGTGCAGGAGTCACAGAAATAATAGCCAATAAAGACAGGAACCTAGCAGGAACTTCTGCGCCTCCTCAGGGATTGTTTCTGAGCAAAGTGAATTATACAGACCGAATTTATAAGTAAAATATTACCGTATTGGGACTTGAAAAAGAAAATGTAAAAAGTGGTGATATAATTGACACCAAAGTTTTAAGGAAACTCTACGAGTTTGTGACTCCTTATAAGCAACGGTTTTATATCTTGGTTGCCCTTACTTTACTATTAGCTGTATTGGCTCCCACAAGGCCTTTGTTGATTCAGAAGGCTATTGATGATTATGTCACATTAGGGGATGCAGCTGGCCTAATGAGAATGACCTATCTTTTAATAGGTTTATTGGTTATACATGCATTGGTGCAATTTGGTCATACCTACCTCTCTGGCTGGATAGGTCAGGTTATAATCCGGGATATACGGGTCAGACTATTCAAGCATTTATTGAAAATGCGCTTAAAATACTTTGACAATACCCCAATAGGCAGACTGGTTACCAGAAATATTTCAGATGTGGAGACCCTTTCGGATGTGTTTAGTCAAGGGTTGGCAGAGATTATAGGCGATTTATTGCAATTGGTAGCGATTTTAGGCGTAATGTTTTATGTAGATTGGCAACTTACATTGGTAAGTTTATGCACCTTGCCATTGCTTATTATCTCTACTTATATCTTCAAAGAAAAAGTAAAGGTGTCCTTCAATGATGTTAGAAATGCTGTTTCTAACCTAAACTCTTTTTTACAAGAGCATATCACGGGCATGAATATAATTCAAGTATTCAATAGAGAAGAAAGGGAGTATGAAAAGTTTCAATCTATAAATAAGGAGCATCGGAAGGCGCATCTTAAATCCGTAATGTATTACTCTGTTTATTATCCGGTTTCTGAAATTATTCAAGCAATGGGGATTGGTTTGGTAGTTTGGTACGGTGCTACAGGTGTTTTTGATATGGAAATCAAAGTCGGTGTGCTTATTTCATTTATAATGTACCTGCAGTTGTTTTTTAGGCCTATAAGGATGATTGCGGATAGGTTTAATACCCTTCAAATGGGAGTGGTAAGTTCCTCAAGAATTTTCAGCATTTTAGAAAATGATGAACAAATCCCAGATGAGGGAGCGAATTCTCCAGAGAGCGTTAAAGGAGAGATAGAATTTAAAAATGTTTGGTTTGCCTATAATGATGAAGAGTGGGTATTGAAAGACATAAGCTTTAATGTAAAGCAAGGAGAAACCATAGCTTTAGTGGGAGCTACAGGAGCAGGAAAGTCCTCAGTGATCAATCTTATAAGTCGCTTTTACGATATCAATAAAGGGTCAATTGCAATAGATGGAAGTCCAATTAAGGAGTTTGATTTGGCCACACTTCGCCAACATGTAGGTGTTGTCTTGCAGGATGTATTTTTGTTTTCTGATACTATATTTCAAAATATTACTCTTGGAAACCCAGATATTACCAAGGAGCAGGTGCTTTATGCGGCTGAATTGGTAGGAGCAAGGAGGTTCATTGAAAGATTACCTGGAGGTTTGGGATATGATGTGAAAGAAAGGGGAGGGACCTTGTCTGTAGGACAGCGACAATTGATATCTTTTGTTAGAGCAATGGTTTATGATCCGGAAATAATAATCTTGGATGAAGCTACTTCATCTGTAGATACAGAAACAGAAGAATTGATTCAAGGGGCGATTGAGAAAATGATGCATGGTAGAACCTCCATAATCATTGCTCATAGGTTGTCTACTATACAAAAGGCAGACAAGATTATAGTTTTGAATAAAGGAGAAATTGTTGAGGAAGGTAAACACGAAGTTTTATTAAAGCAGGACGGTTATTATTCTCAATTGCATGAAATGCAGTTGAATTCTGTCGTGGTGGATTGAGTTTAGGAGCCGGAGGCATGCACTAGGGACTCTATTCTTTGATTAGAAATGTCAGAAGAAAGAAAGCCATTTAAGCTTTTTATTACTAAGTAGTTGAAATCAATGATTTAAAGAGGTGAGTTTTATCGTTTTAAGTTTTTTAGGTGCTCAATCTATTTCATTGATTGTTTTGGCCTTATTTAAATAGGTGTAAATCCTTTTCGATAAAGTAAGCTAAACTGTAACTTATTCCGTTATGTAAGCGTTTGTAAGGCATTATTCAAGGAATTTAAATTTAGTTATTGAACATGAAATACCTATTGTCATTTCTTTTATTTTTAGTTGCGTCTACCTCATTTGCTCAGCAGCATCAATTGGGGTTGAGAATTGGAGACCCCTATGGGATTACTTATAAAACGCCTGTAAATGATAAGTTTTCCGTTGAAGGTATTTTGGGGAGAGGGAGCCAGAATAGTAGTCAGTATTATAGACGGACATTTGAAAATAATAGACCTGTAAGCTCTGCCAGGTATTTTGGACATCAGGTTTCTGCTGCTTTTTCGTTACATGCCCGAGGTATTTATGAAGAATCATTCAGTGATGATTTTAATATATCTGAGGGAGACCTTACCGTATATGCAGGTTTAGGATTGCAGTTTCGATCAGTCAATATCGATTATTTTTATACCACTCCTAATGCTACTCCAAATACAGCTGAAGTAAGAGAAAGCCGTACCAATATTGATTTCGGTCCTGAGGTGTTTTTAGGTTCTGCCTATTATTTAGAGGATTTGCCTATTGGTTTGTTTATTGAGGTAGGGTTTCTGACTGAGATTGTAGATAGGCTTCATTTAAAAGGCCAAGGAGCTATTGGAGCTAGGTATTTATTTTAAAATTAATGGTGAAAAGAAAAATAATATTACTGTCTATAGGTGTATTCTTACTCCTTCTTAGTTCATTTTATGTTTATTTGGGAGGATTTATTGCCATTGAACTTAGGCAGACAGAATGTTCTGATTTGAATTTGGTAGGGTTGAATTATATAGGTATTCCGCAGGATAAAAAGATTGGGGAATATTTTCGGGAGGTAGAAACTGCACGAAAAGACAAACCTTTGCAGACCATCTACTATATAGAACCTGAAGGTAAAAGAGATACACTACATGTTTTTATTGGCTACGAACCTGATCGGATAGATGAAAGCCTGTCAACGCCTTGGGTCACCCGATCGGTGGAGTGTCAAAGTGCAATTGTGGCCAAACTTGAGATGAATCGTTTTGTTATGCCCGGACCTGATAAAACGAAAAGGGCAATTCAGGATTTCGCAAAAGAAAAAGGGCTTACATTAAAAGGGATTTACATCGATAAAATAATATCCAGTGATCATGTAGAGGTGTGGGCTCCAGTAGGTTCATAACAAAAGGTGCAAACCAAGTCTAAATTTTGATTATGCTTATTATTAAAGAAGGCAAATAGTTTTAAAAGAGGGAGAGTTGCAGAAATCAAATGTTTTGCTCTTGAATAAATGATTTGGTATGATTTTGGATTCTCTAAAAATAGATACAAATAAATTTTATACATATGAATAGAAGTAATCGATTATTAGGCATGAGGTCACTTTTTGTACTTTTGGCAGCTTTTGTTATGTGGAGCTGTGAAGGTCCCGTAGGGCCGGCAGGACCTGCTGGAGCAGACGGAGTCAATATTGTTGCCGAAGTCTTTGAAGTAGAAGGTGATTTTACCCAGGCTGGAAATTTCGGTATTAGGGGTGAATACGGGTTTGATATTTTGGAATCTGATAAGGTATTGATTTATAGGCTAGGTGGATTGGACCAAGATGGCATTGATATTTGGAGGTTATTGCCACAGGTTGAATTTCATCCCAATGGGATTTTCACTTATGATTTTGATTTTACTTACTACGATTATTCCATATTTTTGAACGGGGACTTTAACTTAAACATATTAGAGTCTGGATATACAGACAATCAGATATTCAGAGTGTTGATCATTCCTGCTGATCGTATAGATCTGAGGATGGATTATTCAAATCATAGTGCAGTCTTGGAAATGCTAGGTGTAGATGAAAATGATATTCAAAGGAAGGTTTTGAATTAATCAAGGTTAAAACCTTCTATAACTTACTTAAAACAGTTTACCTATTGGTAAGCTGTTTTTTTTGTGTTTTGTTGTAATTGGAGATTTTACACATTATCTTTCATAAATAGCTTGGTGAAATCTTGAAGAAAATTATAGTTTTATGAGAAAAATTGTATATCTAATTGCAATGGTGGCTCTATTCGTGTTGCCAGCATGTGAGGGCCCAGAAGGACCCCAAGGCCCTCCTGGTGTTGCAGGAGTTGATGGTCAGGATGGTGAAGACGGTGAAGATGGAATTTCATTACTTAATTTGGTTGTGGAAGCAGAGGTGGACTTTACTGCAGAAAATAATTATTCGAGTGCATTTACATTTGAAATAGGAGAGGGAGATAATCTCTTGGTGTATATGCTTTGGAATGTTATCGATGAAAAACCACTTTGGGCACCATTACCTAATACGGTTTTTTTAGATGAAGAAAAGACTTTGATTTACAACTATCAATTTACAGCGGATTTTTTCATGGTCTTTATGACTGCGAATACTAATTTGTCTGAAATTTCCGAAGATTGGAAGCTCAATCATTATTTTAGAATTGTCTATTTACCAGGGGATTTTCTCCAAACCAATGCTAAAATAGATCTTAATGACTATGAAGCAGTTACAAAAGCGCTGGGTGTAAGTGAAGCCGATGTTGTAAAATTGGACTAAAAAAATTAACTAATTGTACTATTAAGTTACCAGAGCCATTCCTGTATTTTCAGGAATGGCTCTTATTGTTTGTGCCTTCTTGTTCTTTTTTGTGGTAAGTTGGATTATATTTGTGGCATGCAAATAAAGAATGATTTACTTCTAAGAGTCATTAGGGGGGAGAAAGTGGAAAGAACTCCGGTATGGCTTATGCGTCAGGCTGGACGAATACTGCCCGAATACAGAGCAGTTAGAGAAAGTGTAAGTGGATTTATTGAGTTGGCTCAGACGCCTGAATTAGCTGCAGAGGTCACCATACAGCCTGTGGATTTATTAGGAGTAGACGCAGCAATTATATTTTCTGATATATTGGTAGTTCCTGAAGCCATGGGTTTGCCATATAGAATGATTGAAAAGAAGGGACCTTGGTTTCCGGAGACCATTGGGTCTACCAAGGATTTAAAGCGTTTGCAGATAGCAGATCCAGGCGAATCCTTAAATTATGTTTTAGAAGCCATCCGGTTAACAAAAAAAGGATTGAACGGCAGAGTGCCATTGATAGGCTTTGCTGGTGCTCCTTGGACAATTTTTGCCTATATGGTGGAAGGGTCTGGAAGTAAAACCTTTTCTAAAGCTAGGGCAATGTTATACCAAAACCCTGAATTGGCTCATCAGCTTTTGGAAATGATTACCAAAACCACTATAAAGTACTTGAAAGCTCAAATAGAGGCAGGGGCAAATTTAATTCAGGTATTTGACAGTTGGGCAGGTATTTTACCTCCTTACCAATACAGGGAGTTTTCCATGAAATACATTAAACGTATATGTGAGGCCATAACGGAAGCACCAGTAACAGTTTTTGCCAAAGGGGCCTATTTCGCAATGGAAGACATTAAAGACCTTCCTTGTGAAGTTGTGGGTTTGGATTGGAATATGGATATAGCCACCGTTAGTAAGCAAATGAATGGGGCCAAGGTGCTGCAAGGTAATCTTGATCCAGCAGCATTGTATGCGGAAGATGATGTATTGGTTGCTCAGACTAAGAAAATGCTTGATCAGTTTAAAGGCGATAAGCACATAGCCAATTTGGGCCATGGAGTATATCCTGATATATCTCCAGAAAAAGTAAAGCTATTTATTCAAACTGTAAAAGATTACACTAGAGTTACTTAAAATTTTTAGAGTTTGTTAATGTGACAAAGTGAAATTTGCTATTCATTAAGGTTCGCCGGTATTTGTACTTCTGGCGAACCTTTTTTTGTTTTTTAGCCTTAACTGCCTGATTTTAAATTCATCAAAAATTTGTTTATACCGGAAATGCTGAATATATTTGCTTTATTGTATTTCAAATACAATAAAACGATTTATAGTTTAAGTCCGGTGATTCACAGATCATTAACATGGAAAAATTTTTAAGAAAGAGGGATGAGCCAGAATTTTTAACGAACAGGCTCAGTGGTTATATTACTCCCGAGGGAAAAATTTTCCTTAGTGATCAGTTCAATTTGAAGGTGAAAAGAGCCTTTGATTTGATCTTCTCTTCCTTGTTTATATTATTTATCATGCCATGGTTGTTTCCGATTATTGCATTATTGATTAGGATTGACTCTAAGGGGCCGATTATCTATAAGCAATTGAGACATGGTAGAGGGAATAAGACATTTAGGTGTTATAAATTCAGGACCATGATAAAGAATCAGGAATCTGACACCAGGCAAGCTTCTAGAAATGATGCCCGCGTAACAAGGATAGGGCGATTTTTAAGAAAGTCCAGTTTAGATGAAATCCCTCAGTTTTTTAATGTATTGATGGGGGAGATGTCCGTCATTGGTCCTAGGCCACATGCTGTGCCTATGAATTACATGTTTTCTACAGACATTAGTAATTATATGTTTAGGCATTCTGTAAAGCCAGGTATTTCGGGATTGGCTCAAATAAAAGGCTTTAGAGGTGAGATATTAGGCTTTTATGATATTTATGGTAGGATTAAATTAGATCATTTTTATATCAGGAATTGGTCATTGGTTTTAGATTTTAAAATTTTGTTCTGGACCTTGGGTGTTTTTTTTAACAAGAATGGCGCTGCTTATTAAATTGCAGCCTCTTTTAATTTGATTTTATCAGCTATTTCCTTTCAATAAAATTCAGGAACGCTTTTTGGTAGAGGTCGTCATGTCTGCATTAATCCGATTGCTTGTGCATTGAATCAACTTTATTCAAGTGATATAGGAGTAAAAACCACCTAAATTATTTTTAATACCATAAAAATGAATTTTAAATACAAAAAAAAGACTTTTAAGATTATTTTTTTCTCCAAATCCTTGCATTGTGAAAAATGCTTTATATATTTGTAAAAATGTATTTCAGATATACATAAATGTTTTTTAGATAGGTAATTAGGTTTAGGAGAGGATTCGTAAAGATTGTTAGAGATGGAAAATGTTTTAGTAGACCAAAAATTTGGTCGAACCTTAGAAGAGGAAAATTTTGTTAATGACCAAGCTCAAAGAGAAATCAAAATTCTATATGGTCAAAATGATGATAACAGCAAAAGAGTATTGAAAAGAGCTTTTGATCTGTTTGTGTCTTTTTTTACATTGATTTTTGTTGTTTCGTGGTTATTTCCAATTATTGCAATTTTGATTAAACTGGACTCAAAAGGCAGTGTGTTTTTTAAGCAGTTGAGACATGGAAGAGACAATGAATTGTTCTATTGTTATAAATTTAGAACGATGGTCAAAAACAAGGACGCAGATACCAAGCAAGCTACTGTTAATGATTCAAGAATTACTCGGATTGGTAAGTTCTTAAGAAAATCTAGTTTGGATGAGTTACCACAAGTAATAAATGTAATTTTGGGGGACATGTCTATAGTAGGTCCTAGGCCTCAGGCAGTGCCAATGAATATCGAGTTTGCTAAAGAGATTGATAATTTCATGTCTCGTCACCAGGTAAAACCGGGTATTACAGGTCTTTCTCAAAGCAAGGGCTTTAGAGGAGAAATAAATAGCTACCATGAATTGTATTCAAGGTTTAGGTTGGATTCCTTTTACGTTAGGAAATGGTGTCTTATCTTTGATATTAAGATAATAATTGATACCGCTATTTCTTTAATGAGTAAAAGTGAGAAAGCGTATTAAGAAGGATAAATAAACAGCAAAAGGATTAAACAGCTTAGATCCTATACCATTGTTTATCAGTTGAGTTAGTGATTTTTAAGGCGAATAAAGATTTAATTTGAATTTTTTTGCAAATAAATCAGCCTTAGTTTAAATGACGATGGGTTTAAAACTTTGACAGATAAATGCTTTTTACCTATTCAAAAGCTAATTAAATATCATAATACACCCTCTTTGGGAACGGAATTCAAGGAGGCTAAGTGTTTTAAAATGTTGTCTAGGTGAGTAAGGCATAGCTTAATTCAATTAAAATTATTCATCTCAGTTCTTATTGTTCTGATAATTAAGTAACTTGCGAGGTGTTTAAGGAATTATTAGACATTATAAATTTTTAACTTTTTTCCCAAATTAATCACTCAGCAGGTTAAACCGATTAAACAGTTTTATTTACAAATGAAAAACAATAACCTAATTTATAGTTTGGCTTTTATTATTCTCTTTTCAGGGTTGTTTGGATGTGCGAAAAGAAATCTGGTCTATTTTAGTGATATCGAATCAGGTAGCAGTTATACTACAAATATCAGTCAAGTTGAAGAACCGATAATCCAAACTGCAGATCTAATAAAGATCGTTGTAAGTACGCAAAGTCCTGAATCAAATTTATTATTTAATTCGGGTGTGATTTCTAATGATTCTCAAAATAGAATGATGACCCAACAATTGCCCGCAAATGAAGGGTATCTTGTTGATAAAAATGGCCAAATCAATTTTCCTGTAGTTGGGAAAATTGACATTGCTGGATTGACCAGAGCTGAAGCTACGCTCAAAATGACTGAGATTCTTGAGGAATATGTAAAAGATCCGATAGTTAATATTCAATATTTGAATTTTAAAATTACAGTCATAGGAGAGGTTGCTAATCCAAATACCTTCACCCTATCGACGGATAGAATTAGTATTTTGGAGGCATTAGGTCTAGCGGGGGATATGACTCAATATGGTAAAAGAGAAAATGTGCTTTTAATTCGTGACCAAAATGGCACAAGAAAAGCTGTAAGGTTAAACTTAAATGACAAGGCTATTTTAAATTCACCTTATTTTATGCTACAACAAAACGATGTTTTGTATGTAGAACCTGATAAAATCAAGTCTGTCCAAGCAAGCACCAATCAGCGATCGCTTACAATTTTAAGTATTTTGGTTTCATTTGGTGTTTCATTGATGTTCAACCTTCGTTATATTTTTAACGAGTAGAAAGAATTGAACAGATTTAAAAAGTAAATTTTTTAAATAGAGCAATATAATAGTTAACCTGGTTATAAACCATTGGTTCGAATAGTGAACCTTATGAAGAAATCTGATATTTTATCTGACCTATTACTGGATGGATTTATCGACCAAGACGCAAGACCTATGGATTTTAAATTGATAATATTAAGCTATGTGAAATTTTGGTGGCTATTCGTGCTATCCACAATTTTATTTGTGGGTTTGGCTTTCGCATACCTCTTTTTCTCTACACCGCTCTACAGTGTTTCCAGTTCTATACTTATCAAAGTTGATGGAGGTTCTGACTTTGCTCAGAACACCGTTTATAGTGAGTTAGAGGCCTATGAGTCCAATAAGCTTGTTGAAAACGAGATGGAAATCTTAGCCTCTTATAGCTTGATGAGAGATGCAGTGGAGGAATTACCTTTAGATTATTTCTTTTATACGGAGGACAAGTATTCAAGGAAAAGAGAATTGTATGGGGAAGAAATTCCTGTTGAGGTTAAAACTTTACTAAAAAAACCTGATGTAGGTCAATACCCTGAAGAGTTAAGGGTTACCATCAAACCATTTGATGATTATTTCATCTTGGTTCAAAAAGATGAAAAAGAAAAGGTTTACAAATATGGTGAGCTTATCGATAATTGGTATGGAGAGATCAAAATCAATAAATCTGAGTGGTTTTTAGGGGAAATGCCTAATATTCTTCATGTTTATTTTCAGAATAAAGATCAGGTGGCTGGCATGTATAAAGGAAGAATCCAGGTAAACCTTTCACAAAGATTTGCTTCTGTCTTTAATATTTCTTTGGTAGATGCTGTGCCAAAAAAGGGAGAAGATATTCTTAATAAATTAATTGAGCAGTACAACCTTCAGGCTGTAAAAGAGAAAAACGTAACGGCCAGTAATACCATAGATTTCATTAATTCCCAATTAGACACCTTAATGAGGGAATTAAATAATACTGAGAGACGAATTGAAGAGTACAGAAGGTTGAATAATATCTCAGATATGGGGACAGAAAATTCCCTGATGGTTCAAAGCAGTAAGGAAATTGAAGCCCAACTTTCAGAAATTAAGACACAGACTGAAGTTCTGAATTATCTTGAAGAATACTTACAAGATCCTGAAAGTACAGGTATTGAAGTGGCATCTAATCTATCAATCATTGATGAAACATTAACAGGTTTGGTTGATGAATTTAATCGTCTTCAGAATGAAAGGCAACGTTTATTAAGGACAGTTCAGCCTAACAATCCTGTGGTGGCAACTATAATTGGACAGTTGGAGTCTTTAAAAGACAATATAAGTACCAATATAGCGAATATTAAAAATGGGTTGAGAATTGAAAGTCAGAATCTTAAAAGTGATCTGGCACAAATAAATACTAGAATATCTAATGTTCCCGAAATTGAAAGAGGACTACTAGAACTTTCTAGAGAACAAGTCAGAAAGCAAGAACAATACAATTATTTGCAATCTAAAAAGGAAGAAGCCAATTTATCTCTGGCAACTACTACTGTATCCAATGCTCGAGTCATTGACAAAGCAGCCTCAAGTGGTTCCCCAGTGAAACCCAATAAAATGGTGATTTTGGGGATGGCTCTAATTGTAGGTTTTATTTGTCCATTTGGTTTTATCTATATTAAGAATACACTGAATAGTAAAATTATTCATAAGTCTCAAGTTCAAGATATTACCGATATCCCTATTTTATCGGAAATTAGCAATTATCCCAATAGTGGTGAGCTATTGGCTATCTCTGAGAGGAGAAGAACGCCTATTGCAGAGCAATTTAGGTTGTTAAGAACCAATTTGAAATTTGTTGCTGAAGGAAAGGATGATAGAGTGCTTATGGTAACATCAAGCATTAGTGGTGAGGGCAAAACATTCTTTAGCTTAAACCTTGGTGCAAGCTTAAGTATAGCTAAAAAGAAAGTGGTTGTATTGGAATTTGATCTTCGTAAGCCGGCGCTTCTCAGAAGTGTGAAAATGAAAACCAAGCTTGGTATAGCAGATTTTCTATCCAACGATGAAGTTAAAATAGAAGATATTCTTCTTGACTTCAAAAAAGTGGATGGATTGTCTCTAATAGGTTGTGGCAATATTCCAGAAGATCCAGCTGAGTTAACCTTGGGTGACAAGGTGAAGGAGCTAATAGAAAAGCTTAAAGAGAGATTTGATTATATTATTATAGACACTGCGCCTGTGGGCACAGTTACAGATGCATTCAATCTAGCTCCTTATTGCGACCGAACCTTGTTTTTGATCAGGTACAATTACACCAAGAAAGAAAACCTTATGTTTATGGAAGACATTGACATCAAGAGCAAGCTTAAAAACACTTCGCTGGTGATGAATGATGCAAAACAGACAAATGGGTATTATGGTTATTCTTATGGCTATTATGAGGAAGATAAAAAATCTTCCAAATCATCTACTTAATTTTTTTAGCCTATATTTTATGTTTTTATATAACCAATGAAAAGATTATTTTCATCTATTTATCAATATTTTAAAAAACACCTTATAAAAGGAAATGCAAGAACGGTTCTTGCTAAAAAAAATATTGTTGGTTCAATTTTTATCAAAGGTGGTAGCATAGCGGTCAGTTTGATAATGGTTCCATTAACTATTGACTACATAAATCCCACACGTTATGGGATATGGTTGGCTCTAAGTTCAATCGTAGGCTGGTTTAGTTTCTTTAATGTGGGCATGACTCACGGGTTAAGAAATAAATTTGCAGAAGCAAGGACTAAAGGTGACAATGCAGCCGCAAAAATGTACATAAGTACTACCTATGCAGTGCTGACCATTGTGTTTTCGGCGGTTTGGTTAGTATTCTTAATTGTTAACCCATTTCTGGACTGGGTCAATATATTAAATGCATCTTCAGAAATGAGGTTGGAACTTTCGATCCTTGCCATTATCATTTTTACTTATTTTTGTCTTCAATTTGTATTAAAAATCATTAATACCTTAATCACAGCTGATCAACAACCGGCAAAGGCTTCTCTAATTAATTTTTTAGGACAGATTATTTCTTTGTTGGTCATAGTTGTATTGGTAAAAACCACTGAAGGATCACTTATCAATCTGGGTTTGGCGCTTTGCATTGCTCCAGTAGCCGTATTGGTAGCTGCTAATTTTTACTTCTTCGGCACTAGTTATAAAAACTTAAAGCCATCTATTTCTAGTGTTAATTTTTCCCAATCCAAAAATCTATTTAGTTTAGGCCTGGTGTTTTTCGTAATACAAATTGCTAGCCTAGTTCAATACCAAACTTCTAATATAATAATTGCACAAAGTTTTGGACCATATGAAGTAACTACCTACAATGTGGTTTACAAATACTTTAATGTTTTGGGAATGGGATTTGGAATATTCTTAACACCATTTTGGTCAGCATCAACAGATGCATTTTTTAAAAATGACATTAATTGGATTAAAAAGGCTACCATTAAATACTTGCAAATAGGCTTACTATTTGTATTAGCAGGTGTTGTAATGTTGTTTGTTTCAGACACCGTTTATAGGGTATGGCTAAAAGGGCAGGTAGATATAGACTTTACCTTATCTCTTTGGGGATTAATATTTTTCACATCCTTTATGTTTGCAAGTATATTTGTTAACTTTTTAAATGGGATAAGTGCACTGAAGATTCAATTTTGGGCAAGTCTTATTAGCCCTTTGATTTTTGTAGGATCAGCCTATTTACTAATAGATTATTATGGTATGGGGGTTCATGCACTTTTTATCTCATCCCTAATTGCGAGTTTCAATGGAATAATTATTGCCCCACTTCAGTATTATTTCATTATATACAAGAAAAAGAAAGGACTATGGATCAGGTAGACAGTAAAAAGCTTATTGTAAATTCGGACCAAGGGTTTGAAAGTAAAAATAAGAAGCGAGTAGTTCATTTGCAATATGGCTCAAGTCCTTCTGGAAATTATGTGTTGAGATACCATGAAGCCTTTATGGAACGTGGGCTCGATTCATGTGTACTTTCATTGCACTCCAATGTTATAGGTGATCCCAAAATCCAGCGTATTGGTAAAAAAGGTGTTCTTATTCGAAAGGTAAACCAAAGAATTCAAGATTTTTATACAAGAAACATTGATAAGGATGCTGGTGGTTTTGCATTATCACTTTTTGGTAGTGATGTAACTTCCCATGATTGGGTTAAAAATGCAGACGTCATCTATGTTCACTGGATTTTAGGTGGTTTTTTAAGCATTGACGGATTAGAAAAAATTGCCAAACTTGGCAAACCTATGATTATGGTCATGCATGACATGTGGACCATTACGGGGGGATGCTTTCATAGTTTTGATTGTCAAAAATTCTTAAGTCATTGTCAGAATTGCCCGATGTTTCCGGGAGACAAGGAAAAAGACCTCTCCTATACTCAGTTTGAAGAAAAGTTTAAATTTTACCACAATTACGATAATCTTTCTTTTGTTGCTCCAAGTAAATGGTTGTTTAATCTAGCAAAAAAGGGAACACTACTAAAGGATAAGCCTGTTTTTAGGATTCCAAATCCTCTTGACACGGATTTGTTTAAGCCATTTGAGAAAAAAGTTGCCAAGAAGATATTAAATATTGACCAGTACCAATATGTCATTTCTTTTGGGGCCAATAAAATCACAAGCCCTTATAAAGGTTGGACCTATTTAATGGATGCGTTGAAGGACTTAAAACAAAGGCAGCCAAATTTAAATATTTGTCTTTTAATTTTTGGAAGTGGTCCAAACAAAGAAATACAGGATTCGATACCTTTCCCATGTAAGTTTATGGGCTTTATAACCGATGATTATACCACTAATTTGGTTTACAATGCTTCAGATGTTTTTGTAGCACCTTCCCTTGCAGACAATCTTCCAACAACAATTTTGGAAAGTCTTGCCTGTGGAACACCTGTTGTTGGTTTTGATGTTGGAGGAATTCCGGACATGATTGATCATCTTAAAAATGGATATTTGGCAAAGTATAAGGACGCAATTGATCTTTCACATGGATTAAACTATTGTCTGTCCAATAATCTGGGAGGGTACTTGCTACCTGATTTTTATAAAAATGTAATTGTTAACCAGCACCTGGCCTTAATGCAAGACGCCATCAAGGAGTGATTTGTGGAAAAAGTAAATAAATATAACGCATCCTTAAAGGAGTTTTTACACTATGATAGGTATGAGCTGATAGCCATTAATGTTTTTTGGCTGGGATTCATTGCCTACATAGCTAGTTCTACGATCCTTTCTACCAAAGAGATGCCGTTTATGTTATTTCAGCCCCTGCAATTATTGGGACTGGCAGCTATATTTGCCTCATCAGCCTATTTGCTAAAGCCTAATTTTGAGTCTGAATACTTTAAAATATTCTTCTTTTTATTTACTTTATGGGCACTTGTGATTTTATTTAGAGGATTTTCCTTCAATAAAAATGTTTTAAAATTGATCTTTCTAAACCCGTGGTTTGGAGGGATGTTTTATTTGGTTCCGCTCGTAGTATTGTTTAGAAAGAGCTTTTTGCTCTATAAAAAACTCTTTTCAGCAATAATTCTGCTCAGTGTTATTTTTCTTCTGTTCAGTATAATGTTTCGAGGTATATTAACAGAAGTAATACCTGACGATCTAAATAGGAGTGTTGTTGAATATTTCACCAAATCTTTAGGAATTACAGCCTTATTCATTTTATTCACCCACATGTACCATTCCAAAACCAAAAACTTTTTTGCTTTTGTAGTGATAGTTGTGGTTTTAATTTTAGGAGTAATTCGAGCAAGACGTGGACTATTGTTTATGGCAGGTCTAGGCTTGCTTATGGCTGGTTATATTTATTTTATTAGTGCAAAATCAAAATTATTGTCTGGCACCATCCTGTTAGCGCTGCTATTTTTTGCAGTAATTGGAGGGGTTTATGTCTTTTTAAATGTAGAAATGGAAGCCCTGTACTACCTCCAAGATCGAGGTGTTACAGACACCCGGTCTGGTATAGAAATCTACTTCTATAAAGATATGCAAGGCTTAGATTGGATTATAGGTCGGGGAATGAGGGGAGAATACTATTGTCCAACCATGGAATCCGGAAACTATAGAGGAACTGTGGAAACAGATTACCTTAACATGATATTGAAGGGAGGAATCATAAACCTTGTACTTTTATTAGTGATTTTGATTCCTGCTATATTTTTAGGTCTTTTCAGCTCTAAAAATTATTTAACTAAAGCATTTGCTCTATGGATTTTATTTTGGCTTATTAATACTCATCCTTCTACAGTACAGGTGTTTACGATGAATTATTTTTTGGTTTGGTTTGGAGTAGGGGTTTGTTACTCCCCATTTATTCGAAGCATTCCAGAGGAGAAAATGAAATCTCTTTTTAAACCGGTTGAGTGATTTTAAGGTTTTTAGATAAAAGTTACGTTTTGACAATGAAAAATATAGCAATAGTTACCAAACCAAATTATTCAAGCCCCAGAATTTTAGCCAACTGCCTGCACAGTTTTTTATCTCAAGCAGAGGGTGTTAAGTCTGAAGTGTTCTATGAATTATTCGTGTTTAAGCGGTTGTTGAGTTATGCTAAAGTAGCCAAAAACTACAATTATATTACCTGGAAAGGATATCAGTTGATCCATTATATTCAGGATCAATTGTTCTTACGTAAGTTAAAGAAATATGATGCAGTAATAATCGTAGAATGTAGTCCCAAGGCGTTTTTGAGTGATTCGTTTGACTTTGTGAAGTTAAGGAAGAAATTAGAAGGCATACCACTTATCTTTCATGAAGTTTATTATTTAGGTAATGCTCCAACTATGGTTTCCTACCTAAATGATGGAGGACACCACCAAGAAGATATTTTTGATTGGCATTTGTCCGTTTCTGAAGTAACCGAAATTAGGAGTGAGCCAAAGGCACCATGGAGTCAAGTAGGCTTGTATTTGAAGAGTACAGGACTAGCCCCAGTTTCCAAAAAGGAACACTTGGCAATTATAGATTTTTATAGGGAGGGCTACGAGAAAGAACGGAATGAGCAGATAAAAGCATTAGAAGCAGTAGGGATTCCTTATATTGAATTATCAGGATCATATACTTTTGATGAAATCAGAGAGATTTATAAAAAAGCTACATTTTATTTCCTTCAATTTCCTGAATCTTTTGGTCTGCCGATTGCAGAATGCATGAGTTGCGGCGCCTATGTTTTTACGCCCGACACATCATGGGGTATGGCTTGGAGGTTGGATGATGAAGTGGAAATACACGGCCCAGGGAAGTTAGCAGATTGCTTTGTGGTTTATGATGGGCAAGAAGGTTTGCAAGAAAAATTGAGACAGTATAAATTGGAGTATGACCTAGAGAAAACGCCGCAAAAGGTATTTGAGATTTTTATGGAAAATTATTCAGATTATTATAATGGAAACAAAGCTGAGCTGAATTATTTTCTTGAAAAGTTGAAAAGCGGAACGCTCTAAATATTGTGTATTCATTTACTATAAGTTGATTACTATATGAATTATCCTAAAGTATTGATTCTTAACCAGCCCTTTAACAATGTTTCCGGAGGAGGAATCACCTTATCTAATCTTTTTAAAGGCTGGAAGAAAGATCACCTAGCTGCTGTGTGCTTAGGTAACCTTTTTAATGAAAAAACACAATTGGATATTTGTGATAAGTATTATCAATTGGGTCATAAGGAGCATGTTTGGAATTTCCCTTTAAATTTAATGAAGAGAAAATATCCTTCAGGCCCATTGAAAATTGACAGGAAGAAGAAGAATGTAGAAACCATAAAGAAGTCTCCGCTAAGGGTAACCTTGCTTAATGAGTACATTAATCCGGCACTGAATTGGCTTGGAGTCTTGAATTGGGCTTCCAGTATTCAGCTTTCCCCTGAATTAAAGGAATGGCTTACTGAGTTTAACCCAGATGTCATCTATGCCCAGGCACAAAGGCGGGAAGCAGTTGTCTTTTGCACTCTAGTTCAGCGTTACTTAAAAAAACCAATGGTTTTCCATATGATGGATGATTGGATCGAAGTGCTGCCTGGCTATGGTTTAATGGGTGGGTATTGGCATAAAGTTGTAGATAAAGAGTTTAGAGAAATGTTGTCTACTTGTGATAGACATTTTAGTATAAGTGAACCAATGGCACTGGCTTATAGGGAACGGTATGGATATACATTTTCTACCTATCATAATCCCATAGAGCTTGAATTCTGGAGCAAGAGCCAGCGGAATTCTTATGATTTTGGGGATAAAATTCAAATTTTATATGCCGGTAGAATGGGTTTAGGTATTCAGAGTTCCTTGGAGACCATGGCCAAATGCTTGGATGAACTAAATAAAGAACTAAAAACACCTGTTGAATTGGTGCTGCAGGTAGGTAAAAGGCCTGAATGGGTTGATAAATACAATTGTATTGTCCATAGAGGGTTTGTCCCTTATGAAGAATTACCTGACCGTTTTTCAGAGGCAGATTTTCTGTTTTTGCCCTATGATTTTACCCCTTCGGCAAATGCTTTTATAAAATACTCCATGCCGACTAAAGCATCTGAATACATGATCTGTGGAACGCCTGTATTGGTTTTTGCACCTGAAGATACAGCATTGGTTACTTATGCACAGGATCATCAATGGGCTCAGGTAGTGACAAAAAATGAAGTCCAAGCACTTCGGGATGGATTGATGGAATTGATTAATAACAAAGAGATGCGACAAAGGATCTCTGAAGCAGCTATAAAACTTGCAGAGGAAAGGCATGATGCAAATAAAGTTAGAAAGCAATTCAAAGAGGAATTGTCTGAATTGGGAGCATTAGAAAACAAGGTAAATCAAGCTTAAAATGGCAGCCATTTTTTTGTATCCAAAGATAGATAAGATAATAGGGTCACCAAATCCCTATATCTTTAATTTTCAGAAAGCCCTGGCTGAAAATCATAGGGTGGTGAATGCAAATGCACCTAATCGTGGAATTCTTAGTTTCTTCATCCATTTCAATAACGCAGAACTATTCATTCTTAATTGGCCGGAAACTATCCCAGAAAAAAAGTTTGGAGGGGTTCAAAAAAGACTTTTTAGCCTGTTTTTATGGATGGCTAAAAAATTCTCGAAAAGGATTGTGTGGGTTTTACACAATAAAGGATCACACCATAAAGGTGAGAATGAAGTGACTCGTGATATGTTTAATAGGCTGATGCGTTCTTCTGACTATATTATCACCCATTCGAATGCGGGTAAAGATTTTGTAGCTGTGGATTATCCTGATGCTTTATCTAAAGTTCATGTGATTCCACACCCATTTACTCAAAAATTGGGGAATTATCAGGCGGATGAGAAAAAATATGATTTTCTTATTTGGGGAAGTATTTTCCCATACAAAGGGATAGATATTTTTCTAAAATATCTACAAACATCACCTGAATTAAATAAGGCGAGAGTATTGATTATAGGAAGATGTAGTGACCAGGATTATAAAAGTAAAATTCTTTCTATATTGCCTGAAAGTGCTGATTATAAGGATGAATTGCTAAGTTTAGAAGAAATAGCAAATTATTCTAATCAGTCCCGTTTTACTTTGTTTACCTATAAATCCCAAACCGTAATTAGCTCTGGCTCATTGGTGGACAGTATACGCATGGGGGCAATCGTTTTAGGTCCGGATCATGGTGCATTTAAAGATATGGGCAATTTGGCTTTTATGCGAACTTTTAAAGATTTCGATGATATACCCAAGATAATCGAGGGATTTGACCCAGCTGATGAGCGAATAGAAGCGGATAGAAATACTTTTATGAAGCAAAACAGCTGGCATAATTTTGTGCAAAAAATTGAAAAAATTACAGGTATCTAAACATTATTTAATTTATTCTTTAAAGCAATGAAACAAGTAATTCAAAATTTTAAGACTGGAGAGCTTTATGTAGACGAGGTTCCTGTACCGGCTATTTCTGAAGGTATGGTATTGGTCGAAAATGAATATTCACTAATTAGTGCTGGTACGGAAAGAAGTACAGTAAAGGTAGCACAGGCAAGTCTTATAGGCAAAGCCAAACAAAGACCTGATCTGGTAGCACAGGTGATCCAGAATATTCGGAAAGAGGGTTTTAAGGCCACTATGGATAAGGTTAAAACCAAACTTGATTCATTAAAGGCTTTAGGATACAGTACTTCTGGAAAAGTTATCGCCTCCATGGATAGTAACGGAGCTTTTAAGCCTGGTGACAGGGTAGCTTGTGCAGGAGCTGATTATGCTTCTCATTCTGAGGTGATTTCTGTGCCTCAGAACCTAGTTACAAAAATCCCAGATAATGTTAGCTCTGATGAAGCAGCCTTTACCACTTTAGGTGCCATTGCACTGCAAGGAGTAAGACAAGCAGACCCTAAATTAGGAGAAAAGGTTTGTGTAATAGGTCTAGGTTTACTTGGGCAAATAACTGTTCAACTCTTGAAAGCAAATGGCTGCTCCGTTTTCGGAATAGACATGTCAGAGAAGTTGATCGAATTAGCAAAAGAGTCAGGGGCAGGACAATCCATGCATAGAAACGATTCTAATTTGATCGCTGCTTGTCAGAATTTCACGAATGGAAGAGGCTTTGATTCTATTATCATTACAGCGGCAACACCTACCAATGATCCAATAGTTCTTTCTACTGAAATAGCTCGTAAAAAAGGTAAAATTATAGTTGTAGGTGCAGTGAAAATGGATATCCCTCGTGAACCTTATTTTTACAAAAATGAATTGGAGCTGAAAATCTCTTGTTCTTATGGTCCAGGTAGATATGATGTAGATTATGAAGAGTTAGGCAAGGATTACCCATTTGCTTATGTCCGATGGACTGAGCAGAGGAATATGGAAGCATTCTTGGATTTGATAGCGGCCAAGGCCATTAATATCAAACCTTTGATAACCCACTTATTTGATATCGATGAAGCAGTAAAAGCATATGATATTGTGATGGGTAAAGTTCAGGAACCTCATATTGGTATTTTACTAAAATACCAAGAATCAGCGGCCAAACTTCAATCGGTTACTCAGGTAAACAATGAGCCCATTAAGGAAATAAATGCTGGCTTTATTGGTGCAGGTAGTTTCGCGCAAAGCTATTTGATACCGAATGTAAAGTCTTGGGGAGGATCTTTAGATGGAGTAGTTACTTCAAAAGGTATAACTGCAAAAAGCGTTTCAGATAAGTTTAAATTCAATTTTTGCTCATCAGATGCAAAAGATGTTTTTGATAAAAATGAAATCAATACAGTGTTTATTGCCACTCCTCATGTGTCACATGCTTCCTATGTGATTGATAGCCTTAAAGCTGGGAAAAATGTTTTTGTTGAAAAACCTTTAGCTATGAACATGGAGCAATTGAAAGAAGTGATCCATGCCAAGAAAAGTGCTGATAAATCCTTAATGGTTGGATTTAATAGGCGATTTGCACCGATTTCAGAGGAATTGAAAAAAGAATTTAAAAACACTGGCGAACCTCTTGTAGTAAATATAAGGGTGAATGCAGGTTTTATTCCTAAAGACCATTGGTCTCAAATTCCTGAAATTGGAGGGGGTCGCATTGTTGGTGAAGTTTGTCACTTCATTGATTTAATGCAGTATTTTACTGATGCCGATCCAATTAAGGTTTATGCTGAATCCATAAATACTTCTAATGAACAAATTACTTCTGCTGATAATATGGCCGTAACGGTTAAGTTCAGTGATGGTTCGGTAGGCAACCTTACTTATTTAGCTAATGGTGATAAATCACTACCTAAGGAGAATATTGAGGTTTTCTCTGGAGGAAAAGTTGGAATAATTCAGGATTTTAGAGCAGGAAGCCTACATAAGGAGAACAAACTGACCAAGCTTAAGTCTTCAGGTAAAGGCCATTTAGAAGAAGTGCATAGCTTTCTTGATAATGTGAAAGAAGGTAAGTCAAGTCCAATATCTTTTGAATCCATTTGCTTGACTACTTTGACTACATTTAAAATACTAGACAGTCTTTCAACAGGTATGCCTCAGGAGGTAAGCCTAGACGAACTGTTTTCATAATTTAATATTCTAAGTGGTTATAGAGTGTGGCTGTTTTTTAGCTGGGCAGTTCGTTCTTATATTGACTTAGGTTGTTAAAACCAAATGCTTTTGGGACGTGCCCTAATAATAGGAGCACTCCCTTAGCTAATTGAGGTTCAGGTATGGGTTTGGCGTCACTACCGCTACTCAAACCAATCTATTATAAATATCGAAATCGTTAAACGATTGATTATTTTTTGAAAGAAAATAAAATTTATTAGATCAATGGAATTTATTGTTTATACCAATACAGAATGGGACGGACCACCTCGATCCAGGCATCAATTGGCCCATGCATTAGCGAAAAGATTTAAGGTTACTTTTGTGTCGTCAAATACCATCGGTATCCCCAAATTGGAAAGCACGTTGGTAAACAATAACTTCGAATTACTATGCCCATCTTTTCCATCTAGTTTTAGACTTAGGTACAGAATGCCGGTCTTAAATGAAGCTTACCAAGTGTGGCTATTTAGCAAGCTAAAAAAGCGGTTTAAGGGTAAAGATGTTATTTTTATTTGTACTGAATTTGGTGGGCATTTGGTTGGTAAATATTTTGAGAAATTTATTTATATGGCCAATGATGACTTTATTAACAATGTCAAAGTTCCTGGTTGGATGAAAGCTTACGCCATTTTCACACAGACTAGGTTGATAAAAACTTCGACCTTTTCCTTGGGGACTGCAAAAAAGTTAGTTGATGATTTTAGTAAGATAAATCCAAAATCCTATGAGTTAGCATTAGGAGCACCTGAATTTCCCAAAGTAGAGGAATCCCGATTAACCATAAATCGAATAGAAGAAAAGATAAGAGTGGTTTTACTTGGCTATATCGACAAGAAAAAAACACCACTGGCACTCATTAATAAAATTTTGGAAATAGAAAATGTAGAATTACATTTGATTGGGCCTATTAAAGATGATTTTCTGGACCACTTATCTATGCCTAAAAAAGTGGTTGCTCATGGGGTAATGACAGGTGATCCATTGAGTTTGAAATTGTTGGAGATGGATGTCGCTATCGCTCCATACTATATGGATGATCCAAATACAGGTAGAACGCCAAATAAAATGTGGCAATATCTGGCCACTGGTAGACCTGCAGTAATAACCAATCTTCCGAATGTGAGGCATTGGGAGTTTCCAGAAGGAACAGTCTATAAAGCGAATAACGATAATGAATTTGTATCTTTTGTAAAGCAGGCATTCGACGAAAATACTGAAGTATTGATCAAAGAAAGAATCACTATTGCGGCAAACAATTCTTGGAGCAAAAGGGTAGACCAACTGTTAGCTTATATAGAAAAGTATTATTAATAGAATTGGTAGATATATAGGATGTAAGCTACAATCATATATCTCAAACATTCTCGGGAGTCGGAAATCCTATGCGAAAGGAAGGAAAGCGCACTGGCTTAAAGACTTATTTTATTTGTCTTTAAAGAGAACTTGGTCTTTTTAATTCAATACTTTGAGTTTTACTTATACGATAAGCTGGTTTAATTCTCTCAAAATAGATACATTGATTTTCGGAAAGTACTGATTGAAACAATATTAAAATGCCATCAAACAAAGAAACAATGAGTCAAGTAAACGATTTTTTCAACTCCTTTGAACAATTGGCCGACTTTTGTTCCAAGGAGGAATATAAAGGGTATGATCCGTATGATAGTTTAAATAGTAAACTTTTTCAGTCCATTCCTTTGCTTTCGAAATCTCGTATTGCTAAGCTAGCTTGGACGCAGTTTTTTAAGCGCGCACCTATGAACCTAAGGCCTCTTGTAGGTGTGCCTAAAGAATTTAACCCAAAAGCATTGGGTTTATTTCTAACAAGTTATTGTAACCTTTACGAAATTGATCCACAAACCCATTATTTGGAGAAGATTAATTTCTTTGGAGATAAAATTTTGGATCTACAAACAAAGGGGTGGAGTGGAAGTTGTTGGGGATACAATTTTGACTGGCAAGCCAGGGCATTTTTCCAACCTAAATATACTCCTACAGTAGTGGCCACTACATTTATAGCTTGTGGGTTACTTGATGCTTTTGCCATTACTGAGAGAAAGGAGTTTTATGCTGCAGCAAGAAGTGCCTGTGATTTTGTTTTAAAGGATCTTTATCGTACTTACGATGACAAAGGAGACTTCTCTTTTTCTTATTCTCCATTAGATAAAAGTGTTGTTTTCAATGCTTCACTTTTAGGAGCACGATTACTAAGTAGGGTTTACTCTATTTCTGGTGAGAAGGAATTAATTGAGGAAGCCAAGAAAGCTGTGAATTTCGCTTGTGGATATCAGAAAGAAAACGGTGCTTGGAGTTATGGGACATTGCCTTTTCATCATTGGATCGATAATTTCCACACTGGTTATAACCTTGAGTGCTTGTCTGATTATGCGCGATATTCTGGTGACCATTCCTTTGATAGTTATATGGAAAAGGGATTTGACTATTATATCAATACCTTTTTTACTGATGAAGGTATTTCAAAATATTATAATAACAGTACTTTCCCAGTGGATATTCATGCACCTACCCAATTGTTGATTACATTAGATAAGTTAGGGCAATTTGATAAACACAAAGAAATGGCTGTTAAAGTGATGCAATGGACTATAGCTAACATGCAATCTCCAAAAGGTTATTTTTATTATCAGATTAACAAACATTTTACGTCTAGAATCCCTTATATGCGGTGGGCGCAAGCGTGGATGTTTTTATCTTTTACAGTATTATTTAAAAAAGAAAGTTCTTTTTACAACAAAAAACACTCCTGATAGGGTGCTTGGATAGCTTAAAGAGAGGTACTAGCAAGGATAAGTTCTACTGATAAAAATGAAAAATATAAAACATTAAGTTTACATAAAGAGCAATCTTATGAAAGAGGTAAAAAGAATTAGTATTTGTAATGTACCTGTAGATTCCTTAACCATGGATGAAACTGTGGCATTGATAAACCAAAGTATCAAGAAGAAAGAAAATTTGCACCACGTAGTAGTGAATGCTGCAAAGCTTGTTAATGCTCAAAAAGATCCTGAGCTAAAAGCATCAATAGTTGAATGTGATATTATTAATGCAGATGGGCAATCTATCGTTTGGGCAGCCCGTTTTTTAAAAGAATATCTTCCTGAGCGAGTAGCAGGAATTGATCTTATGGATAATTTAGTAGGTTTAGCTGCTAAGGAAAATTATAAAATATTTTTTCTCGGAGCCAAAGAAGATGTAGTTAATAAGGTTGTTGATATTTATTCAAATAAATACAATAAAGATATAATTGCAGGCTACAGGAATGGGTATTTTGGAAAGGATGAAGAACTTGAAATCGCCAAGCAAATAAAAGCCTCTAATGCCGATATTTTATTCGTAGCAATGAGCTCCCCAAAGAAGGAGATTTTCTTAAATAAATACAAAGAGGTCATGGATGTGCCCTTTATAATGGGAGTAGGGGGTAGCTTCGATGTGGTATCTGGAAAAGTGAAAAGAGCACCTGTGTGGATGCAGAACATTTGTCTTGAATGGTTCTACAGGACAATGCAAGAACCTGGTAGAATGTGGAAACGGTACCTTACTACTAATGTAGCATTTGTGAAGCTTCTTCTGACAGAGAGGCTTAGCCCAAGTAACAGAAGGAAAACCTAATTTAAATAAACGATTAAGATATTGGAAGAAAGGGAAAAACCAAGGTTACTACTGGTTAACAATTATAGCATGGAGAATGCCTATGCGCTTTGGCAACAGGGTAAAAGTGGAAGTCACCATGTTTGGGGAAAAGTAGAGTTGGAGAGAAGAGGAAATGTTGAAGTTAAAATTTTTCAGCATGAAAAATATTCTTTTCTTAATCGAATAGGTAGTTTGTTGAAAGTCAAACACCTGGACCAACAGTTGAGATTGTTGAATTATGGTAAGCATTTTGATATATTGTACGCGCCTTATTCTTGGTCGAACACCAGGCTACTAATAGTGTTAAAATTATTGGGTTTGTACAGAAAACCAATTTTAGTGACCATACACCAACCTTTTATGAAAATGAATTCTTCAAATTCATTTTTAAGGTGGGTCAGTAAGCAATTTTTGTTTCAATATGACGGTATTGTTTTTCTTAGTGAAAAGCTGAAGGAACATACAATTAGGGCACTAAATATTACTAAAAAGAGTGATTTGGCTAAAATTGATACAGCGCAATGGGGGCCAGATACTAAGTTTTACGATAAGGTAGTTAGCAATGAAGAAGATGCTTTGACTTACTTTATAAGCGCTGGTCATACAGCCAGGGATTATGTCACATTAATTGAGGCATTTAGAAAAATGGATCACCAACTTAGGATTTTTTGCACACCAAGTTCAAAACCTGTGGTAAAAGATTTACCTAGTAATGTGACCATTAATGCTTCCTTTATTCCTTATGAAGAACTGCTTAAGTTTTATAAAGAGTCTATTGCTATATTAATACCTCTTAAATACCCTGATAGTCAAGAAGGTTGTCAAGGTATGACAAGCTTACAAGATGTAGTAGCTTTAGGAAAACCCACTGTTATCACAGAGAATCCAATGATTAATATAGATGCTGCTAAAGAGGGTTTTGGAATTACTGTAGGTAAAGGAGATGTAAATGGATGGGTGGAAGCCGTTGAGCTATTAGCAAAAGACAAACGGATGTTTCGGAAAATGAGTGATCAAGCAAATCGTGTATATTTGCAAAAGTTCAATTCCGAATTATTTGCAGAAAAATTAGAGAAAGCTGTTCTAAAAATTCGTTTAAGATAGCTATATTAGGATAATATTTCGATTCTTTAGAATTTGTTTTCCATTTTTAACTAATAAACACATATTTAAGGTATGAAATTGTTTGGTCTTACCAATGTTTCAATAGAAGACAAATCAGATTATAGATTTGAGGAATTGAATGAATCAAAGTTTATAAAGAATGTAATTGATGAGTTAAGGGGGATTCTACAAGGGAAGTTTGATGATTTTGAGTTTTTTATTTATTCCAATCACCGCGTAAATAAAAGAAACCCTGATTCAGGAACTGATATTATGCCACCTAGTGGCGATTATAAATCCAGTAAAAAGAAAATATTACTTTATTTTTCAGATGAGAGGGGTTTAGATCCTAGTTGTTTTTCTGATAAGTATTTTGCAGTTTTTAAATCCTATATAGGAATGAAAGCTAAGGCTAAAAATGTTTTCCCTCTTGCCTTAGGCTATGTGAATGCTGTTCCTGAATTTCCAAATAAACCTATTAATAAAAGGAAATACAATGTTTTTTTTAGGGGAAACCTTAATATGAACAGAATAGATTTTTACCGAATTTTTTCCAAATGGGGTTTTATTTTACCTTCAGAGAAAATTTTAACACATGATTACTACCGAAAGTTTTTGTTGAAGCTTGGCAGTGATTTTAGTTCGTTTTTTTCTAATTCTATTGTCATTTTTAATAATGGATTTAAAGCTGGCTTTTCTCCAGAGAAGTATGGGGAAGTATTGGCAGATTCTAAAATTGTACTGTGCCCAAAGGGGTATTTTATGACAGAATGCTTTAGGCATTTTGAAGCGATGAGAGCAGGCTGTGTAATCATTTCTGAACCTTTGCCAGATACTCCTTTTTATGCCAATTCTCCCTTAATTCAAGTGAACAATTGGGAAAAAGGATGTGATATTGCACAAGAGTTATTAAAGGATGAGGCTAAGCTTGAGGAAATTCATCGAAAAACACTCGCATGGTGGGAGGAAAAGTGTTCAGAACATGCTACTGCCCAGTACATCGTCGCAAAGATAGAAGAATTGGAACGAATCTAATTTGGCTGCAAATTATGGAGAAAAAGATAAAAGTACTTTTAATCAACTCCTATTCCTTTGAAAATATCTACGAAAATTGGAAAAAGGGGACCAATCCAAGCCATTACCTAATGGGGAAGATTGAATTAGAGAAATCAGGAGATTTTATAGTAGATATCCACAAACATCAAAAATACAAGTGGCTTGACAAAATAGGTAAGTACCTAAAAATACCATTCCTAGATCAACAGGTGAGAGCATTATTTATAATTAAAAATTATGATCTTGTTTATATGCCTTATCCAGTTTCTATCAATAAATTGTTAACATTCTTGAGGTTTTTAGGGTTGCTCAAGATTCCTTTGGTAGGTTTAGCTCATCAAAATTTTATTTATTATAAGAACAAGAATTCTATTTTGAATAAGTTGGGAGTTAAACATCTGCGGCAGTTTGATGCGTTTGCGTTTTTTTCAAAAAATTTGATGGTAAAAACACAAAGAGATCTTCATTATAACGAGGAAGAAAAAGAGAGTAAATGTTTCCCTGTAAGTTGGGGGGCAGATGTGGGCTTTTATAAAAATTTGAAAGCGAAGAATGAAAGTGATCAAGCTCCTTATGCAGTTTGTGCCGGTACAGCTGATAGAGATTATGACATGCTCATTAAAGCTTTTGAAAATTTACCCTATAACTTAAAGATATATTGTACCCCAAATACCATCCCCTCTTCGGTAAATCTTCCTGCAAATGTAACAGTAGACACTACCTGGGTGCCATATGATCAACTTTTGGAGTCATACGTTAATTCTTCGTTTATTATTATCCCACTAAAAGAAGAAATTAGAGAAAAAGGAAATACCTATGGACTTACAGTTTTGTTGGATGCCATGGCGGTAGGTAAACCAATTTTAATGACACAGCATTCATTTTTGGATATCGATATAGAAGAAGAAAAAATAGGGCTCTGGGTTAATGAAAATAATCCAGAGGGATGGAATAAAAAATTGAAGAAAATGATAGGCGGCGAATTAAATCTTGATGAAATGGGAGAAAGAGCCAAAATTCTTCATGTTGAGAAATACAATATTCAAAATTTCGCTAATCAATTGGCTGAAGTTTTCAAGACTGTTTTAAACCGTAAGTAAATCTTTCCTATGGAGCAGCTCCTGCCTGAATTGATGCATGATGATCGCTAAGTTGATATTGAAAATTGAATTGTGAGGGGTATTTGGAATTTCCTTCTCACTTAGTAAGTTCTTAAATAGCAAAAGGCTCCCTGAAATAGTATCAGGGAGCCTTTTATGATTGATAAATCCTTTGCTTATGGATTGACGATTAGTCTTTGTTTATTGATCACAGTTTGTTCGTTGCTAATGCTTACCAGGTACATTCCTTGAGTAAGGTTGTTTAGTGGGATATTGAATTGGTTGTTTTCAGTTTTGATGCTGGCCAAGTCAAAGTGGCTCACCAACTGACCGTTCATGTTGTGGATAAGTACTCTTCCTCTTTCGATTTCAGCGTTGATTTCCAAAGTAGCTCTTTCCTTGGCAGGATTAGGGAAGATACGAATCTCTTCTTTTGCAACAGTTTCAGTGTACACATCCATTTCCTTGTAACCCCTGCTGTACATTTCTTTGTATCCTCTGTTGAAGGAGTTTTGAGATGTTCTTAGGTTAGCGGCGATGTTTCCTCCTTTGGCAGCGCTTCCTATGATGGCAATGCCAGAGATGCTTGCATTATTCACTTTGGCGTTCATTTCCAATACCAGTTTACCATCAGTCACTTCGATGTTTTCAAAAGAAAGCAAGGTTGGTGCATTGTTGTTTTCAACAAAAAGGTCAAAATCACTTTTTAATACCTTGCCCTGAAGAGAGATGTCATAAACCCTTTTTCCAGCTTGAGCAGCACTACCGGCATGTCCAAACCACAATTCATGGTGCATGGTGAACACGGTGTAAGTTCCATTAGGTACAGGAATGGTATAGGTCAAGTTTTTACCGCTTCTTTCTGATTGGAAAAGTTCATCTACAGCGATTTTATTGTTTTCATAGCTGTTGGTTCCCTCATTGTAAAACCTTTCAGTATTGGATTCCGCCAGGTAAGTGATGCCATTCAATGTTGCGTCTGACTTGTCACCAGTATTTAAAAAGAAAAGATGTTCTGAACCAGGTGTCTGAATAACCTCATCAATTTCTTCGATAATAGATATTCCGGAGATAGAGGCATTGTTGGCGCTAGCGATCAATTTCAAGTCTAAAACGCCATCTACTACCTGTACCCCTTCAAAAGTAAGGACGGTCTCTTGGTTGTTGTTGTAAGAATAGATATCAAAATTGTCCATGACCACATTGCCTTCCAAAAGAATGTCAAATACCCTTCTTCCTGCTCTTGCAGCAGATCCACCTTTTCCGAAGTACAACTCATTGTGGTAAGTTTTCACTGTGTAAGTTCCATTTTCAACAGGTACTAAGAAATCCAATGTAGAAGCATACCTTTCAGACTGGAAGATTTTTTCGCTGCTGGCATTTGTATTGGTAGACGTATTAGATTTAGATGAGGTAATGAATTCACTTGCTGATACGTGAACATTGTTCTGGAAGGTAATGGCCTCCTTAGCAGTTGTGTTAAGGTGTATGGCAGCTCCTTCTGTTTTAGGTGTTTCTGCTGGAGTTTCTACAGGCACTTCTACAGGAGTTTCTTCAACGACTACCTCTGTCACTGGCACAATAGCGATTCCAGAGATCAGGCTGTTGTTTGAAGAAGCAGTAAGCTCCAGATCAAGTATTCCGTCAGTTACCTCGATGGTGTTAAAAGTAAGAGTAGTTTCCTGATTTTTGTTTTCAAGGAAAATATCAAAGTTTTTCTTAACCACATTTCCTTCAATTGAGATATCAAATACCCTTAGTCCGGCTCTTTCATATTTACCATCGTTTCCAAAATACATTTCGTTGTGATATGTTTTGATGGTGTAAGTGCCTTTTTCTAAAGGGATTTCAAACTTGAGGTTTTTGTTGAACATTTCAGTCTGGAAAAGAACTTCATCACTTCCTGATACCTTGGTAGCTACATTCACCCCAGATGATTTGATGTATTCCTTGTTGATAGCTACGAATTGCTGTCCTTCGTAATTCACAGTACCATTGTAGCCTACGTGGTAATAAGTTCCTTCCAATATGTCATTAGCTACATTTTCAACAGGTTTGCTTTCGATAACTTCTACCACTTTGTTTTTAGCAGTAAACTCTATTTCAGAAGAAGTACTTACATTTCCTTCTTTGTCAGTGACAGAAGCCCACACATAGTTTCCACCAGCAGGAATTTCTTCAATAACAGCCTGGTAAGGTAGTTCTTCACAAGAACCTACCAATTTCAAACCACAATAGAAATCTACTTTTTCGATGTTGTTGTCCAGATTCGTAATCTCACTGCTCAATGTTACTTTATCGCCTTCGGTGAGCTGAGTGATGTCTTCTTTGATAGCCAATTGAATTTCAGGTGTTTTGATGAGCTCAGGTTTTTCTTCTATCTCAGCTCCTTTAGCCACACGGATCAACACCACAGAACCATAAGCAGGAATAGTAACCTGTCCGGAGAATTTCTCCAACTTGGCATTTACATACTCACCAGACAAGGCAATAGTTTTGCTACTTTTTGTAGGGTTGTATTCAAATACGATTTCTTCTTCAGGGTTAATAAATGAAGCTTCAACTTCAACAAACTCCAAGTCATCCATCCAATAGGTGAAGTTATCCTCCGTAGAAGTGATCAAAAGGGATACATCATTAACATCTGCATAGGGAGAAACAAGTACCTCATAACCATCAAGGCTGGTATTTACTTCCAACGTGGTCATGGCAGATAATTTTTCCCAAGGGCTACCGGTGTACCTTAAGTAAGTCGAAATGTTTCCCACTTTATTAGCCAAGGCATTGAATTTTAATAAGTAAGTTTTGTCCTTCTTCAATCCTCCCAAGACTATTTTAACTGCACTGGATCCAGAACCGCTAACTTTAAGTGCTCCACCATTTGTCTTACTATTTGACTCCCACTGTTGTTTGCAATTACTACAGTAAACCCCACTCACATTTTGATCGAAAGAAGAATTGGCATAAAGACTAGAGCCAATTTTCTTTGTAATGGTATAAGTGGAAATTTCTACAGTATTACTTACAGAGTTTTTGTCTTTACCGAACTTGGCAGTCCATTGTTCCAGGTTGTCTATGGCTGCTTCTCTTTTTCCATTTCTTGTGTATTGATTTTCGATACTGAACTCATCACCAAGAGGTCTAAAAAAGTAGTTTTTATCAAAGCTACCAAGAGATTGCATGTCGTCTTTGTAAGTTTTGATGGAATAAGAATTTTGATCTGGGGTTTTTGAAAAGAACTGATTATTAACAACGTTAATGTCCCTTGTGTCTTCTCCGATAGCACTGTTTCCTAATGTTAACGAAGAATGAGAGTTGAAAAAAGTATTGCCTGAAACAAGGATATTGTTAGCATTGGACATTTTTAATCCAGAGTTTTCAGTGTTGCCAATGGTGTTGCCAATGATCTCAATGTTGTTGGAGTTATCATCAAGAAAGATGCCTTCAGCCAAAGGCTTGTAGTTAACCCCTTTGTCAGGAATACCACCTTTGCTTCCAATACTATTAACTACGATATTTCCTTCGATTTTACGGCCTTTATACCCTTGATATTGTACCCCGCCAAAGGTGTAAATTCCTCCACCGTCACCCTTTATCTGGCAAAAAGTATCTACAAAATTATTTTTGACAACTGAATAGTTTCCATTGAACTGGATGCCGTTGAAGCCTGAATTAATGATGGCATTGTTTTGAACCAATACATTTTCTCCATAGGCAAATATACCTATGCCTGCAGCATCTTCATTTTGTGTTCTCCCAGCGACCAACGCCGTCTTAGTTATTTCATTATCTCTAATTATAGCATTGTCATTACCATATCTTAGGTACATTGCATTGTTGTAAGTATTGCTGATTTTGTTTCTTTCTACCAACAAATCCAATACTTCTAATGCAAGGATACCATTCTCTCCAGAAAAATTGATTTCAGAATTCGTAATTTTGATGTTGTTTCCGCCTTCTAATTTGATGGCGTCTTTATTGGCTCCTTTAAAGTTGATGTTTTCAATAGAGATATTGACATCTCTGTAGTCCTTTATTAATAGGTTGTCTAAAGTACTTACTTCTACTTTCATAGAAGTAGGATTGCTGTTACCGAAGTAAACGTTTATTTTTTTAGTAGAAGGATTGAAATACCATTCTCCAAAGGTATCGAGGGTCTTGATGTGGTTCTGAATAAAAAAACCGTAATCTCTTTGAGCTGGATAAGCACTGATGTTTCCATTGTAACGAATCTGACTTCCGCTGTGGGAAGAGATTTGGTGAGTGTCAATTATCCATTGGTTTTTTTTGATGACTACCTCTCCACCATTCCAGTCAGGTGATCCACCTAGCTCACTACTTGAAAGAAGGTAGTTGCCACTTACATCTTCAATATTCAAATAACCTTCATTGGCAACATCACTATTGGGATACCTTCCCAACTCATGCGCCTCGCCGTTGATCAAAAGCACTTGAACGGTACTGGTACTGATGGATGAAGTACTTTCATAAATTCCGTTTCCTATAGACTTCCAACCACTCACGGTTTTCAAAGAAGTGATTACAGGCTTGGCTCCCGAACCGTAAGCCCCTACTTTGATAGGAGAGCTAGCAGAACCTGAGGCACTGATATGTAGTGTGCCATAAAAAGTTTCACCTCTATTGAACAAGATGGCATCTCCTGGCTTTAGGTAATTGAAAAGTGAATTGACCTTGTCAATAGATTTCCAAGGAGTAGCAGGGTTTTGAGCTTCAGCTAAAGACCGGTTGTCATTTCCTTTTTCATGGGAAACATAATAGTTAGCAGCAAAAACATTGGTAAGTGAGGCTGCCAAAACAATCAGAAAGGAAATGGAGAAAAGTAACGCTTTCATGGTGTTGTATTTTAAAGTTTATAATCTTATCGTTTTAGACATTCACCTCGGTATTTGAGGTGTTTGTTAATTTTGTCCTACTATTTTTGATTTATGAAGTCTGAAAACGGTATTTCAATTAAAAGAATCTTGTTTTTTGATTTTCATATATATCAAAATGAAATTCTAAATATGAATCTCATTTCAATAATAAACGGTATAAAATTCTTAAATACAAACTTTTCATTCCCAGAGAAAGCTGCGGAGAATGAAGCAGGAACTGAGTAATTTCAGTAGGTGAATTGATTATTGCTTTTGGAATTCTGAATTTTGTCGCTGATCTAAAAAAAAGGGGCAAAAAGTTTTTCTAAAAAAAAAATAACTTTTTTAAATATTTTCAATAAATGGCTGGACTTGGATGATTTAACTGAGTCATTTGATTGCAGACTTGCAGAAATCCAAGCGATAAAAGATTGATAAACAGGATTCGAAAGAAGAATAAAGCCGGAAAAGTAGCTGTAAAAAGGAAAGATTAACTTTATACAGGTGGTAAAAAGTTGAAAAAAAACCGATTTCTACTCTTTTCCAGGGGAGGTATTGGGTTAAAAAATAAACTATCTAAAGAAGATTTGTGCTTTGGCAAGTTGCGTGGTTTAAACCCATAGTATTAAACTCAAAATCATTTTATAAGAAACTTAGGCATCTGTGAAATTAAACCCGGATTATGTATAGGATTTCTCCGTCCTGACAATAGTCTGAAGCCTGTCCCGTGTTTACGTGAAGTGTTGCAATCGCAAGAAAAGGCTGCTTGGAGATTTAAGCATAGCACCGCTATGGTGAAATTGAAAACAGCAACGAAGTGGTTGATTTTAAAGCGATTTCAGCACGTAATAGAATGTCTATTGCATATTTCGGGTTAAAGTGTAAGATTGAATACTCTACGTGAGAAAAAAAAAGACCTTGAAGTTGTTCAAGGTCTTTTTTAGAGAAAGTAAATTGTTTTAAGGTGTGACAGCCAGTCTCATCCTTTCAAGTATTTCAGCTTCTGATGAAAGAGTAATAATATAGATACCTTGTTTCAGGTGGTGAACAGGTATTTCATATTTTCCTTCTGAATTGACAATGCTCTCTGAATCAAAATAATCAACTCGCTGACCATTCATATTGTGAATGCTTATGTAAAATCTCCCTAACTCTTTCCCTATTTCAAGGGTAGCTGAAGTTACAGCAGGATTAGGATAGAGTTTGTTTTCATAGGTATTTTGAATTCCATCTTCTCTCATTTCGCTTAGGGTTGACAACGCTTCAGCTTCGCCAATTATCTGTCTTAGATTTGTGTTACCTAGGTTATCCTTAGCACTTGGGAAAATAGCAATTCCGGATAGCAAAGCATTGTTTATTACTCCATTGAGATTTAAGTTTAAAACGCCGTCTGAAACGTCGATATTCTCAAATCGTAAAGCAACGGGTCGATTTGTGTTTTCTATGTAGAGGTCGACATTGCCTTTTACTTTAACACTTTCAATAAAGATGTCAAATACCCTGTTGTTCGGACCCGTCGTATTAGTTATCTCACCAAAATAATTTTCATTATGGTAGGTAATAACTGTGTATTTCCCGTTCGACACAGGGAATTTATAATCTAGTGATCTCCCGTAACGATTAGATTGGTACAATTGATCTGAACTTGATGAAGGAACAATGTATAGATTTGATTCAGAAGGTATTTGCCCAACACTATTTTCTGAGACAAAGTCAACTCCATTGTATTTGGTATCCGCTTCGCTTCCCACATTTATAAAGAAGGAATCTTCTTCTGAAGGGTTGCTAACGCCACTCATTGGGATGATCGCTATTCCTGATAAAAGGGCGTTGTTAACAGAGGCTTTAAGTTCGATTTTAAGCTCACCATTCTTTACTATAATTTCGTTGAAAACCAAAACAGTTTCCTGATTTCCACTTGTAGCATAAAGATCAAGATTACTTTTTACCAGTTGATTTTGCATGAATATGTCAAATACCCTTAACCCTTCTCTTGTATCAGGGTTAGATACTCCAAAATAGTTTTCTATATGATAAGTTTTAACTCTATAAGTACCATTTTTGACTGGGATCGTATAGATCAGGTTTTCTGAAAACCTATTGGTTTGAAATAAAGGCTCATTAGAGGAAGCAATGTTTTCATAAATTCCAGATGATGAGAAATGTTTGTCAATATAATCAGAGACAAATAAGTCCCCATTGTATTTCTCATCTTTAAGACCGCCTACATTTATAAACTTTGCACCTTCTATGGATTCTACTGGTGCTGCTGTACCTTTCTCTATAATTGAGATGCCTGAGATAATGGCATTGTTTGCAGAAGCAATTAAGTTAAGGTTTAAAATGCCGTCTTTAACTTCAATGTCTTCATGGGTTAATACTACCTTTTGATTTTTACTTAAGGCGTACAGATCTAGGTTTTTGTATTTGGTTTGTCCCTCAAGGATCACATCAAATACCCTTTTGCCATTACTTCCAGAGACACCATTAAGCCCAAAGTGAACTTCTTGATGGTAAGTTTTTACCGTATAGATGCCGTTAGGGATGGGGATTTTATACTCAAGATCTTCATTAAATGAAATGGATTCAAAAATGCTACCTTCTCCAGTGTTCAATTCTAAGGAGTTGGATCTACCAGTGGACCCATCGGCTTCACCTAATGAAATAAACGTATTTCCTTCATAGGATTTCGTATCATTTGATCCAATGTTTAGGTGTAAGGAATAAGAGTCTCCGATTGGGTTTCCAGTTTCAGAATCAGGGATTTCAGCATTTATTTTTATAGCTATTTGAGCTGAAGTAGCTACCGTGGTGTTGTTGTTATTGACAACAATTGCTGTAATTTGATGGTTTCCTGCATCCCCATTTCCCCAGCTGAGCTTATAGGGTTGTTCTGAAGCATTACCAATAAGTTGATTGCCATTGTAGAAAGCGACCTTGCTAATGTTGTCTTGATTAGCCGTTACTTCGGCTATCAGTTCTATTTTCTCTCCGAGTTCAAAACTACTATTGGAACTTGGTGTAGTAATTTTCACCTCTTGTTGAATATCAGGTTTGGAGACTGGAGGAGGAGGAGTGGCCTCTGATGTTCTTACTAATATGGCAGAAGAATAAGGTTCTATTTGATAGGAACCAGTGTAAGAGACACCTTTAACGTCTTTAAATGTTCCATCCAAAGAAATTGACTTCTTTGATTTAGTAGCATTGTATTCAAAGAGAAATACATTGTCAGGATCAGTTATTTCCACATCTGCTTCTCTTATTTCTAAATCGTCAATCCAGTATTCCCAATTTCCAACATCAGAAATAAACATAATTACTGGTTCAGAAACATTGGCGTAAGGCTTTAATAGAACTGAATATTCTTTTGCTTCAGTTCCTAATTCTACTACCGTAGCGGGAGAAACAATTTCCCAAGGAGTTCCAGCATATCTTAAAACGACTCTAAGGTTCCCAGTTTTATTACTTTTGGCTTTGAATTTCGCAACGTAAGTTTTGCTTTTTTCAACACTTCTAATTCTTGCTAGAGCTGAGGAATATCCCGGACTATTGATTTTGATGGACCCGCTCAAAATTCCATTGGAATCCCAAGATTGTGTACAGTCATTGCAATTAAAATTATTAATGCCTTTTAGAAAAGATAGATTATCATACAGCAATTCCCCTATAAAACTTTTAAGGCTAAATTGTTTAAATTCATCCTGTATAAATGTAACGGAAGTTTTGTCTTTATTAAAAGTGCTTTTCCAATTGTTTAGGTCTTTGATTTCCATGTATTTCTTATTGTCTTTATAATAAGAAAGGTAAATACTGTGGTTGTCACCTAAAGGTCTGGCGAAATAATTGCTCTCAAAAGTTCCGAAACTTGGTATGTCATCCTTATAAGAATTGATGTAGTAAGAGTGTTGGTCAGTGTGTTTTGAAAAGAGTATATTGCTTGAAAAGGTCACATTTCGGGTGTCTGTTCCTCTTTCGCTATTTCCTACCAATGCTTGGACATAAGAATTGAAAAAAGTATTGTCCTTAACACTTACATTGAAAACATTAGATGCTTTAAGTCCTGAATATGTTGTATTTGCAATAGTGTTTTTAATTAAGGAAACATTATTTACATTATCATCTAAAAATATTCCACTGCCTTGTGGGTGGTGGTTTTGTTTTGCGTAATTGGGTGTGCCATAATTTGTAGCAAAGCCATCTATTATTATGTTACTTTCAATAACTCGGTTGCTGAAGTTGGTAACTGTGTTGCCACCAAAAGTGTAAATTCCACCACAGTCATTTTTTAAGAGGCAAAATTTCTGTATTAGATTGTTCTTGATAGAAATATTGTTTCCGTTAAAATGAATCCCGTTAAATCCAGTCTGTTTGACAATATTGTTCTCAATGAGTACATTATTACCTGATACAAATATTCCATTGCCGTTATTATCCTCGTTTTGACCTCCGCCATGAAATGGAAAACTGTTTTCAATAATATTGTCCCGAATGATAGCATTATCATTACCGTACCTTAAATTAAGTCCTGTGTTTAAGGAGTAATTAATCCTACTATTTTTTATAACTAATTCCTTGATGTTTAGTGAAGTAACGCCATTCTCTCCTGAAAATTCAATGTCAGTATTGTTAATGACTACATCCCTTCCTTCTCCTATATATATGGCATCTTTATTGGCACCTTTAAAGTGAAGGCTCTGTATCAACAAATGATCTACATTGTAAGACTTTACGAGAAGGTTTTCTAATGTAGCAACTCGGACGGTGTGATTGTTTGGGTTAGTATTGCCAAAATAAATATTTAATTTTCTGCTGTTGTTATAAAACCACTCGCCGAATTTGTCAAGTGTGGAAAGGTGATTTTGAATGAAAAATCCAAATCCTGTAGTAGGGTTATATGCTCCAGACCCATGGTAGTTTATAGTAGAACCTGAATTGGACTTGATGAGGTGCCTATCCAAAATCCATTGATTTTTTCTTATGACAATCTCACCATTACTGAAGTTAGGTGCTCCTGACAGTTCATTGCTGCTAACTGAAGAGTTTCCAGAAAAAGAGGAAACACTCAAATAGCCACCATTTGGTCCGTCGCTATTTGGGAATCGACCCTTTTCATAAATCTGTTCATTTATAGTTACAATGTTTGATTCATAATTTGGAAAAGTATTTGTGCTCTCATACCTACCATTTCCTATAGATGCCCAGCCGCTCACCTTTTCAAAGGAAGTTATTATGGGTTTAGCCCCTGATCCATAGGCGTCTATTTTAATGGGACTGCCAGGACTACCACTTTTGGTTGCCTTTATTGTGCCATAGAAAGTTTCACCTCTTTTAAAATAAATGGCATCTCCAGGCTTTAAACTACCAAAAATGGCATTTAATTTGTTAATAGATTTCCAGGGTGTGTCGGGATTTTGTGCTTGTGTGGTACTTCTGGAATCATTCCCCGATTCGTTTGAAAAATAGTAATCTGTAGCGCTAGCCTTTATGCTCAATAATATCAAGCTGAAACAAAGGACTAGCTTTGGTAATGTGCTATTCATTAGGACTCGTATTTAGTTGGTGGTTTGCTAATATTTAATCAACTTAGGTTTGAAAACGCATACAAATATTTCATCCAATATCATAAGATATGGATAGGTTGTTCATGTGGAGTTTTTTAGTTGGCTTTCTCCACTTTATCTCCGTCCCTTCTAACCTGATTATTCTCGCACTTGAACTGCCTAATATTTTGGGTAATTAATTGTTAAGTAGGCATAGTGGTGCAATGAAATTTCGTACCAAATATTTAATTCTAGTTAAATCTATGAGTTATGGCAATTCTTGTTGGTGTGTTTATTTAGCAATTTTTACTCATTATTTATTTCATACCTAATATTTAGTATGTAATACTACTTAAAATGCATTTAGTAAACAATTTTTAACATTGAATTATTTTATTTTTTTTTATTTTAATTGATCAGTTGGGTAATTAATCTTCAATGTATATGTGGGTAGACCCCACATTGTGTTTATTTCTTCAACAAGTTTATTTATTTATTGTAGAAAGATTAAATTATTTTATGATTTTTATTGATAAGTATCTTAATTAATTAAGGTGATTTTTTGACGAAAACTTATTAATTGGGAGCCAAAATATTTTGATCGATAAATTAAGAATTATTTCAATAAAATTTTAATTATTGTAATATTTTAATCAAAATTTGGTAAAATTGCTTACCTAAACAATTAATTATTCTTTTCTAGATTCAGTCTTTCTTTTAGACGGGCATTTTTTCTTTTGATCCAGTTAATTGAATTGTTGCTCTATTTAAGCTTAGGGGAGGTTGGGATTAGCGTTCCTTATTGAAGAGTGCGGAGAAATTAGTGCAGTGATAAAAAAAATAAGTAGGATTAAAACAATATATTATTGGTGATTATGACTTACCAAGTAAAAGACGTTTTTTACTGAATTGAATTAAAGAAAGTGTAAACCCAAATTTGATTGAATTTGGATTTACACTAATGTATTAATTCAAGGGCCTAACTTCTTAATCTTTTGCTTTGTCCACTTTTTCAGGGTTAGTAATGGAGTTTATTTTAAGCTCTTGATCGTTTTCGTTACGAAGGTACAAGGTGCGTGTTGGGAAGGCAATACTTATTCCCATAGACTGAAATTTGTCAAAAATCTCGAAATTAATCTGTTGTTGAATGTCCATGTAGGTATTGTAAGCAGCGTCCTCTATATAGTAAACTACCTCAAAATTTAGGCTGGAATCTCCAAATTCTTTAAAGTGAGCTCTATCGAAGGTTATAGGTTTCTGATGGTTAACAATTTCTTTGAGTATTCCTGGGATTTTCTTTAAATCATCAGAATTTGTTTCATAACTTACTCCTACGCCAAAGAGAATTCTTCTCCTTTGCATTTTTTTGTAATTGTGAATTCTAGAACTGGTTAAATCACTATTGGCCACAACAAGCTGTTCTCCAGAAAGCGTTTTTATCCTTGTCGTTTTGATTCCAATTTTTTCGACAACGCCATTTTTGTCATCAATTACGATGAAATCACCAATCTCAATAGGTCGATCAAAGAATATGACAAAATAATTGAATAGATCACCTAGAATGTTTTGAGCAGCGAGGGCTACCGCAATACCACCAATCCCCATTCCTGTTACAATAGCAGTCACATCATAACCAAGGTTGTCGAATAGGAATAAAATACCTAGACCCCATATCAATACATTAATAATAAGTATTATACCACCTATTTGTTTGACTTTCTCTTCTCCGTTTTCCTGTTCTTTTACCCAGGTTTTTAGTAATAGAATTAAGACGTTGGATACAAGTCTCACAATATAATAAGCCAATATTACTTTATGGGCATTGGAAATAATGTCCCTAAAACCACCAGATATAGTCAGTGTTTTAATGCCGAAAAATACTATTGAAATATATAGGGCAGGAATAACAAACTTTTCAATAGCTTCAATCAAATAATCATCAAAATTAGTTGATGTTTTTTGAGTCAGCTTTTTGATTTTTTGTAAAAAGGTTTTTTTAAATATCCTGACTACCAAAATGCCAATTACGATAAAGGCAATTGCCAACAGATAATCCTTAGTAGTATTATTCCCTATTTCTAAAGTCAGATATTCTTCGAACATATTGAGAAGGTTTTTAATTTTTAAGACAGTTAATAAAACAGTAGAACCATATTTTATTAAATAAAAGTTCAATAAAAGCACATTTAATATTGTTGTCAATGTTTCGAAAGGTTATCCCTGTGTGATAAGCAAAAAAAAAGGAGTCACCCTACTTGTGACTCCTTTAGTACCTAATAATTTTATAACTAAATCAGACAGGGCTTACTGCTTCAGTCTTTTTAGAGTTTTTCTGCCAGAAGAAGAAAATGGTAAAGAGTACGATTAATATTATTGGGAAGAAAGCCATGTTTTGGAGCGTGGCTTGACCGGCTGCTAGTTCTAATGCGTCTCCTGTTAATCCTTCAGCACTTGATTCAGCTCTGGCTGAATCAATCCAGCCACCGATTACCCCTTGGAAAATTGCAGTAGAAAACATTCCGATACCACCAATGATGGACAATCCCAATGCGCCACTTAGTGGAACTCTCTGCGCAACGGCACCTACCATAACTGGCCAGAAATAAGCCACTCCAAGGGCAAATATTACAGCTACGACATAAGCCGCAGGTCCGGTTACTATACTGAATAGGTAAATACCTATTGTGGCTAAAATAGCTCCTAATAATAATACACCAGTTTGACCAAGTTTGGCTACAACTGGTCCTGCAAAGAACCTAGCTACGGCCATTACTCCAGTAGTCAAGGCCAAAATGATCATTGCATTAGCACCACTGTTAGCCAAAATGATATTCACCCATTGTTGTGGTCCGAATTCGGAAATAGCTGTAAAGGCCATGCAAACAAAAAGGAATAGGAAAACAGGACTAAATAAAGCTTTGAAATTATTGAGTAGAGAAGTTGAACCTTCGACTTTTGCTTTTGGAAAAGTTTTACCAAAGAATAAATAGGCGTAAATAACTGTAGGAATCATGGTTACCCACATTTGTGCTTCCCATCCTAAGTTCAGCCCAGTCATAAAGGTAGAGATTAGCGCACCTACCATGATACCTCCAGGGAACCACATATGGAACCTGTTTAGCATTTTGTTCATTTTTACCCCAGAGTACATATCAGCAATCATAGGGTTACAAGCGGCTTCTGTACAACCGTTTCCAAATCCAATAAATAGGGTGGAAATCAATAAGGTGGTGTAGCCACCCGCGTAAATGGTTAATAAAATACCTAGAGTATGTGCAAGAAATGCCACTCTCATAATATTTTTAGGACCAAAAGAGTGGTAAACTATACCACCAATGATCATGGAAATGGGAAAACCCAAAAACCACATTGAATTGATAAATCCCAATTGGGTTGCGGATAGTCCGAATTCTTCTCCAAGTTCTGGTAAGATACCAGCCCGGATACTAAAGGTGAAAGCGGTGGTGATAAGTGCAAAACAGCTCCCGTTAAAGAGTGCACTTTTGTTAATGTTTTCGTTCATTGAATTTGGGTTTAGAAGTTTATGTAATATGTTTTTTTAGATGGTTAATCAAATTAATTGGACAATATAAAAAAAAATGAATTTACCTTCTGCCCTTTTAAATAAAATATCATTATAATTTTGGATAATAGGGCTTTAATTGCTTGAATATATGTGTTTTATGTTTTTGTCCAGCTTTTTTTTATTTAATTTCTATAATTTTTTTCTTTTTATTATGGCATAAGCGCTATTCTAATAGTTTTCATTTAAATAAAGCTCTGTCCTTTTCAATATTTTAGTGATTAAATAGTTGATGATCAGTATTTTTATTTTGATCTAATGGGAATATTAATTAATTTTTATATATTTGAAGTGATATCATTATAATATTAAAATAATATGGAAAAGACAATTAAACCCCAGTCGGGATACTCAATGGTATTCTTGACCTTATTCTTATTGGCAATCCTAGTGTTTGCTTTTATTGGTAAAATCCCCTTTCTTTTTGTACCGGCTGTAATCTTGCTCATTTTTATAATACCAGGATTTTTTATCGTAGAGCCAAATAAGGCAATGGTACTACTTCTTTTCGGTTCATATAAGGGAACGGTAAAAAGCGACGGCTTCTTTTGGGTAATTCCATTCATGACAAAGAAGAAAATTTCTCTAAGGGTTCGAAATTTTGAAAACAAACCTTTAAAAGTGAATGACAAAATAGGTAACCCAGTAATGGTTGGAACCATAGTCGTATGGCAAGTAGCCGACACCTTTAAGGCTTCATTTGATGTTGATGATTATGAAAATTTCGTGCATTTACAAGCTGATGCTGCTGTTCGTAAAATGGCAGGAACTTACCCTTATGACAATTTTGAAGACGAGCATGCAGAGGTGACCCTTCGCTCAGGGGTTGAGGATGTTAACAAATCTCTTGAAGATGAAATAAGCGCACGGTTGCAGCATGCAGGTATAAAGGTTATTGAGGCAAGAATATCTCATTTGGCCTACTCCTCCGAAATCGCATCAGCCATGTTGCAAAGACAGCAAGCTACCGCTATCGTTGCGGCCAGGAGAATGATTGTTGATGGAGCAGTGGGGATGGTAGAAATGGCTCTGGAAGATCTGAAAATAAAAGGTATCATTGATTTTGAGGATGAAAAGAAGGCAGCTATGGTAAGTAACCTGATGGTTGTATTGTGTTCTGATAAAAATGCAAGTCCTGTTGTAAATGTGGGTACATTAAATCAATAATTATGGTATACAATGAGTCGCAGACTTTGAAAGATACTTGGTTTGTACCTGTTTTTTTTGGTATTCAGCTATTGGTAATTGCTGTAGGATTGTTAGGAGGTTTTATTGAAGGCCTAGATTCTACAGGCTATATGGTTATAGCAATTGTCTTGGCTATATCAATGCTTATAGGCTTGTTGATTGTTAGTATGAAGCTTGTGATCAGGTTGGAGTCTTCAGGGCTTTCTTATAAAATTTCTCCTTTTATTAATTCTTGGAGAAAATACAAGTGGGAAGAAGTGAAGAATATCCAACAAATAAAGAAAAGCCCGATTTTGACTGGGGGAGGATTAGGTTTTCATTACGATCTAAAAGGGGAGTGGAAATATCTATTCAGCACAGCATATGTAGTGAGGGTTTCATTGAAAGATAGTAGTTTTGTGTTGAGTACCCGAAATCCAGATAAAATTCTGGAGGCATGGGAAGAATGGAGATGTGAAAGGTAATAATTTATGGCACAAAAAAAACCTTTTGCCCTGCGCATAGATGAACGGCTGATGAAGGCCATGGAAAAATGGGCTGCAGACGAATTCAGGAGCACCAATGGACAATTGGAATGGTTGATCCATGATGCTTTGAAAAAAGCAGGCAGGTTACCAAAGTCGAAAGAAGAGAACAAGTGAAATTTAAGTCATCCTTATTTTAAACCCGAAATATGCAATAGACAATCTATTACGTGCTGAAATCGCTTCAAAATCAGCCACTTCGTTGCTGTTTGGATATTTTACCATAGCGGTGCTATGCTAAAATATCCAAACAGCCTGATTTTCTTACGATTGCAACACTTCCCGTAAACACGGGACAGGCTTCACCCCTGATATTGTCAGGGCGGAGAAATCCTATTACATAATCCGGGTTAAATGATGGATTTTAATCCAGAAAAGATTAGAAAGTCTAGATAACCCAAGCAGGAAAATTTAAAATAGAACAAGCATAGTTTGTAAGGTACTTGTTGTAATAGTATTATTGTTGGTTGATTCAGCAATGAATAGCATTGCAGGTAAATGTTATAAAGAAAGATATCTTGTTTTGGAGGATTGATGTAAGAACAAGTTATTACTTTAAATTGGATATGGTTGAAAAAAGCAATATAGATAAGTTGATTGATAATCTATTGGATAAGTCCAAGGACGAACCCATGAAATATGGTGAGCAACTGGTTAGAATAGGAGGGAGCGAAATACAAGAAAAATTGATTCATGTACTAAAAAATGGTGATATGGATGATGCCTTCTTGGCCACAAAAGTGCTTGCATTAATGGACAATAAACAAGCTCCCTTGGATGCGCTTTTTGAAGTGATTCATCTTCCTGCCAACCAGAATAAGAATGGCGGACTTGTGTCGCTTATTGAAGAATTTGATATTATTGATAAGTTCGTTGACTTATTTCGTATCTACCTTTTTGGTAATTTTAAATCCGCTACCCTTGCCAAGGTCCATCTGGATTATGCCGAATTTGACATCACTCCAAGAACCCTGAAAAAGGCAGAAAAACACTTTAACCATTTTCTTAACAATGCTTCGAATGGTGATGATTTTGAATTGAAAAAAGCTGAAGCAGCCACTATTTTGGCGGAACTGAAAGAAATCCTTGATGAAGAGGAATGAGCCATAGATTCTAATAAACTATGGTTTGTCTTTTTTACCGAGGTTAAAAAGCTATTATATATCGACTTAATTGAATAACAATGAACCCAAAGAAAACCAAAAATTACTTTTTACTGATTTTATTTTTATTGTCATTTCAAATTTCCTTTGCACAGCAAAATTGGAAAGAGATTACTTCTGTAAAGGATTTATACCATTCTTACCCAGGGACAGTAAAAGGAATCTTTGACCATATTAATTTAGATCTTGAAGGTTTAGAAAAAGTAAAAGCAGCCACCACCAAAGGAGACTGGGTACTGGCTGCCAATGAATTATTGGCTTACTATAAAGTGTCCGATAATGGAATGGGACTAAGGAGAACTCTGCCTGAAATTTCCTCACAAACTGTAGCTGAAGCAGATACCATATTAAAGAATGTGTTTACCATTCAAAATGTCAAAGGAAAAGTTCCTTTGTTGGACAATGGGCATCGGGATTGGTATTATAAAGGACCAAACAATGACAAGGAATGGGCTTGGCTTTCCAATCGACACAGCCAGCTTTCTAATGTGATGGGTGCCTACTTTAAAACAGGGAATCCCAAGTATGCAGAATACATGGATTTGTTTTTGAGGGATTTCATCTTGGCAAGCATGCCTTATCCTGCAGAGAAAAGATCCGAGTCCATTTGGAGAGGACTTGAAGTAGCGGCCCGAGTAAAAACCTGGTCAAGGGTTTTTTATGGCATGTTGGATAGTGAGTATATTTCTCCAGCTACTCGCCTGTTGATTTTGAGTAGTCTTCCTGATCATGCACATTACAATAGGAACTTTCATGGTGGAAACAATTGGTTGACCATGGAAATATCCTCTCTTGCAACTGTGGTTGCCTACTTTCCTGAATACAAAGCTTCTGAAGAGTGGATGGATTATGCGGTAGATACGATGGTTGAAAGTATGAGGGGACAGGTTTATCCGGATGGAGTTCAAACAGAACTTTCTTCGCATTACCACAATGTGTCAATGGTTAGTTTCGAATTGTTCAAGACCCTATGTGATGAGGCAGGAAGAGAACTTCCGGAGTATTTTAATCAAACCATCGAAGACATGTACTGGTACATTGCGAGAGCGATTAGACCAGATGGGCACAGGATTTTGAATAACGATGGGGACAGAGGAAGTGATAGGGCAATCATTTTAAGTGCTTCGGAGAAATACAATCACCCAGAATGGGCCTATCTAGCAAGTAATGGAAGCCAAGGAGTAAAACCTGAAGAAGGCCCCTCTTACCTCATCCCTTGGGCAGGTCAGCTAATTTCTAGAAGTGGCTATGATTCTATGGCGCATTGGTCCTTTTTTGATATAGGGCCATGGGGTAGCGGTCACCAACACAATGATAAATTACATCTTTCCGTCACTGCTTATGGAAAGGATTTTCTAGTAGATGCAGGTAGATATGCCTACACAGGTGAGGTGGCTAATAAATTTCGCCCCTATGCGCTAAGTAGTAAAGGTCATAATTTAGTATTAATTGACGGGAAAGTTCAGAAGCCAGGACCAAAACTTGCTGAAACAGCAGTTGAAAGCCAGGCTGTGAAAATTACAGGGGATTATGATTTTGCATCTTCCTCTTTCGGGGAATATTTTGATTTGGAAGGTCAAGCTAATCACAATCGTAGTCTTTTTTATGTCAGAGGCGAATTCTGGGTGGTTGTAGATAGAATCAGTACAGATCAACCTCGGTCTATTAGTACCTTATGGCATTGGCATCCAGATGCTGAGGTTAAGCGTATTGGGCAATCCTTAGTGGGGGGGTATGATGAAGGGAGTCTTGAGGTAATGCCTTTAGGCAATGCCAAATTTGACATCCAAATGATCAAAGGTCAGGAAGAGCCTGAAATTCAGGGTTGGTATAGTTCTGAGTATAACCTCTACGAGCCAAATGTGGCCAGCATTTACACCAGTGAGATAGCCGATAGTTCTACCTTTGTATGGTTATTGATTCCTACCCCTGGAAATGGAGATAGGGTAATGACAAGGGCGAAAATAGTCGGTGAGAATGAGAAAGGAATAACAATAGAAGTAAACCGTAAAGGTGCTAAATGGGAACTCACCATTCCTTTTACCGATAGCAAAACCATAAAATTCCAAAAGCGATAGGATCTTATTCCCTTTCAATTCCTACAGATTCCTAGAAAAAGGATGAGTGTGGGTTGAGAAAGGTCATGGAGTTAATATTACATTCCGACTTAAACCCGAAATATGCAATAGACAATCTATTACGTGCTGAAATCGCTTTAAAATCAGCCACTTCGTTGCTGTTTTCAATTTCACCATAGCGGTGCTATGCTAAAATCTCCAAACAGCCTGATTTTCTTGCGATTGCAACACTTCCCGTAAACACGGGACAGGCTTCACCCCTGACTATTGTCAGGACGGAGAAATTCTATTACATAATCCGGGTTAAAAAAAAACGGCTTGTTTTCCTAGAGAGAACAAGCCGTTTGTTGTTTTTTGGACTAATATATTTAAATCCTAAGCTGAAAGTAAATTGCCAGGATTTAAGTCAACAGAATCAACTGAATTAAAGACCAGTATAATTAAAAGGAGTTATCTTTTTTAATTCCGCTTTAATTTCCTGAGAAACATTAAGCGTCTCGATGAATTCGCTGATGGACTCTTGCGTGATCTTGGAGTGAGTTCTGGTAAGCGCTTTAAGGGCCTCATAAGGTTTAGGAAAGCCTTCTCTTCTTAGAACTGTTTGGATGGCTTCAGCCACTACTGCCCAGTTTTCATCCAAATCTTTCTCTATAGCAGCCTGATTCAATTCCAGTTTATCTATTCCTTTGTCAAGGGACAAAAAGGCAATTTGCATATGAGCCAGGGGTACTCCGATTACCCTTAAAACTGTACTATCAGTTAGGTCTCTTTGCAGGCGACTGATAGGAAGCTTGGCAGATAGGTGTATCAATAAAGCATTGGCTATACCTAGGTTGCCTTCTGCATTTTCAAAATCTATTGGATTTACTTTATGAGGCATAGCAGAAGAACCCACCTCACCAGCTTTTATCTTTTGTTTGAAATAATTCATGGCAACATATTGCCAAATGTCTTTACTAAAATCAAGAAGTATGGTATTGATTCGTTTTAAGCCATCAAAGTGTGCAGCAAAATGATCGTAATGTTCGATTTGAGTAGTTGGGTAGCTTCTGCTAAGGCCTAGTTTTTTTGATACCAAGTTGTTGGCAAAAGTATTCCAATCAATTTCAGGGAAAGCTACATGGTGAGCATTCATGTTTCCAGTCGCTCCACCAAATTTTGCGGCAAAAGGTATGTCCTTCAATAATTCTAACTGAGCAGTAAGGCGGCTAACAAAAACTTCAAATTCTTTCCCTAGTCGGGTAGGTGAAGCTGGTTGGCCATGCGTTTTGGCTAACATAGGAACAGAATCCCATTCTTTAGCCCTATTGCTAATTTTTTCCTGAACTTGTAACAATGCTGGGAGTACTACATCATTTATACCATCCCGGTACATCATAGGGACAGCGGTATTGTTGATGTCTTGAGAAGTCAAACCAAAATGGATAAACTCTACTACACCATCCAAACCTAGATCGGTAAATTTATCCTTTAAAAAATACTCGACAGCTTTCACATCATGATTGGTGACTTTCTCAATGTCTTTGATAGCTTGCGCATCAGCTTCGGTAAAATTCTTTTCGATAGACCTAATTTCTTCAAATTGCTCAGGTTTTACACTACTTAGCTGAGGAAGTGGTAGTTCGCATAAAGCTATAAAATATTCAATCTCTACTTTTACCCTGTACCGAATTAATGCATATTCAGAAAAATAGGCCATCAGAGGGCTGGTTTTTGAGGCGTATCTGCCATCTATTGAAGAAATTGCGGTAAGTGGATTAAGTTTCATGATTCGTCTTTAAGTCAATTGAGGCACAAAAATAATTGTTATTATTCAAAAGACGAGGGCAAGGCTGAAATAATATAAAATAAAAGGGACTTCTGCCTCCAGAAGTCCCCTAAACCCAGAACATGTAACAGAATAGCTATTTCATGTTTTGGAAAAAAAATAAACATTGTTATTGTTAATTAATAGTTGGGATAGTTTCTAATCAATTGAAGACGGATCGCATCCGCAGAATTGCTTTCTGCACCCAATTTACCCCTTATGACAACAGTGTAAATTCGACCTTCTCTGAGGTGTATGTCATTTAAACGTACGACTTCATTTTGGTCATCCGAACTGGCTTTAAGAATAAGGTCTGTTTCTCCAGTGTCAACATTGACGAAGTCTGTAGATTCCAGAAAAGAAAGGCTTTCCAAAATGGCCTCTTCATGGTCCCTTTGAAATAAATTCACTTCTGGACCACCAGAGGATAGGTGTACTAGCCTGATCAAAGCTTTACCATTTACAGGTGTTTCCAGACTGTCTTCTATAAATAGAGTGGTATATTCGTCTCCTGTTTCTGTCAAGAAAAAAGAGTAAGCCTTTTCAACACCTAAATTTACAGCAGTATCCAAAAGCGATTGATCTGAATCACTATCTACAAAAGAAAAGTTCCTTTCTCCTGTGTAGAAGTACCAATAATCTATGAATTCACCGAAATCAAATGCCTTCCGGTCATAAACTGTGCTGTCTACCTCGATTTGGATATCGGATGCTTCATTGGTTCCATTATAAAATGAAACATAGGCAGTTGGTTCGTTTGGCAAGCTGCCTGTCCCGTCATCGTCAAGACAAGAAAAAGTAAAGGGAAGAAGCATTAGCACCATCAGGTGTTTTCCAATTTGCCAAGTTTTGTTCTTGAAATTAATGATTTGTGTTTTCATAATATTATAGTTGTTTAGTCTTCTGATGCCAGTACGTTATGAGATGCCAGAGTGCTACAAGCGGTTGATGAAAATTGTAAAAAAAAATAACGGAAATGAGAATTGAGAAGACTTGAGACAGTTGTAAAATCTAAGCCTGTTCTATAGTGAATCTGCTGATTATTATGTTCTTTTCCTTTCTTTTAATAGGCCATCGCTGATTGGTGTGCTTACAAAAGATTGGCAAAGTGATTTTTGTTTATCATTGCTAATTGTACGCTGATTATACAATCTGATTTCAGGTTTTCTGCTAGGAATTTGTGGGCTGCTTAGAAAAAAAAGATGTCTGGAGAATATGGCAATTACCCATTATGGAGGCGCTAAACGCGCAAGGATTGACAGATTTAGAAATGTTTTCAGCCTAGAATACTAGGTCAGTTGTGTATTTTGAGTTAAAGTTTGCTAAGTATTTTTTCTCCTAATAGGTAATTGGAAAAGAGTATGTTAATTTTGTGTGAATTGCTGTACAAACTATTCCTATTATTATAATGCTGTTTAAACTCTTTAAAAAGAAAAAAGATGATCTCGAAAATGATGATCATTACCTCACCTTAAGAATTAGAGAAACTGTCCAAGAAACTTTGGATACCGTAACCATCTATTTTGACCAGCCGGAACCAATTATGGATTACCTTCCAGGTCAATTTCTCACCCTCATTGTTGAGATTGATGGGAAACAGGAGAGGAGGTCTTACAGTCTATCAACTTCACCTTTTGTAGATCCTTTCCCTGGAATCACTGTTAAACGACTTGAAGGAGGACTTGTGTCTAATTTCGTGAATGACACATTTGTTCCCGGCAAAAGAGTAACAGTAATGAAGCCTTTGGGTAATTTTACTTCCGATTATCATTCTCATAATAAAAGGAAGTATGGAATGTTTGCAGGAGGAAGTGGTATCACGCCCATCATGGGGATAATCAAATCTGTTTTGGTAAATGAACCAAAGTCGACGGTACACTTATTGTATTGTAGTCGTTCTCAGGACATGATTATTTTTGATAAAGAATTAAAGGCCCTGGAGGAAAAATACCCTGATAAGCTTTTTGTTACCCATAACCTCACTCAGCCTAAACCAGGTTGGGAAGGAGCAGAAGGTAGACTGAGTCAAGAGAAAGTCACAGAGTTCTTTACTACTCATTTTGATTCTTTTCTAGAAAATCAGCGCTTTTTTATATGTGGTCCAGAAGGGATGATGAAAACAGCCCAGGAAGGATTGAGTAATATGGATGTTAAGAAGGAATTTATTCATTCAGAAAGCTTTTACCTTGAGAAGGAGGAGAGCGCAGAGGAAGAAAACCTTGGAGCAGTCGTAAACAGGCCTATAAAATTAATATTGGAAGGAGAAGAGTATACTTTCGATGTGGAACCAGGTAAAACCATTTTGGAAGCAGGCTTAGACGAGGGTTTGAATATGCCTTATTCCTGTCAGAGTGGACTTTGTACTGCTTGCCGAGGAAAATTACTTTCTGGTGAAGTGAAAATGGAAGAAGATGCTGGATTAAGCGAAAATGAGATTAAGGAAGGGTATGTCCTTTGCTGCTCTGCAAAACCGACCAATTCGGAGGTGAAGATTCAGATCGACTAATGAATTCAGAAAATCAGATTAAAATGATGAAAAAGGACTTTCGCTTATTAGAGCGAAATGTCTTGCTTTTAATTGCAATTCCATTGCCCATTTTTTCTTTTGCATACCTGTATGTAAATAGTGGTAATTTGGAATTCAATCTGCCGCAACTTCCAGAAGTTTTTAATTTTATTCTTCTTGGTTTGGTTTCAGCCATGCTGCTCATGCAGCAAATTGCTTATACCAATCGGATTAGAATCATAAGAAAAACAAATGGAGACCTGAGTCAGAAAATAAAAGGTTATGCAAGAGCAACCTTTTTGAGGTATTGGCATTTATTCTGGGTGGGTTTGTTGAGTGCTTTTGGTTTATTGTTTTATGAAAACTCAGGATTTACTATTGCTTATGCAGTCACCCTATTATTTGTTTCTTTAGCGAAACCCATGCCAGGAAGGATTGTAAAATCCCTTCAGTTAAAAAAGGAGGAAAAAGAAATGGTAATGGAAATTCAAAAAAGAGAAGAATTGCCCGAATAGAAATTGGCGCCATTCTAAAGTGCTGAAATTTTCACCTTAGAATGGCGCTTACTCATTTATATTGGCTGAATAGAGATGTTTCCTGAGCCAACTTTTCCCCGAATAGTAACACTTTTACCATTTTGAATATGGATAGACTTGTTTCCGGAGCGGTTCCCTACTCTTATATTTCCACTTCCAGCTCTCATCTCAAAATTATAATCATTGATATTGCTTATCGTATTGATTTGAATATTTCCTGAGGATCCATTCATACTTGTATGTGCGCCTAGCCCCGAATGGTCTGCTTTGATATTTCCTGATGTGATTTCTAAGCTTCCTAACTCACCAATTTGGCTTAACTTCATATTGCCAGATGTAAGCTTTGCATTAAGTAAACCGCTGACTGAACGGGCCTTTAACTGCCCACTTGTTGCTTTGAAATCCATATTTCCCCTAACATCTTCTATCGAAGCATTGCCTGAAGATACTCGGCAGTCTAGGTTCCCTGTTAAGTGAGATAATTGGAGATTTCCTGAGGAGGCTTTTAATAGTAAATTGCCTTTAATATTCGAGACCTTGACTTGTCCTGAACTGGCTTCAAGTTGGTGTGAAGTGGCACTTACGCCATTAATCCTCAAAGATCCCGAACTTGATTGAACAGCCAATTGCATTTCAGAAGGGCCTGAAATCTTGATGTATTTTTTATTTTTTTGATGTCCATTGGAAGACCCATTGTATGCGATTTTTAAAGTGTTTCCAACAGTGATCATTACCAGATCTTTATCTGCATTTTCTTCTTGACCTAAAAAGGCTTCAAGATCAATATAGTCCCTATTTTCATTACCCTCATACTGAATTTCAATGGAGCCAGACTTTATCTCAAGTTTCTGAATGCCATTAAAGGTCTTATTTATGAGTTGCTGACTTTGGGAAGAACCTATACCTATAAAAAGGAGGGCAACTAGAAGGAAATAATGTTTTGTAAATAAATTCATGGTGATTTGGGTTGTAGGTGATTAAAATACAAGTCCAAAACTAAATGGATTGACATTTGGACTTAAAGATTTTTGAAACAATGGATTGAAATCATAGGTGCTAAAGAAAGTTACGCTTCTAAACCCAATCTCGCCTCTGAGACCATATCTGAAATTATTGAGATAAGCACCTGCTGATGTTTTGTCTTTCTTCCTTCCTGAACCACCTATTTCTCTGTATACAAACTTACTTCTTCCACCAAGCCTGTATCCAGCATAAGGTCCAATGGCTACCCTTAAACCGTTTCTTCCACTATCATTTAATTTACCAAAATCAAGTCTGTACATGGTGAGGACGTTTAAGTAAGAGGCTGAAACCTTGCTTTTAAAGCCATTGACATCTGTTCGATTGACAAAAGACACTCCATCTTCGGTACCTAATATCTGGTAATTGGCATTGTCAAGCTTGAAGTTGTACCAACTCAGACCAAGACCGAAATCCCAGTATTTTCCCTTAGATAGTTTTTGACTGGCCATCCAGTTCCACCCAATATTCCAGCTGCCCCATCCTTTAGGATTAAATGCGTTTCCTTCTCCAGGGATACTTCCATTTTCAAAAAAAGTATTGATACCAATGTCAGTATTAATATATGTTCGGAAATCAGGGTCTTTGTCTTTCTTTGGGCTGGTAATAACTTTTACTTTGGTTCTGTTACCTGTATCGTCAACTATCACCTTATACCTACCAACAGTAACCTCCGTCTCTCCCATATCTTCATATATGGTGACAATTTCTTTGTTGCCGTCTTTTTGTTTGATTTCAACAACTGTAAGTTCACCGTTTTGCGTCGGTTTGGGAAGGTCTAGTTCTTTAATTATCTGGTTAATATCCATGTTTTTTAACCTTTCAAAGTCATCAGGATTATCAACCACAAATACCATTTTACCTGATTGCCCAAATTCGACAATAATACTGTCGTTTACTGGTTTGTCATAAGGGATCTCCGGAGCTGCAAAAGCCATTTGTACAAGTGCCATAAAGAATATGGCCATTACATACTTTTTCATAATAGTAAATATCTAGTTAGTTTGTTTTTTTCTCGCGTTTTGTGGTAAGAGAAGCAAATAGATTGTTTTTGGCATCCTGTAAGCCACCAAATCCTTCATCTACTTTGGTGAAAAAACCACCAATTTTATTTTCAAGCCCCTCTACTAGTTTCTCTTTTTCTGGTTGTATAGCATAACCATTGGAGATTATCTTTACTTTATAATCATTTGAGGACTTCTTTTTTGTTTTAGCCTGGGCTAGGGCTAGATGAAAATCAGGCTGTTTGATATCAGTCACAAATAAATCATTGCTTTCAAGCGTGCCACTGCCTTCTAATGCTGGAGGTAATTGCTCTTTAACCCGGCTAACCTTGTGTTCTTTCTCTTTGATTAAGGTGGAATTATTGGATTTAAGTTCATTCTTAACAAGCTGCTTTTTGGCTGCTTTTATTTTATTAACACCCTCCCCTTTATTTTCTTCTTGCTTTTCACTCAGGCTTTTTTCCGCCGCTATTATTTTTGGAGAAAGGCTAAAAGGCTTCTTTTCAATAAACTTAGTGTCACTGACTGACAAGGATGCCGTGTTTTTAAGCAAGTAATCATTAGGTTGATACATTAACCAAAACGAGATGGTAACTACAGCTGCAGCCGCTATCCATTTCCACCAAATGAAAACCACAGGCTTCTTGTCATTATCCAATCGTGTGGATAATTTATCCCAAATCTCAGGGGCAGGAGTTACGGCGTGATTTGACAAAGTACTTTTAAACAATTTGTCAAAATTATTTGTGTTATCTGCCATTGCTATTTACTTTAATTGAATTGGGGGCAATCTGTTTTTGCAAAAGTGACCTGGCCCTGCTTAGTTGGGATTTTGAAGTGTTTTCTGCTATACCTAATAGTTCGCTGATTTCTTTATGAGAATAGCCTTCTATGGCATAGAGGTTGAAAACTGTTCTGTAACCAACCGGAAGAGAGGCGACAAGTTTCAATAACTCGTCAGCTTCAATATTACCAAAAACCAGGTTTGGAGTAGAGATATGATCATTGTCATCCCAATCTACCTCCATTAGTAATTTTTTGTTTTTTCTCAGGGTTTGTAAAGCTTGCCGTACCATTATTCTTTTCATCCACCCTTCAAAACTCCCCTCATTTCTAAAAGTATTTAGACTTTGAAAGATTTTCATAAATCCTTCAACTAGTACATCTTGTGCCAAGTCCTGGTCTTTTATATACCGTAAACAAATACTTAGAAATTTTGAGGAAAACTGATCATACAAATCCCTTTGGCTTTTTCTGTCTCCATCAAGGCAACCTTTGATCAGTTCGATTTCTGCTTCTGAAAAGTTTTCTTTAGTCGACATTTTTTTTGCTTTCAATAAGGTAGATACCTTCGGGTCAAAAAAGGTTGCATGTCAAAGGTAAAAAAATTAACAAATTTTAATATAAGTAAATTGAATTGTTTAAAATGTTGATTTTCAATTGATTGTTTTTAATAAGATGCTTTGTAGTCAATTATTATTTCAACCTGGCTCCATTCATTTTTTTCCACCTTTACCGGATGGATATAACCGTCAAGATCAAAGATACTTGCGAAATAGCCTTTTTCTTCGACAGTAAATAGGGAGTATTTGCCAGGGGGAAGCATAACGGAGAATTCCCCCTCATTGTTCGTTTCCACAGAAACAACAAGGGGAGTTTCAATATTTCCAAAAAGGTAATCTCCTAAATTTGCCTCATTGATATGGGTTAATTGATGGATATTAATGGTTCGTATAACAGGCTTTTTTCCAGCTGGAGAAAAACTTGTGGCTGTTTCCTGTGATGCCTGGGGCATTTGATTTCCCTCTACCCAAAATACTTTTCCTTTTATTCCTTGTGTGCTTGTTTTATTTGTTTTGCAGGATGAAAAAACAAATAGTACCAGTATAAATAAGTAGATTAAATTAGAGAATTTATTCATCAGGAAATATTTAAGATAAAATTAGCCATTAAACAAATGGAAACCCTGTCCTTATATACCTGAAAATAGAATAAAAGATTCCAGGTATTGTGGACAAATAGTATTCCAGTTAAATTTCTCTTTCAAAATTCCGGCCAATTCTTCGCTTGCTTTAGGCTCACCATGTACTAAAAAGGTGAATTTTGGTTTCGTGATGAAATTATCACACCAGCTAATGAGCTCACTTTGATCCGCATGGGCCGATAACCCATCTATAAAGTGTGATTTAGCTTTGACTGGAACGTCAATTCCATATATCCGGCATGTTTCTTCTCCTTCTAATATTTTCCTGCCTCTGGTACCTTCAGCCTGATAACCTACAAAGATCACGCTATCCTGCTCATTGGGTAGCCTGTGGTAAAGGTGGTGTAGGATTCTGCCTCCGGTGGCCATGCCACTAGCGGAAATGATTATTGCATGGCTTTTGATCGTGTTTAGGCTTATAGAGGATTCTTGATCTCTGTAGTAATGGAGGTTTTTATGTTGAAAAGGGTTGGAGTCATTATTTTCCAAAGAAGGGGCTAAATGATGGTATTCAGGGAAATCTTTGTATAGCCCTGTAACATCAATTGCCATAGGACTGTCTACATAAATCGGTATCTGAGGGATAAAGCCTTTTTGTTGTAGTCGGTGCAAATAAAACAAAAGCATTTGGGTTCTGCCTACAGCAAAAGAAGGAATTAGGGATACTCCACCATTGTAATTCGTGTCTCGGATGATTTTTCCAAGTTGCTTGTCTATGTCTATAGAGTCGTTGACCCTATCTCCGTAAGTGGATTCAAGAAACAATACATCAGCAAAGGGTATTTCTGCTGGTGGGTTTAAAATAGGATCTTTGAATCTTCCCAGATCCCCAGAGAACACAATGCTCTTTTCTTGGTTTTCTCCTTTTATCTGTAATTTTAATATAGCAGCGCCTAGTATATGGCCCGCATTATAGGCAGTAAAACGGACTCGCTCATTTATTTTGACCTCATTGTTAAAAGGAATAGGCTTCAATTTAGGGAAGACATTTTCCGCATCTTCACGAGTAAATAAAGGTTGAGGGTCTTCATGCCTTGAGTACCCTTTTTTTCTGGCAAATTTGGCTTCTTCCTCCTGTAATTTTCCAGCATCCAACAATAAAATTTTCACCAATTCTAGAGAGGCTTCAGTTAGGTAAATTGGCCCATTAAAGCCCTCTTTAACTAACTTAGGTAAGTATCCAGAGTGGTCAATGTGGGCATGAGTAAGTAGAACTATATCTATGGAATCAGGGGTTATGGGAAAAATCTCTCTATTTCTAAGCCTGTTTTCTTTGAGGCCTTGAAACAATCCGCAGTCTACTAAAATCTTTAGCGAATCTACCTCCAAAAGAAATCTGGAACCGGTAACTGTTCCTGCAGCTCCGAGAAATTTTACTTTAACATCCATAGTTATTATTGAATTAAGTGTCCGAAAAATAATTTAACCCGGAAAGTACAAAAGAGATCATAGTGAGTGATTTTGAAGTAATTTCATCACCTAATTGAAGATTTACTGCATATTTCGGGCCTACCAATAATCTGTTTATTATTGGTATAATATAGCTAATTTACTTTTAAACTTAGGTTTTATGGGGAAAAGTTACAGGCGTTTTTCCTACTATCCTTTTGCTATCCCCATTTTTTTTTTCTCTTAAACCCGGATTATGTAATAGGAATTCTCCGCCCTGACAATGTCAGGGGTGAAGCCTGTCCCGTGTTTACGGGAAGTGTTGCAATCGCAAGAAAATCAGGCTGTTTGGAGATTTTAGCATAGCACTGCTATGGTGAAATTGAAAACAGCAACGAAGTGGCTGATTTTGAAGCGATTTCAGTACGTAATAGATTGTCTATTGCATATTTCGGGTTAAAACAAGATGATTTGGAGCACAGTAAAACAAGAATGCTAATAGGGTAAATTACCAAAGCTCTATATTAATGAGGGGGGGCATGAACAGCATCAATTTTAAGTGAAATTGGACAAGAGGGTGGAATTTTTTTATAACTGACTATAATTGATCATGTCGAAGTTGTTGTTCCGCCTGAATTTTTCAACTTTATCCTTAAGAGGTACATTGTTGTAGTCGTTTACAATGTCATCATTAATTGATGGGATCGCATGAACCATGATCTCAACGGTCTTACCTGTATAATGGGTGTTATTGATTTCAATATCAGAAAAATCTCCAAAAAAATCAGTTGTAATAAAGCCCAATTGCCTTAATCGCCAATTAAAAAATGATTTATACCTACTTTTTAAAGCACTTGTGTTTTCACCTAAGTTTCTTGCAATCCTGATTTTGGTAATTTTATTTTCATTGGCCAATTGATTAACGCAGCGCATAATGGCCCACTCTGTGTGTACATGCTCATGCCCATCAATATGGCTAGGCATAAATCCAAATTGAGAATTAAATCTATGTAGCTGTGCTTCCAATTCATTGAAAATTAGTTGTCTGTCTTTTAGCTTGATGTGGAATTGTGGTTTGGTTCTAATTCTTCCGTGAAAAAGCCCATTTTCACAAATTAACCCACAACTTTTAGTTTCTTCCAGTACAGGTGCCCCCGAAGTTAAATTTAGATGTAAGCCCAATGCGTCTTTAGGGATTTGATTTGCCTTGACCATCTGAACCGCATCTTCCAGCCCTTCTGAGAAATTCACAAGGGCTGTAGATGAGGATATTAGTTTTTGACTAAATGCAGATAATATGGATTGATTTACCTCTTTATCGGATGCGAAATCATCACTATTAATGATTACTCTGTTCATAAGGTTGTGTTGCATAATAGGCTCAATAGATACGCTATATCCATACAGAGGGAAATCCCAAATTGACCATAACCCTTCTATTGAGGTGAATTTTACTTCTCCATAAAATAGCTGTTTTTATAAATAGATCGGGAAAGACTGTCTGCTTCTGATTGCTTGTGGTCATCGATGCAATTTAAGCAAAGGAGCCCATTTTCATTAAAAACCCAGAAGTTTCTATTGTTAACATCCCTGCTTTTGTAACCATCATTACCCAGCGTATTCTTTAATATAGAAAGTAAGTTTCGGTCAATGGTAAAGGCTTTGTTTTGAGGGATAAATAGAGTTTGATCCAAATGTTGCATTCTGAATTTTGCGGTATTGGGGAAGGTTAAGAATTTATCAAAAACCAGCACACTATCCGTCAACTGCAGTTCGTATTCTGCTTCAGAGGCATTTTTAATGGCTTCTTTTCTGTTAGAACCTTTTGAAATAAACTTTTGGGAGATAAGCATTTCTTCTTTCTCATGACCTTTAAGTTGGAGTTTAACAAAGCCGAGTTCTACATCATCCATTCCATTTCCATCAGCAGTTAAAACAAGAGTTCCTTTGGGTTGATCCATGGTTTGCTCTACGGTGAAGCTTCCTTCGGATTTAAACTGGCCTATGATTTTTGGTGCCTGAAATGCTCCAGCTAGAATACACATTACCCAAATACCAAAAAGAACCAAGCCAAATCTTCCGTCAATCAGGTTTCTTTTGATCACTACGCTAATTCCTAATAGAACCAATACTATACTAGGAATAAATACAATAATAGATAAGGCTATAGCCAACCAAATAGGTAATAATTCACCTATTGTGTTTATAGGAAAGCCATCTAACATATATGCCCAATCACTATTAGAAACTAGTTCACTATAAAGTCCTAAAAAAGCAAGTGGTACGATCAGCATTACCATGCCTACAATAAAAATAATAAGGCCAAACAACACCCTTATAACAGCCAATAAGAAGGATCCAAATGGACCAAGAGCTTTGCCTAAAGCATTTATCAAATTGCCTAGAAAGCGAAAAGGAGCAAGCAATAGTCTCTTTGAAGTCGATTCTTCTTTGGTATTTTCGGTGGATAGGTTTTGCTGGATGGTTGTTTCAATATTGCTCAAGGTTATTGCCCCACCTTTCATTTCAATTCTTTCTGTAATGGATTTAGCCATAGGAGTGATAATCCAAAGGATAAAATATAAAACGAATCCAGATCCACCGGCAAAGGTTAAAGCAACAAATGCAAGGCGAACCCATAGGACATCTATGTCAAAGTAAGCAGACAGACCGCTACCCACTCCTCCCAAGACCCTGTCATCTGGATTTCGGTATAGCTTTTTAATGTTTTTGTCCTCTGGCTTATCGTAAGAGACAGGAAGTATGATCCAGAGCAAGATATAAGAAATTACCGTCCACCATCCAAGTGCAGCGTTTAAATGAAAGTCATCAGCGAAAAATGGAAGTCTAAGTGGGCTAAAATTTAATCCACCGCTAAATAACAGTAGAATAGTTATCAACCTTGTCCACAGAGGGTCAATTGTGAAATAGTTTGCAAATCCAGCGCATACGCCCCCCAGTATTTTGCCATTAACCAGTCGGGATAGTTTTTTATAACCTTTACCTGAATTTTGGTCTGGGGGAGTTACATATTTATAAAAATCATTGCCTGACTCCTCAGTAGGCTTTTCCTCATCCATGTCTCTTTCAATAGCTTTAAAATCTGCTATTGTCCCCATTTTTTTGATAAGGTTAGTTACATTGTCTGCAGTGATTACCTGCTTATTGTTTTTTAGATTACTCAGAAAAATCTCTGCAATCCTGTTCTCTATATCCGTAATTATTTCTTGATTACCTTCGTAATGAGAGAAGTGTTGGTTGATCGCATCTAAATAATTTTTTAATGCAGTATATCCATCTTCCTCTATATGGAAAAGAATGCCACTGATATTTATGCTGATTGTCTTTTTCATGATTTAAATGACTAAGGTCAAGAAAATAAATTATAATAACTTGATTTCATCTACTCGTTTTTTGCTTTCGATATAATTTGATTGACGGAAGAGTCTAGGTTTACCCATGTGGTTTGAAGCTCATTTAGGAAAGTTAAACCTTCAGGTGTAATAGAATAATATTTCCGCGGTGGACCTGCATCCGATTCCACCCATTTGTATGTGGCCAGGTTGGCATTTTTAAGCCGGTTCAAAAGAGGGTATAATGTGCCTTCTACAATAATCATTTGAGCAGTTTGCAACTCTTCTATTAAATCAGTAGCGTAAACCTCTCCTCTGGAAATGATATGTAATATGCAGAATTCCAATATCCCTTTCCGCATCTGGGTTTGGGTGTTTGAAGCTTTCATGTTTTTATTTTAAGAGAAATAAATTAATCACGGTCATTTTTTTGCCGATTGTTTATTTCAATTCGAAAAACAATACCAACTTTTCAAGTGCTAGTAGGTTATGCCTAATTCTATGGTATACAAAGTTCGTTTCATAACCTATAATTGTGTCAAAATGCGTTATTTTTTGTTTTAAAAGCAGATAACAGTAGAATTAATCCATCGGATAATGTTTTTCTTTTTTTTCAATTTCACAAGTCCTTTAATAAATGTCTCAATGATTGTAATGGCTTCGTACAGTTTATTGTTCACAATTGGACATTTCCGAACAAAACCTTCAATAATTTTTCAATTTCAAAATATTTACAATGGTATTTTCTTTTTACTTTGCGAATGAATTATTATTTAAACTCATGTTTAGTAGGGCAAATTTTTGTGTATTGGTGGGGATTTTGCTGTCTGGTGCTGTCGGAGCCCAGGGAATTGCCCCCAAATATTCCAACGAATTCATGAACATTGGAATTGGAGCCAGGGCTTTAGGAATGGCTGGTGCTCAGGTGTCAGCTGTGAACGATGTCACTGCCGCTTATTGGAATCCTGCGGGCTTGCTAGGAATCAAGCATGAGCATGAGTTTTCATTGATGCATGCAGAATATTTTGCGGGAATAGCAAAGTTCGATTTCGCAGGTTATTCTACAAATATCCAAGAAGACAATCAGATAGCTGTTTCCTTAATTAGGTTTGGGGTAGACGACATTCCCGATACCAGATTTTTATATGATGCCAATGGGGCTTTGAATTACGATAATATACAGTTTTTTAATGCGGCAGATTATGCCTTGGTGCTGTCCTTTGCACGTGACATTAGTGATTATTTTAAAATGGGAGTCAATGCCAAAGTCATCCATCGGAATGTGGGTAAATTTGCCAAAGCATGGGGGTTTGGGTTGGATTTTGGCGCGATATATATAGAAAACGGCTGGAAAATAGGCTTGATGGCCAGAGATATTACTACTACCTTCAATGCATGGTCACATAATGCGGAATTGGTGAGGGACATATATGCCCAAACGCAAAATGAGATCCCCATTAATAGTATAGAACTAACTTTACCGAGAGCAACTTTAAGTCTTTCTCGAAATTTTGAGCTTACAGAAGAGATTGATTTATTGACGGTATTGGATTTAGATCTCACTTTTGATGGACAAAGAAATACCTTGTATGGTAGTGATCTTTTTAATTTGTCTCCGAAGTTTGGGATGGAGTTGGGCTACAGACAATCTGCCTTTTTTAGAGTAGGGGCTGGTAATGTCCAGACCCTTATTGATTTTGATGGGTCAAAATACACCTCAGTTCAACCAGGGTTTGGTTTAGGGTTTAGGGTCAGTGAGGCAGTTTTAGTAGACTACGCCCTTACGGATATCGGAAGTATTTCTGAGACACCTTATTCTCATGTTTTTAGTGTAAAAGTTTCTCTTAATCCGTTAAAGTCTGGTTTTAGGTTGTATGATGGCTTGTAGAAAAAATAGAACAGGAATTTTTCGTATTGCTTTACTAGTAACTGGTTTGCTTGTACATTTTTTTGCCAAAGGTCAATCAGATCAGTGGCTGGATTATGATGCTGATTATTATAAAATCCCTACTTATTCCGATGGTATTTATAAGTTAAGTTATACTACTCTGTCAGCCTCTGGAGTTGCTATGGATGATTTGGACCCTCGAGAAATAAAGGTTTATCATAGGGGGGAAGAAGTGGCCGTTTACATTAGCGGAGAGCAAGACGGTTCTTTTGATCAGGATGACTATTTGGAATTTATTGGGGAAAGGAATGACGGAACCTTAGACAAATTATTGTATGAGGATGAAGCTTGGATGACAAACCCACATTACAATACCCACAATGATACCACTGCGTATTTTCTTACCGCTTCTCCAGGTTCATTTGGTAAAAGAATGGCCTCTCCTTCGATAGGGGATGGCTTGGAGCCAATAAGTAATTATCAATTAGAGGCATTACAGCATTTTCAGGAGCAATATTCCTTGGGCAGAGAGTATTTTCCAGGAGTGAGGTTGTCTAAATATGACCAAGGGCAAGGTTGGACCTCATCAATTATTTCCAGAGGTAGAAGTAGAACATTGATTTTTTATGGTCTTGGACAAATAGTAAATGGAAATGTGAACCCTCAACTGGAAATCAGCTTTGTAGGTAGATCGGAAACTTCTCATAAGGTCTCAGTACACATAGGCCCTACGGCAAATGGTATGAGAGAACTTGGGCAATTTACTTTCGAAGAGTATGAAAATAAGGTTGTGAGTGAGTTGCTTAAGCAAACTGATTTATCCCCTGAGGGAGATTTTTTTATTAAGGTTACCTCTATGGGGGTAAACAATACCATTGATAATGTTTCTATCAATTATGCTCAAATTAAATACAGTTCTTCAGGGCTTTCGGGAGATTTTGAGACAAAAACGTTTGAGTTTAGTGAGGGTAACAAAGTACTTACCATAAAAGAGGCAAGTGAGGACTATATTGCCTATGATGTCACAGATAAAATTAACCCTGTTAGATTAGAAGTTAAAAAAACAGGCAATGAACTGCTCATTCCAACCGGAGCTGGTTCAAATAAAGTTTTGGTTCAAAACCAGTCCAATGTTATAGAATTAAATGTCTTAGAGAAAGTAAGGTTTCGGAATTTATTAAACCAGCAAGCAAACTTTATCATTATTTCCCATGAATTGTTACGAAAGCCTGCAGATAACTATGGTGATCCGGTAACAGCCTATGCTTCCTATAGGGCCACGCCCTTGGGAGGTGGTTTTGATACCCTTACAGTCAATGTGCAGGATTTATACGATCAGTTTTCCTTTGGAGAGAAAAGCCCCTTAGGAATTAGACGGTTTTTGGAACTTTACCAGAAGAAATATATACCGGAAAATGTACTGTTGATTGGGCGGGCATATGGTATTTTCAATACAAGAAGGTCCTCAGGTATTACCTATTTTTATCGGACCAATCCTTCAGTATTTACTTTTCAAGAGTTGGTTCCCACTTTTGGTTATCCTTACTCTGACAATCGCTTTGCGATTGGCTTGGATCCGGAGAATCCGCTGGAGAGGAATATAAGTGTAGGACGCATCCCCGCCAGAACACCCAATGATGTGGCTGCCTATTTGGACAAAATAAAAGAAAAAGATGCGCTTGGAGTCTCTGAGCCTTGGCAAAAAAACCTTATGCACCTTAGTGGAGGACGATCAGCTTTTGAACTAGAAAGGTTTTATAACTTCCTTAATGGTTTCAAAGTGATTGCTGAAGATGTCTATTTGGGAGGAAATGTAGAGACTGTTAGGAAAAGGTCAAATGCTACTACAGAGTTAATTAATATCTCTGAGCAGGTCAATGACGGCGTCAGTCTTGTTACTTTTTTCGGACATGCAGCCCCTTCTACTACTGATATTGATATTGGTTTTGTAAGTGTTAGTGAAATGGGGTATAGAAATAAAGGTAAATATCCTGTTTTACTATTAAATGGCTGTGATGCAGGTAATGCTTTCGGGGATGCCTATACCTTTGGAGAAGATTGGATAATAACCCCTGAACGAGGAGCTTCTAATTTCTTGGCACATGCAGACGTTGGTATAGATGTTTATTTAAGAAGGTATAGTGAATCATTTTACACTACTGCTTTCTCAGATTCCAGCATGATTCATCAGAATTTAGGAAAAATTAAGCAACAAGCAGAAAAATTATTTTATTCTAGGTATGGGGTGTCTGAGGTAAACCAATCTCACGCAAACCAGATAATAATGTTAGGCGACCCTGCAGTTAGAATATTTCCGGCAAATAAAGCAGATTATGCAATTTATGCTGATGAAATTCTATTGACAGGGGTAAATGACCAGGTGCTAAATTCACTTTCCGATACATTGGAGTTGACTATTCCAATCAAAAATTTAGGCATAGTTGATCTGGGCGAAGTTGATATTGATATCAAGCGACAATTACCAGATGGAACTGTTGTAACCATTCCTGTGGAACCTATTGAGCCGGTTTTTAGATTAGATACGCTGGTCCTTACTATCCCTAACTCGGGCATTAATTCATTCGGAGACAATGTTTTTAACATCACCGTCAATAAAAGTCGTCAGATAGATGAATTAACTTATGCCAACAATTCCGTATCTGTAACCTTCTTCGTGCCATTGAGTGGAACATTAAATTTGTTCCCTCTTGATTTTGGAATCGTAAATGAAACAAATTTAGAAATGATTGCTCAAATACCGGGATTAGCGACTGAGCAAAGAAATCTAATAATTCAACTTGATACTGCTTCGGATTTTTCAAGTCCCAAAAGAAAAGAAGTTAGAATAACAACAAATAACCTGGCCAGATGGAACGTAGCTCTTTTTGATGAAATACCTAAAGTAGATTCGCTTACTTTTTACTGGCGGACTAAGTTTTCAGCGCCTAGAGAGGGAGAGGATGTTTCATGGAAAACAAGTAGTTTTTCTTATATTGAAGGAGGGCCTGAAGGGTGGACACAAAGAAAATTACCTCAATTTTTAGCCGATCAACTTTCAAACATAAGTATTTCACTTTCAGATCAGAGTTGGCAGTTTCAAGATACTTCTTTAAATATTGATGTATTTACTTTTGGGTCAGAGAATGAAGAGTATAGGGTGGAGAATACCCAGATTATGCTAAACGGTGTCGCCTATATTTTAGATACTTTTAATCGTTTTTGCAGAGCAGGTTCGCTTGGGTTGATGGCTTTTGACCACCAGACACTAGAACCTTATTTACCTGTACCATTGGTTACAGTAGATGTCCTTGATTTTAGATCTTGTGGACGAGTGCCGCAGGTTATTCAAAATATACCTAATGCATACATTACTGATGAGGGAAAAACCATGCTTCTTGATTTTGTAGAAGGTGTGAAAAAAGATGATTATGTTGTTATTTTTTCTGTTGGTGAAGTGACTTTTTCAGATTGGCCGGATGAAGCTTATTTCAAACTTAAGGAGTTAGGGGCAAATGAAGCAACTTTAAGAAACTTAGAAACAGGGGATCCTTATATTCTTTTTGGAAGAAAGGGGATGAGGCCAGGGGAAGCTATAGAGGTTGTTCCTGATGTTGAAGATGAACTTGCTCGAGATTCTCAAGTTATTTCGTTTGAGACCAGTATTCAAGGGTATTTTCCCTCAGGAAGTATATTGTCACCAAAAGTTGGCCCTGCATCAGATTGGATAAAGTTTTTTAATGAAGTAAAAAGCAAAGACTTGTTTGAGCCAGATCAAAGTTCAATGGATGTGGTTGGCGTTACTCCAGATGGAGGAGAAGTTTCTTTGCTGCAAGATGTAAATGTAGAAACAACGGACCTAACACAGTTTGATGCAAAGAACTATCCTTTCTTAAGATTGAAGTATTCCCTAAATGACTTACCAGATAAAGATTTGCCTCAATTGTCCAAATGGCAGGTAGACTATACGGGAGTACCTGAAGGTGTTTTAATTTTGAAAGATCAACGTAAAGAGGTGGTTTTAAATGAAGGGGAGCAAGATGAGTTAACCTTTGAATATATCAATATTTCAAAACATGATTTTCTTGATTCCATACAGGTTGATTATTCGTTCCTTAATATTGACCAAAGGAAGATTACCAAAGAGAGCTTTAAGATTCCTGCTGTTAAGGCAGGCGAATCTTCAGTTTTCACAATAGATTTTGACTCCAAAGGAAAGGCTGGGGACAATTCGCTTAACGTATTTGTTAACCCTCGAAAATTAACAGAGCAGATTTATACAAACAATGTAATGGATTTGCCTAAATATTTTAAGGTGACCGGAGACGATTTAAATCCTGTACTGGACGTTAATTTCGATGGAAGATACATAATGAACGGTGATATTGTGTCTCCTACAGTGATCATATCGACCAAGATAAAAGATGAAAATAAAATTTCATTGAAACAGGATACACTGGGAATGGAATTGATGCTTCGTAAGCCTTGTGAGGGCTGTGATTTTGAGAGAATAAGTTTTAGTAATTCTAGGGTGAAATGGTTTGAAGCAACTGAAAACGCGGATTTCACCATTGAATTTCAGCCTGGTCCTTTAGATGATGGTATTTATACTTTGAAAATTAATGCCAGCGATGCAGCAGGTAATATGGCAGGTTCTGTGCCATATGAAGTGAGTTTTGAGGTGATTAATGAGAGTCAAATAACTAATTTTTATCCCTACCCCAATCCTTTTAGCAGTAGTGTGAGGTTCGTCTTTACGGTGACAGGAGCAGAGGTTCCCGATGAAATAAAAATTCAAATAATGACAATAACTGGTAAGGTAGTCAAAGAAATATTTCAGGATGAACTTGGCCCGATTACCATAGGGAATAACATTACTGAGTACGCTTGGAACGGAAAAGATGAGTTTGGCGACCAATTGGCCAATGGGGTTTATATTTACAGAGTATTGGTCAGGAAAAATGGTCAATTCATGGAGCATAGAAATACCTCCGCAGACAAAGCTTTTAAGAAAGGGTATGGTAAAATGTACCTATTGCGTTAATCTGTCCTTATAAAATATTGCCATATTGTTCTCATTTAGGTATTTAATCCCATGGATGTTGTAAGTTTCTAAATCCTCTTTGGTAGGCTGAAAAAGCACTACCAAGGCCGAACCATCTTTTAAAGCTTGAATGCTTTTTTGACGTTCTAATTCTGTTTCTGCATCACTGAGCGGGTAGTTTTTCCCCTCAATAAATCGGTTTTTAGGGGCAATTTGAAGTACGTCTATGGTGTTGAATGATAGCATAATTTTTTCTGGGCTATTGCTGAAAATCTGTTGATGGTTTTGATTTAAAATCCGTTCAATAGTTTCTTTCTGTTTACTATTGTCAAATCTTTTGGCTGTAATAAGTGAAGCTACATCATTCCTTTGCCAAATAATATAGTGGCCGCTTAATGTGTAGCTAGTTATCAAAAGACCTATTATTAAAATTGATTTTTTCTTGTTGTATTGAATAAGGTAAATCCAAAGAGCAAGAGAGAGTGTTACTAGCTGAGGAAATAGTGTTCTGTAGTTGATTTCTTTATAGCCGATCTTCAGTTCAAAGCCTAAAAAAAACACACTGTAAACAAAACTGATAAGTAGTGCTTTGTAGATAGGATTGTTATGCTGATTATGGGATTTTACTAAATAATGTATTAGAAAAGCGAAACTCAGCAATGCAGATGTGAAGGCAAGTGGTTTCGGTATATGTTGTGTTAGCAGGTCAGAAAATAGTAAAGCAAGATTTACTTGAAACCATGTTGAGAGGTTTTCATAAAATAGTCCAATGGTAGAAAGTTGGCTGGCTTGAAGAACTACTTGATTTGAAAGATGTAAATCAAGGATGTTTTCTGGCATATTCCATCGATAAATAAGCCATGAAATAATTGTTGCTGAAATAACATATATCCATTGTTTTTCTTTGCTTATGATAACCCATAATGCGAGCAATGGAACAAGGAATAAAGCATTTAGTTTTACCCAGACCATTAATGCAGAAAGGAAACAGATTAAAATTAGGTACAACGTGCTCCTTTCATTTTTCCAAATGAAAAGGTATATCCAAAACAAAAACATTAAGTAAAAATGGCTGTCGGCATGGGCGCTTCCTAATACCCTAAATGACCACCAGGATAGAATGCTGATTCCGAAAGCAAAAAAATAATTTACGCTATTTTCCCCAATTTTCCGGGACATCTTAAATAATAAGTAGAAGGCCAGCAAAAACATCAAAATCCCAGAAACTATTGCTCTATCAAAGATCGATATCAATGAAAAAGGAAATAAGGAGAGGAAATAAGAATAAAATGGAGACAGACTTGTCAATTCGGGATCCTTTCCTTGGGCCATATTAAAATACCCTATAGTGTCAGGGGTTATATAGGGGCCGTATTTGCAGAAATTCATTACAGTACCGATTAGAAGGGCTATAAAAAATACAGCCAAAGGATACTTTGTGTTTTTAAAGAATCGATGAGTTTTAAGGTTAGAGATGTTGTTACACATGATTGGCTTTTGACTTGTTAGGGGCTAAATAAGGAGTGCTTTCATTTGCTTCTTTTGATCTAGGTAGAACTTTAATATTTGTTAGTTTTCTGATAAAAAAGGTGGCTTTACCCCAGTAATCCTGCCTAAAGTTATAAATATAATTTAGGCCTCTTGAAATTTGAGTAAATTAATAATTCAGTCCTTTAGAATAAATTTTATAATTTAAGGTAAGCTTCAAAATTTGATAGAAAAGCTATAGTAGTATACTTATGCCCCAGTTACTGATGGGAATTCCCTAGCTATAGGGGAACAGTAAAATGATTTGGTTAAAAGGAAAACAATAGATACACCAAGCCTTTGGTTTTATAGTGTAGTATTTTTTTTCTTCTAGAGGGGGATCCTGAAAAATTGAAATATATTTTTGTAGTTTTAGGAAGCTTTACTAATTGGCAACACTTGTCAAGAATATACCTCTAATAGCCCCATTAATTAAGAAAGAAAACAATGGAAATTAAAAGAAGAAATGTACTAAAAACAATAGGCCTAGGTTCTATTGCTGCGGTTCAACCTGTTTCAGCCTTTTCAATGCCAAAAAAGAAAGGGAAATTCACTTATTGTTTAAATACCAGTACCATTAGAGGCCAGGATCCTGGATTGGCCAAATATATAGAGATAGCTGCTGAGGCCGGTTATGATGGTATTGAAATATGGATTCAGGATTTAAAGAAGTTTCTTGCTGACGGAAATAGTACCTCTACATTGAAAACCATGATTGAAAATAGTGGTTTAAAGGTAGAAAATGCAATTGGTTTTGCTCCATGGATGGTGGCGGATAAGGATAAGAGCAGACAAGGGTTTCTTCAAATGGAAGAAGAAATGAATTTGCTGGCTGCCATAGGTTGTAAGAGAGTTGCAGCACCAGGAGTTGGAGCAGAAGCACCTGTGGATTTAGTCTTGGCCGGCGAAAAGTTTAAAGATTTATTGGATTTAGGAAGAAAGACAGGCGTGATGCCTCAATTGGAATTCTGGGGTGCTTTCAAACCATTTTACCACTTAGGGCAGATATTGATGGTAGCAGCGGTAGCCAATGATCCTGATGCTCGCTTATTGCCAGACATTTTCCATCTCTATAGAGGCGGATCTGGGTTTGATGGATTGAAATTAATCAATGGGAATGCAATAGAGATTTTTCACATGAATGATTTTCAAGGGAATATCCAAAGAGAAGAACAGTCAGACAAGGATCGGGTGTATCCAGGAGATGGTGTAGGCCCCTTGGTTCAGGTGGTTAGAGATTTAAAGAATATGGGAGGAGATAAGGTGCTTTCATTAGAGCTTTTTAACCCAGAATACTGGAAGGAAGATCCACTTCATGTAGCAAAGACAGGTTTAGCAAAAATGAAGGCTATAGTAAAGGCTGCCAACTAAACAGGTTTTCGGTTATATAAAAAAAGACATCACTTATTTAATAAGTAATGTCTTTTTTTAATATAATTTGAAACGTGTATTTGCTTACCTTAAGTGTGATGAAATCTTTTAAAATCCATTGTTTAACATAATTCAACTTCATCAAAACCGGCCTTAATTCAAGGGTCATATATCTTGGTATTCTTTTTCTCTCAATACCAGATTTTATTTAATTGCCTCTAGTCGATCTAGTCGATCTAGTTGACCTTGTTGAAGGTGAAGTACTTCTGGTAGATCGTTGAGAGCTTTTAGAGGTGCTTCTTGTTTGAGAGCTACTACTGCTATTAGATTTAACCCTTGAATTGGTTCTTTGAGGCGGCGTTCTTTGAACACTGTTACTTTTTCTAGTTGAAGGAGCGACCTTTTTTGGAGTTGGTCTACTTTGAACAGGTGAAGATTTAATTACCTGTCTTTGAGTAGATGACCGTTGTTTTGTCACACTTTGTTTAGGAGTTACGGTATTACTTCTAGGGGAAGGGGATACCGTAGATCTCCTGTTTTGTTGATTGTCTGGTGTAACTCTGCGTGTGTTGCCATTGTTAGGTGAAGTGGTACTTCTCCTAATAACGCCACTACTCGGAGGAGTACTGCTATTTCTACTTCTGCTATTTGTATTTCCAATGTTGTTATTTGACCTGGAATTACTGGGGTTAACAGAAGGAGCTACTCTCCTTGATTGGGTATTACTTCTTTCAGTAGTAGGTTTCACAGCGCTTCTTGCAGCAGGTCTAGATGTGGGTGTTTTACTTTCCCTAAGAGCCTCAGACCTCACGTTAGAGTTCCTTGTGGTCGCTCTATTAGTAGACCTAACATTTGTACGACTATTCAAAGTAGACCGGGTATTACCGTATTCCTTTGCACTTACATACTTTTTCGGTCTAGAACTTACTGCATTTCTTGATGAGGATCTCGCTGAGACCTGTGGTCTATACACACTGATAGTATTATTTCCCACTGAAGTTCTTCCTGGTCTTCTTCCTTGTCGAACTTCAAAAACCGGGACATTACGCCTAGTTACTTGTTGCAATTCAGAACGGCTTGGTCCGGCAATGTACCTGTTATTATTGTGGATATAGGTATTGTTGATAATGGTAGTTTGATTGTAAATAACATTTACATTTCTACCATGCATATAATACCTGTGAATCCTTCTGCTTAATAACCTGCGTCTAGGTACAAAAACCCAATGGGAATAGATATTATATCGAGCTGAGCTATAGTAATAAACTTGAGGACCAAGAGGTAACCATCCATAATAGCCTCTACCTGATCTCCAGTTTACCCAAGCTGGTCCCCATTCATACCCTGGGATCCAAGCCCAACCGTAGAAGTCACTGAAAAACCATCTTCCATAATGGAAAGGAGCCCAGCCCCAATCATATTGAGAAACCCAGGTGTTGCCATAGGTTGACATTACCCAATGCCCATTTGTACGATAAGGTTGAAAAGATTGGTCTACGTAAGGAACCCATATAAAACCATAATTTGGATCTTCTATCCAATCTCCGTAAGGGCTTAGTTCATCATAAAATACCTGAAATGAAACTGAAACTGGTAAAGCATTTGTATTTTGAATACTGCCTACAAAAAACAATAAGATTCCTATGGTTAAAACTTTCATAGAAACTGGGAATGTCGACCGATTACTTTTTAAGGTTTTCATGGCACATTAATATTGGTGATATTAATACTAACGGCAATAAGTGTTCCAAGTTTTTATATTCCCTCAGAATAGAACTGGTTTGTTTGCTTGAAGAAACGATTGTAAAAAGGAAAAATAATAATTTTTCCTTTTACGAATAATAATTTCAATAATTGTAGATTAGCCCTTTTTCAATGCATCTATTTTTTTTGCAATGACTTCAGCCTCTGCCATTAAATTATCAGAAAGCTGCCTATTATGATGAGATGCTTTATGTGCTTTTTCCAAGCAGTCCTTGTATAACTGTTGAAGTTTTTCGAGCTGGGTTTTCTTTCTAAATAGGCCAAACATATTTTTTTATTTATTTAACCTATTAAATGCAGATTTGTTTTGATTTTAATTGAAATCTTGAAATAAATCACTTTCCTCAGGAACGTCGTCTGCAAGTAACTCATCATTTTCAAATTTCAAGATGTCTTCCAAATTTCCTGATCGAGTATAGTATTTCCAAGACCCTTCTTTTTTACCATCTTCCATTTTTCCTTCAGAGGCAAGTCTACCATTATCATGGTAATATTTCCACACGCCTTCAGGTTTACCAGATTTGTAATTGCCTTCAGATTCTTTTACCCCATTTACATAATAGGTGATTCTTGTGCCATTTCCATCCTTTAAGGTGCCATGGTTTAAAGTTTTGGATCCATCATAATTGTTGTAGGTACTTACATTTAAAAGCCTACCAAAATCCCATGTTTCCTCTTGCGTAAGTTGTTTGTTGTCGTAAAAAAGTCCCCACATACCATCTTCCTGACCCAGTAAATAGCTTCCTACTGATTTTAACTGACCGCCATCATAATAATAAAACCACTGTCCTTGTTCTGCACCTAATTGGTATTTGCCTTCAGCCACTAGTATTCCGATTTTATTGAAATATTTCCAAAGCCCTGATTTCAAGTCGTTTTTGTATTCTCCAATTGAATAGATTTTACCCTCTGGATAATAGCTTTTCCAAATTCCTGATCGAAAACCATTTTCATACTGACCCCTTACTGATGGTTTTCCATTGTTGTGGTTTTCTATATATTCACCCACCGGAACACCCAAATCATAGGTTACTTGTTTGGATACTGACTTGTCTGGGAAATATTCTTCCCACTTACCTACAGGGATATCATTTTCATAGCGTTCTACCCTTGCTACTCTTTTGTTTTCGTAATAATAATTCCAAGTTCCAGTTTTGTGACCTGATTTATCATAGAATTTTTCTGATTCCAAAATATTGGAGTCAGGGAAATAACTTGTCCATTTACCTACTCTTCTTCCTGCATTGTATTCTCCGGATTCTTGAATTCGTCCCGTTTGTGAAAATCTTTTAAATGGCCCATCGGGTTGGTTGTCGACATAGTTGGCTTCTACAATCAACTCTCCAAACGGGTCATACTCTTTGTAAGGGCCGTCTTTAATTCCTTCTTTATAGTTTATTTCAACAGCCTTCTCTCCATTTTCAAAATAGAAAATCCATTTGCCTGATTTTTTACCATTCAAATAGTCGCCTTCTGTTTTAACCTGTTTTGGATTGGCTAATCCTGATTTACTCTGATTACCATAATACTCTTTATAAGGTCCAACCAAAACGCTGTCTTGATAAACGGCATTTTTTATTAGCGCCCCTCCTAAATCATATTCTAAAAATGAACCGTTCCTTTTATTGTCTTTATAATCAGCTACAATGTGCTTTTGTTTGTTTGAAAAATAAATGATCCACTGACCATCTTTCAATCCATTTTTGAAATTGCCTTGCTGAATTAAACTATTGGTTTTAGGATTAATGAACTTCCAAAGACCGTCCATTTTGTTATTGAGCATTACTCCATTACCCATAAGGGTTGAGTCTTTATTGTAAAGGTTCACCACTTGGCCTTGTCCAAATGAGGAAGACACATAAAAAATCATCAAAAGCCAGGCAAATGTATATTTCATGAGTGTTTTATCAATTTTATAAAGTCATACGGAATGCACACAATCTTGGTTCCAATTTACATTATATAGTTAAAAAATTATATTTAGTTAGGGAAAAGTTTAATAGTTTTTCTTTTTTACTCTGTTTACCAAGCTATTTCAGAACTAAAATTAAATATGCTTGGCATCCATCCATGTCAATGCTTCCGTGATTTCTTTTACTAAATTATGTTCAAATGTTGGCCTGTCTACTATTGGGATTGGTTTTATTATCTGAAATGGAGTCTCACTTTTAAGGTGCTCAATTAATTGGTCCCGTTCAATGTTTTCACTGAGAATAATTTTCTTTTCATCAATAATCCTTTTGTAATCCCATAGGTTTCCTTTGCACAGGTTGAAAGAATTCTCTTTTATCCAGCTGTATAGGTTTTCGGTAGCTTGAAGTTTAGGGTGTTGAGAACCAAAATAAATGAATAAGAAGGCGCCACGTCCCCACCAATGCAGAACCCTTAGATTCAAACCATGATTCACATCAAAATCGCGAACAATATCTAATACTTGATAAGGGCAACCCTGTAGTTCGTTTCCCTGACTGATCTTTATTCCCTTTTGATTAATATGTATACGTACTAATTTTTCCAGCGGAATAGTATTTCCTACCAAAGAAAGAATAGAGATAAACGTCTTTTTGGCCAGGCTTATTTTTTCAAATAATGCCTTGTCTAGTGTAAGGGGCAATAATTGGTCAAAAGGGGGATTATTTTTATGGTAAGCTACCACCTTATAATGGCTGAAGCCCAAGAGAATCCACTTCCAAATGCAGCAAGGCACACAAGGTCTCCTGATTTGATTTTATTTTGTTGAATAGATTCGCTTATAGCAATAGGAATTGTTGCCGCGGTAGTATTGCCGTAATGCATGATGTTGTTAAAGACCTGATCGTCTCTAAGGTCCATTTTATTTTGGATGTATTGGCTTATTCTGAGGTTTGCTTGGTGGGGTATTAGTAAATCAATATCCTTGCTTTCTAAATTATTAGCAGCTAAGGCCTCTTCAATTACCTCTTTGAACCTTAATACCGCATGTTTAAAGACGGTGTTTCCGTTCATGGAAAGATTAAATGAACCGCTATCTATTAATTCTTGAGAAACCCTTACTTCTCTACTGCTACCTGGGTCCTTTACGTAAAGTTCTTCAGCAAAATCGCCATCTGCATGTAAATGAGTAGAAAGTATTCCTCGGCCCTCTTCTTCTGTAGCGCTACAAACCACAGCACCTGCCCCGTCTGCGAAAATCACAGCACTTGACCGGCCCTCATCATTTTTATTTAAGGCGGAGGACTGGATTTCAGCACCTACGACCAATATGTTTTTGTACATACCTGTTTTAATGAATTGGTCGGCAACAGATAGGGCATACAAAAATCCTGAGCAAGCATTTCTTACGTCCAAAGCGCCAATGCCTTGCAAGCCAAGTTCTCTTTGGAGCAATACGCCATTTCCAGGAATGAAATAATCCGGAGTTATTGTAGCGAAAATGATAAAATCAATTGCTGTATTTTCTATTCTAGCATTTTTAATTGCCATAATAGATGCGTTTTTAGCCATACTGGTGACTGTATCAACTCCAGGTGTAAACCACCTTCTTTCATGGATGCCTGTCCTTTCTACAATCCATTTGTCATTGGTATTCATCATCTCAGAAAGGTCATCGTTGGTTACAACTCTTTCTGGTAGGTAATGTCCTGCACCTGTTATAATCGACTTCAGCATTTTGCAATTAAGATTAGTTGGAAAGCAAATATGTTAATTTTAATTGAAAAATCAATTTTGGTTTATGAATGCAGACCCAAAAAATTAAAGTCGATTCTCCTGCTTTAATTTCCAATATCTCAATAAACCACTTACAGACATCCAGCTTGGATTAGCGTACTCATATAGTTTTTGCAGGTTTTTGTCCACGCCTTGGTCAATCATTTGTTGCTTGGTGTACTCCATGAATTGAGGTGTGATTTCAGCAGCTGAAAGCCCCTCCTCAAATTGTTTTTTCATCCACATTGCCCAGTCATCAATTATTACTTCAAGTTCACAAAGGTGCTCCTTTGGCTTGCTGATTTTACCGAAATGAGTTAAGTACAATTCTTTTGGGTGGTAGTCTAATATTTTTTTTATTGATGATTTCCAGGCCTCAATATTAATGTCCGGGGGAGGGCAAGGGGGGACCACAGGTCCATCAGTGATCTTTACACCTCCCACATCACCTGTAAAGATGATATCTTCCAACATCCAAGCAATATGATGTGTTGCATGGCCTGGGCTATGAACGGCAGTAAAGGTCAAATCCCCAATAACTACTTTTTCGTTATCATTCACTGCTACAAGCAAGTTTTCATCAATGGTCTCCATTGGTCCCCAAAGTTTGTCCATTTGCTCATCTCCATAAATTTTAGCCGCAGATTTCCAAAGCCTTTCAGGATTGGCTAAATGGGGCAAACCTTTAGGGTGGAGGAAAACTTTCACACCTTCATTAGCGAATTCCCAAGCAGATCCAGCATGATCAAAGTGGATATGGGTAAGGAGTACAGCCCCTAAATCACCAGGCTTAAACCCCTGTAGATTTAGATAGCTTTTTAATTCTTTCCAGGTACTATGCGGCCCGGTTTCTACCAACACTGGCTTTTCTTTTCCTTGGATTAGAAAACTAGCAATTGTTTTTTCCGCCTGTTGAAATTTCAGATCAATAACTTTTATAGAATGCATTAGCCAAAAAGAGTATAGTTGCCAAATTGATCCATAGGTAAAGTTTTTCTTATGACAAATGGACTGTCATTTACCACCTGATTAACCATAGGAGAGACGGTGTATTTAGTCATTTCTTCGTCAGGATATGGACTGAGCATGGCCAAAAGATCCTTTTCACTACTGTCAAGATTGAGCCATTTTTCTTCATTTTCCTTTTTTAAAATAACTGGCATTCTATCATGAATTTCAGAGGTAAGGAGGTTAGGTCGGGTAGTCAGCACAGTGAAAGTATGTGCGATTTCGCCTTTTTCAGTTTCAAATTCCTCCCAAATTCCAGCAAATGAAAAGAGCGACTCGTTGAGAAAAACAAACCTGTAGGGGACTTTGGTTTTTTTACCCACTTTTTTCCATTCATAGAAACCGTCTGCAGGTACCAGGCATCGATGCTTTTTAAAGGCATTTTTAAAGGATACTTTTTCGGTAATCGTTTCAGCCCTGGCGTTTATAAGCTTATTGGCTACCGGTTTGTTTTTGGCAAATGCAGGGGTGATTCCCCAATAAAAATGAGAAAAGCCTTTAGGGCTGTCTGAGGTGATTACAGGGACTAATTGCGAAGGTGCAATGTTATACCTCGGCTTGAAATCTTCAAGCATTTCAGCCTGAAATCTATCTTCAAGTTCGATTTTTGATTTTGCGAGCGAATATCTTCCACACATAATTATTATTTCAAAATCTTAATTAATATTTTGACTTTGGATAAATTCCAGAGCCCTGGTTTCGGACCAGAATCTTTCTTGCCCTGATCTTGGGCTAAAACCTACATGACCACCATGTTTTGGGTATTCAAAAAATAAATTTTCCGAATATTCTTCTTTTACAATAGGGAAACATGAATTACTCAAAAAAGGATCATTTCGTGCGTTTAAAACCAAAGTAGGGTGGCTTATTTTGGGTAAATAATGAAGTGAGGAACATTTACTATAATAGTCATCAGCATCACCGAAACCATGTAAAGGAGCCGTGAATTCATTGTCAAAAGCCCGAATAGTGTTTATTTTCGAAAGCTGTTTGGTAGAAAATTTCTCAGGGAAAACTTTGGCCTTTTTCTTTATTTTTTGCTTTAAGGAATGAAGGAAATTGAATGCATACAATTTGTTTTTTAATTGGTCTATTTTATCACATGAGCCTCCTAAGTCCAAAGGGACAGAAATAGCTATAGCTTTTTTTATGTTCTTTTTACTTTCCCAAAATGTTTCGCCTAGGTATTTCAGTGTAATGTTTGCACCTAAACTAAACCCCACTAGATGAATGTCTGAATATCTTGTTGAGGCATGTGAGACTACATGATCTAAATCATAAGAGGCTCCTGAATGATAAAAAATAGGTTTTGTATTCATCGATTCACTACAACCTCTGAAGTTCCAATTTAAAACATCATACCCTGCATCAAAAAACACTTTGGCCATTCCTGTCATATAAGGCCTTTGACTGTTGCCTTCCAGTCCGTGGCTAATAATGACCAAACTGTTACTACCCCCTTTAAGCCAGTCTAGGTCTAAAAAATCGCCATCAGGGGTTTTAATTCTTTCCCTTTCAAATGGTAAATCAACTTTTTTTCGAAAGATGGCTGGGTAAATGGTTTGTAGGTGACCATTGAAAAGAAGCTGATTACGGTAATAATTCGATATTTTAACTACTGGCATTCTATGGTTTTGCTCAATTCACAAATCTATCTTACGTGAAAATACTATTATTAAATTTGAATAAACATATTTTAAGAACTATTTTTGGATTGCTGAAAATATGAATTCGAATAATTTAACTTATGGCCGAGATAATACGAATGCCCAAAATGAGCGATACCATGGAAGAAGGGGTAATCGCACAATGGTTGAAAAAGGTAGGTGATAAAGTAAAACCCGGAGATATTCTGGCAGAAGTGGAGACTGATAAAGCTACCATGGAACTAGAGTCTTATGATGAGGGTACTTTGCTCCATATTGGAGTTAAGGAAAAAGATGCTGTGCCTGTCAATGGAATCATTGCTATATTGGGTGAAGAAGGCGAAAATATAGACGATATTTTGAAAGGTATCGATTCAGGTGATGACACCGAAAGTGCTCCTGAGGAGGATAAATCCAAAGGTGAATCCTCAGAAAAAGCTAAAGAGACTACTGTTGATATTGATGTTTCGGGAATTGCAGCTACGGTAATCACTATGCCTAAAATGAGTGATACCATGCAGGAAGGTACCATCGCTAGCTGGTTAAAGAAAGTAGGAGATGAGGTTAAATCTGGTGATGTCCTTGCTGAGGTTGAGACAGATAAAGCTACTATGGAGTTGGAATCCTATGATGATGGGACCTTACTTTATATAGGAGTGAATGAAGGCGATGCTGTAGAAGTAAATGGCGTAATAGCTATTATAGGTGATAAAGGGGCAGATTTTGAAACCCTACTTAAAGCCCACCAACAGAAAACTTCTTCTAGTGAAGCTTCTGGAGGATCGGAAGCACCTAAAGACGATAAGTCTGAAACCAAAACTGAAGAAGTCAAAAAGGAGAGTGCACCGACCAATACTACCGCAAGCTCCACGGAAACTGGCCGTATTAAGGCTTCCCCACTTGCTAAAAAGATAGCTAGCGAAAAAGGAATAGATATTTCTTTGGTTCAGGGATCAGGCGATAGTGGAAGAATTATTAAAAAAGACATTGAGAATTTTGATCCTTCAAAAGTGGCAGCTACCGCAAGTGCTTCGGGCAATGAAGCAAGTAGTGGAGCAGCTATTGGACAAGAGTCCTACACGGATGTGAAAGTTTCTCAAATGAGAAAAGTAATTGCCAAGCGTCTTGCAGAAAGCAAATTTACAGCTCCCCATTTTTACTTGACCATGGAAATTAACATGGACAAGGCCATGGAGGCCAGGAAAAGCATGAATGAGATAGCTCCCGTCAAAATTTCATTCAACGATATGGTTATCAAAGCGGCGGCTGTATCACTAAAACAACACCCTGCAGTTAATTCTGCTTGGATGGGGGATAAAATCAGATTCAATGACCATGTTCACATCGGTATGGCGGTTGCTATAGATGATGGTTTATTGGTACCTGTTATACGTTTCACAGATAGCAAATCTCTTTCGGAGATATCTAAAGAAGCCAAATCATTGGCAGGGAAAGCCAAAAACAAAGAATTACAACCAAAGGACTGGGAAGGCAATACCTTTACCGTTTCCAATCTTGGTATGTTTGGGATTGAGGAGTTTACTGCCATAATCAATCCACCTGATGCTTGTATTTTAGCTATAGGAGGAATCAAACAAACCCCAATTGTGAAGGATGGAGAAATCAAGATAGGTAATGTGATGAAAGTTACCCTTTCTTGTGATCATAGAGTTGTAGATGGTGTCGTAGGTTCTGCCTATCTTAAAACGCTAAAAAGTTTACTTGAAGACCCAGTTAGGTTGTTAATCTGACAATTCTGATTTGTAAATATGTCAAAAAGTCCTAGAAATAGGACTTTTTGTTTTTAGTACGGTTATTGCCAAATACTTTTAAAAACGACGATGGAAAAAATAAAATCGACCACAGTGGTCGCAATAAAGCATGAAGGCCAAGTTGCTATTGGAGCGGACGGTCAGGCTACAATGGGCAATACAATTGCAAAAAGCAGTGTAAATAAAATAAGAAAATTACAGGGAGGTAAGATTGTAACTGGATTTGCAGGGTCTACTGCGGATGCTTTTACTCTTTTGGAGAAGTTTGAGGAAAAGTTGGGTGCCTACAGTAATAATATGAAACGTGCTGCAGTGGAGTTGGCTAAAGAATGGCGAACTGATAGAATGTTGAGTAAATTGGAGGCCATGATGATAGTAGCTGATGCTGAAGATATACTAATTATTTCTGGTACAGGGGATGTAATCGAGCCTGATATGGGAATAGCAACAATTGGTTCTGGAAGCATGTATGCACAGTCTGCCGCTAGGGCTTTAAAGAAGTTTGCAGCAAATCTTACAGCAGAGGAAATGGTGAAAGAAAGCCTAACAATAGCTGCTGACATTTGTATTTATACCAATCACAATGTGATTATTGAAAAAGTAAATAAATAAATGTAGGGGCGACTTTTTTGAATTCAGGAAGGCCACCCTCTTGCTTCTAATTCAAAAGCATTGAAAAGAAGGCTTAGTAGAACCAAGGCTTAAGTTTCATTCTGTCAGAGGTGTGATTTTAACTGTAAACGATCGGTAAATTTATATCGGCCTCGTTTTTTGTTCCATCGACAAGTGATGGGCTTATAAGATTAACTGGCTATTTGGTGGTCAATAATCAGTGTCAGGTCAATATCTTAATTTATATATTAATATCAGTGTAGTTAAAGGGTTGTAATGGTAGTTTTGAAAATACTTATGTACCTAGCAATAGCTTTTATTTTCGACCTTTTAATCTAGCTCAAAGCTTACTTTATTAATTTATTTTGTTAAAATATTGACCTGATAATGATGGTGTAAAAGTTGCGTGGTTTATTGTTAATCGCAAATTTTGGTATAATTATACTTCGAAATCATAGATTTTAACACTGGACCATTTGTCTTTATGGTCTTCGATAAATTGTAGGTGTATTGGGTCGACCTGGTATTGGTCGTGGTCTTCGATAGTTTCGAAATTAACTACTAAGGCGATATGATAACTGTCATCAATTACCTCGCGCTTTTCTGTGGCTGCAGGCTTGCCTATAGCATGGCTTTTTACGCTTTTGGTATTGGCTATCTTTTTACAACCATCGATTACAGCATCTAAATTTTTCTCAGGCTCGTGGAGCCAAAAATATACTTGGTGTACAATCATAATGTTATTTGTTTATTTAGGATTATCAAAGATCAAGTCTTTGACTGAAAGGTTGATGATTTTTCTTGGTATTATCAAACAGGTGATTAAAACTTCTATCAATTATAAATAAAGGTAAAAATATAAGTTTAAAAATGATAAAAACGGAGGCATTATGAAATATAAAAAAGGAATGCTCAAATAATTAGACAGTCGTGAGTCTAGTCATTTCATGTTCTAGGTGTTTAATTGTTAGGGAAAAAGGCCGGCAACGGTTTTATAATTGTTGTCGGCCTTTTGTGTTTCCATCTTTTCTCTAAAGAAATTTTGGTTTTAAGAGTTGGACTGGGATTTGTCCCCCATAAGCAACACATCGCTAATCTGTACTTCCGTGATGTATCTTTTTTGCCCATCTTTGTCCTCATAGGATCGATTTACCAGTTTTCCTTGGATGCAAATTTCAGAACCCTTATCGGTGTATTTGTGAATGACTTCAGCAGTTTTCCCAAAAGCAACAAGGTTGTGCCAATAAGTGTCCTCAACTTTTTCACCTTTATTGTTTTTATATACCTCGTTGGTCGCAAGGTTTAATCTTACCATTGGTGTATCTCCTTTTACTGTTTTGTAATCAGCTTTGGCTCCTAGTCTACCAATTAATTGTACGTTGTTTTTAATACTGTTCATGACTTTAATGTTTAGCGTTATTGATTAAATTAATTCCGATTTGGAACAATACAAAGTTGAGAACAAGGCTATAATTTAGTCCGACTGTATTCGTTTATTTCCGTTTGTAAACGTTTGTAAACGACTACAAACGTTTTTTAAATTCTTTTTTATGCTTATATTAAGTTTGTTTAAGCATTTTAACAAAAGATGACAAAGCGGAATCAATATTGCGAGGACTGTGGAAATTCATTAAGTGGAAGGTCAGATAAACGGTTTTGTGATGATTATTGTCGGAATCACTTCAACAATAAAATGAAGTCGGGGAGTAATAATCTGATTCGGAAAATTAACAATGCGTTGAAAAAAAATAGAAATATTTTAGCAGGAATTCTCAATGAAGAGAATGACACTGCTAAAATATCCAGAGAAAAACTTTTGGAGAGTGGTTTTCTATTTAAATATGGAACCCATTCCTACACCAACAAAAAAGGTAATGTATATATTTACTGTTATGATTATGGTTATTTGAAATTAGATCAGGACCTGATTTTGGTAGTAAGACTTAAGAATGACCCATTAGACAAGCCAAATTCTATCAGAGGATAAAATTTGGCTTGTCTAGTTTTTTGTCAATTCTGTAAGCTGCATTAAGTAATCCTACATGGCTGTAAGTCTGAGGGAAATTACCCCATTGGCTACCAGTATGCTGGTCAACATCCTCCGAAAAGAGTTTCAAATGGTTACAATATTTGCTTAGTGTCTCAAATCCTTCCATGGCTTCATCAAGGCGATTGACACAGGCCAATGCTTCGATATACCAGAAGGCACAAATTAAGAAAGTTGTTTCTGGCTCGCCAAAGTCATCCTGATGTTTGTATCTGTAAAACAGAAAGTTTTTGGCCAATAGATCCTCTTCCAAGGCTTTAAGGTGGTCATTGGCCCTTTCAATGTCATTTCCGAAATAGCCCATAGTGATTAGTTGTAATGTGCTGGCATCCATGTTTTTTGTCCCTATGGCTTGTGCATAAGCCTTTCTTTCCGGGATATAGCAGGCTTCGATTTTCTGAATTGCTTTATTTTTAAGGTCTAGGGCTTTTTCCATCATTTCTGTATCACTCATTCTTTCAGCAATCTTGATGGCCGCGCATGAACCAGCCCAATGAAATAGAAAAGTGTAACAATGTTCTTGCTTTAAATTTCTAAATTCCCATAGCCCAGCATCTTTTTCATCCATAGTCTCCTCTATTTTGTTGAGAAGATTGTATATAAAAGGCTTGGAGTGACTTTTCTCTGACTCCACAAATCTTTTGTCGGCATAAAGTGGAAGTAAACTGACCAAAACTTGACCGTATAAGTCATTTTGTATGTGCGTATAGGCATCGTTACCAAACCGGACAGGCTTTTCACCTCTATAACCATCAAGGTCAGAAATGACTTCTATTAGTTTTGCAGAGCCTGTTATTGCATACAATGGCTGGTATCTCCCTCTATTATCGGTAGGGAGGTTCTGCAGATATTCAAAGTATCTTTCCAGCTCTTCAAAATGTCCAAGATGATTAAATACATTCAATGTGTAATACGCATCCCTCATCCAACAGTACCTATAATCCCAGTTCCTGGTTGACCCTGGAGATTCGGGTAAACTAGATGTCGAGGAAGCAATGATTCCTCCAGTGTCTTCGTATTGATGGATTTTCAATACCAATGATGAACGAACGACCAATCGCTGATGAAAATTAGGTATGCTAGTAGATTTGACCCAGTTTCTCCAATATTTGAGTGTGGAATTCAAAAACTTTTCTACAGTACTTTCTATTGGTGCTTCTAATGGGCTTCCATAAGTCAGAACCAAATATACTGTTTTCTGAAGATGAAAAGCCTGATCCTCCATTATGTAGGTTATGGAGCAATTTGTAGTAAGCCTCACTTCTTGATCTCTTCCTGAGAATTGTATATGATTGCTTTCAGGGATTGCCTTTAATTTATATTTACCATGATCAGATACAGGGAAACAATTAATTTTAATTTTAGGCTCACCTTTAAGGGGTTCTATTTTCCTTATTAACATGGAGGGCTTATAGTACCTGTCATAGTTGAAAAATCTAGGTGCAAAATCAGTGACTTTATAGGCTTCCCCTTCTGAGGTTTCTATATAAGTATCTAGGACATTTGAATTTTCTTGGTATTCCTGCCTTGAAGTGTAATTTTCGTGTGGAGGCAGTATTGTGAATTCCCCACCTCGCTTCTTATCGAGCATACTTCCAAATAAAAAATCACTGTCAAACCTAGGCATACAGAGCCAGCTTATATTTGTGTTTTTTTCAATATGGGCAATGTAACTGCAATTGCCAATAAGTCCGGTGCCATAGGTGTGCTTTTCCATAAAAATGTGATATGTTTTAATTTGATCGGATCAACGATTTTTTAACAATATGAAATCAAAATCCCTATTCGATAGGCTAAGTTATTAAAAATATTGCGTTTTTTTTAATGATGTGGTAATATATTGTCAGATGATTTCCAAAAATTTTCTTGGAACATTGACGAGCATACTTTGGTTAATGCTTGGAATTCGTATGATAAAATAATCCTGATTTGATTTTTTTATGCATTCTCCCTGAAAACCTTGCAAAGGTCCGCCTAGTATTTTTACCATTTCACCCTTTTCTATGTTGTCTGTTTCAACCTCCACTGAAACGCCCGTTTCAATGATTCGTTGTATAGTGTCAATCTCATCCTGATGAATGAATGAATGCTCTCCAGAAAAGTTGATAAACTTCACAGCACCGGAAACCTGTAAGGACTCCCATAATCTTTCTTTGCTTGTATGTACAAAAATATAGCCATTAAATAGAGGTTTTTGTATTTTTTTCTTCCTGTCGCTCCACTGCCGGATTTCTTCAATCAGGGGCAGGTAAACTTCAGTTCCTTTTTCTTTGAGTCTAAGAGCTACTTTCTTTTCTGCTCTTGGTGCGGTATACATAACATACCAATTAAGCTTTTCAGTCATACTTTGAGGGTTAAAATCCGAAAGTACCGAAATTATTGGCCATACTTCAACTATCGAATTATAAAAATATTGATTATTTTAAAAACAGGAGGTGTTTTAGTTTTTAAATTCTTTTAATTGTTTTTTAAATATTAAAAAATGTATTTTAAATAATTCTTTATACTGTTGATTTTTTTATTTACTTTTGTGACATACTTTGAAAGTATATTGTTTTGTCAGGTTAACAAATTAAAGAACAACCAGTTATATTGGGTATTTTTATTGTGACCAACTATTTTTGAAAAAAGTTTAATGAGCCTAAATTAAGTTTTAATTGAATTTATTTTGTGGTCAGACAGAGTAATAGGCCTAGTTCTGCCAATAAAAGCAAAAAATACAAATACATGAAAGTCGTTAATGTGGTATTATCAGGAGGTGTGGGTAGTCGTTTATGGCCACTCTCCCGGAAAAGTAGACCCAAGCAATATTTGCCAATTTTTGGAGGGCAGTCACTTTTTGAAAAAACGGTGATTAGAAATTCTGAAATTTGTAATCAAGTCATGGTGGTAGGAGGGGTGGACAATTACCAGCTCTCTAGGGATATTTTAAAAAAAACAGCTACCACCGATTACATCGAGCTTGTTGAGGCTGCACCAAGAAATACAGCGGCAGCAATAGCTTTTGCTGCTTTATCTCTTCCTGAAGATGCAATAATGTTAGTGACTCCATCAGATCATTTAATTGGAGATCAAGAAAAATACAATGCTGATCTAAGCCAAGCAGTTGCTTTGGCAAAGAATGGGGATTTGGTGACCTTTGGTTTAATCCCGAGTAAACCAGAAACAGGTTTTGGATACATTGAGCATGAAGGAAATAATGTGCTTGGGTTTAGGGAGAAACCAGCATTGGAGCAAGCTAAGGCTTATTTGTCACAGGGTAATTTTCTGTGGAATAGTGGTATGTTTTGTTTTGCAGCCGGCACATATTTAAGAGAGTTACAGAAATATGAACCTGAAGTACTGAAAACTTCAAAAGCGGCTATGAAAAATGCTAAAGAAGGATTTCTTCCACTCGATTTGAGTATGGAAATACCTTCAATTAGTGTAGATTATGCAGTTATGGAGCGTTCTGACAAGATAAAAGTTATACCTTCAAATTTTTCATGGTCAGATATGGGGTCTTTTGAAGCTTTATTCGAATATTATCCTATTGGTAGTAATGAGAGGGTAGGTGAGAATTTGGTTTTAGGAACTGGGAAGCATGTTGAGTTCATAGGTATGGAGGATGTTGTTTTGGTAGAAACCGATGATGCAATTCTTGTTTTGAACCGGAAGAATGCTCAAGATGTTAAGAAGGTCTATGAACGATTAGAAAAAGAAAATCCAAGTTTACTAAATTAAGGAAATGGTAGATAAAAATGCTAAAATTTATATTGCAGGTCATCGGGGTATGGTGGGGTCTGCGATTCAAAGGTCTCTAGAAGCTAAAGGCTATAAAAACCTATTAGGTTATAGTAGCAAAGACTTGGATTTAACAAACCAATTGTCAGTAAAGCATTTTTTTGAAAAGGAAAAGCCGCAAATAGTTATTGATGCAGCAGCTAGAGTAGGTGGTATTTTGGCAAATAACAATTATCCCTATACCTTTCTTATGGAGAATATGTTGATTCAGAATAATTTGATTAATTATTCCCATCAGTTTGGTGTTGAGAAATTCGTTTTCTTGGGAAGTTCATGTATTTATCCCAAATTGGCACCTCAGCCCCTAAAGGAAGAAAGTCTGCTTACCTCATCTTTGGAACCTACCAATGAATGGTATGCATTGGCTAAAATCACAGGGGTAAAAGCTTGTGATGCTATAAGGAAGCAATTTGGGAAAGATTTTATCAGCCTTATGCCTACGAACCTTTATGGTCCGTATGATAATTTTGATCTTGAAACATCTCATGTGATGCCTGCAATGATCAGGAAATTTCATGAGGCTAAAGAAAATGGAAATACTCCAGTTACCCTTTGGGGTTCTGGGTCTCCAATGAGAGAGTTCTTACATGTTACAGATATGGCGGAAGCTGTTGTTTTTGCTGTTGAAAATAGCTTTAAAGATAACCTATACAACGTTGGAACGGGGAAGGACATGACCATTAAATCATTGGCCGAGTTGATTAAAAAAGTCACAGGGCATACAGGTGAGATAGAATGGGATAGTGAAAAACCTGATGGTACTCCTCGTAAGCTTATGGATGTGAGCAAAATGGCGGCCGCAGGCTGGGAGGCGAAAATTGGACTTGAAGATGGTGTCCGGGACACCTATGAATGGTTTTTAAAGAATATTGACCAATACAAACAGGTCAAATTATAACGATAAAATTTATATTTTTAACAGCTCATTAATTAGATGTCTATGAAAACGGCTTTAATAACAGGTATTACCGGACAGGATGGTGCTTATCTTGCAGAACTACTATTATCTAAAGGGTATATTGTCCACGGAATAAAAAGGAGAGCCTCCTTATTTAATACAGATAGAATTGATCACTTGTATCAGGATCCTCATGAGGATAATAAAAGGTTATTTCTTCACCATGGTGACCTTACTGATTCTATGAATTTGACAAGGATTATACAGGAAACCAAACCTGACGAGATTTATAACTTGGCAGCAATGAGCCATGTTAAAGTTAGCTTTGAGACACCAGAATATACAGCAAATGCTGATGGTATAGGTACTTTGAGGATTTTGGAAGCTGTACGACTTTTAGGGATGGAAAAAACAACTAAAATCTATCAGGCATCTACTTCGGAATTGTATGGTTTGGTTCAGGCTGTACCTCAATCAGAAACTACACCATTCTATCCAAGATCACCTTATGCAGTAGCAAAGCTTTATGGGTATTGGATAACTGTGAATTATAGAGAAGCATATGGAATGTATGCATGTAATGGTATTCTTTTCAATCATGAGTCTCCTTTAAGAGGAGAGACTTTCGTGACTAGAAAAATAACAAGAGCAGTTGCCAAAATAGCTTTAGGTTTTCAGAAAGATTTATTCATGGGGAATCTAGATGCTAAGAGAGATTGGGGGCATGCTAAAGACTATGTAGATGCTATGTGGAGGATTCTTCAGCAAGAAGAACCGGAAGATTATGTGATAGCTACAGGAGTTACTACTAAGGTTAGAGATTTTATTAAAATGGCTTTTGATCAAGTTGGATTCACTTTGAAATTTGAAGGTGAAGGCTTAGAAGAGAAAGGAATTCTAGAGTCAATTGATAAGGAAAAAGCTTTTGATGTTCTTGGAACTTCCAACTTTAAAGTTAAAAAAGGGGATGTTTTGGTTAAAATTGATCCCGCGTATTTCAGACCTACGGAGGTAGATTTACTTATTGGAGATCCTAATAAAGCGATGACAAAACTAAACTGGAAGCCAAAGTATGACTTGAAAATGTTGGTAGAAGACATGGTGCTTTCTGATGTTGGTTTATTCAAGCGCGATGTGCATTTAATGAAAGGCGGTCATAAAGTATTAAACCAAGCTGAATAGGCTGTAAAAGTATATAGCACTTTGATTTTATATGAGCAAAACATTAATTTGTTTTGCTCATATTTTTTACCCTTTTTGAGCTGTATTTTGATTTCTGCCCCGATAAATATTTTTCCAGCATAAATGGTTCGTCTTATTTTTTAAAACAAACCAAAATTAAGAGCTGCTTTTAGACTTCTTTGATAAGTATCTTTTGATTTCATACTTCAAAATAGTATTCCTATTTCACCCATGATAATTATTCATTCCTAATACACTCCTGGTTAAAGAGACCGTTGTTATTCAAGTATAACACCTATGGATTTAAAAAATCCTTGTTATGTTAATTCCATAGGTATTGCTTACTTTTGTGGAACAATTTAAATCTGCCTTAGTATTCGCTTAACCTGGCAGTGTCATTAATTGCTCATTACTAAATGTAACTGAGGTGGCGAAGCTGTAGATTTTTGGTATTAAATACCTGAATTTATATAGTGTTTCTTTACCTTATTTTTAAATAAAAAGATTCTTCAAGATGATTAGAAAACTCATCCAAAATTTAAAAATAGCACCTGTATTGTTTTGTTTTTTTATTGGTTCGATTGGATTTAGCCAGACTATTCAAAATATTCAAAACCTAAAGGTAGATGAGCTGTCTGATGCTCAGATCGAGCAACTTATTAAGCGGGCAGAGTCATCAGGAATGAATGAGGTTCAGCTTGAAGCATTGGCAATAGAAAAGGGAATGCCTGCTTCTGAAATCAGTAAGTTAAGACAACGTATTGAAGCTTTAAAATCAGGTAATAGAGATGGGGCTGCTAAAAATAGTACAGTTAGAAGTAATCAAAGGGAAGTAGTTGGAACAGTTAACCGAACAACTGTTTTTGATAGCTTAAGAAAGTCAGATCCCTATTACAATCTTAGTCCCCACCAAAAGAAAATATATGGATACACATTGTTCCATAATAGGGAGTTAAACTTTAACCCGAGTTTAAATCTCCCTACCCCTGAGAGTTACATATTGGGGACTGGAGACCAAGTGTTGGTGGATGTGTATGGCGCTTCCCAAGCAGCTTTTGATATGACGATTTCACCTGAAGGGAAAGTTCTGGTGCCGAATGTAGGTCCAGTTAATATAGGTGGTTCTTCGGTTGAAAGTGCAAGAACAAGAGTAAGGGCTGCATTAAGTAAAATTTATTCTGGATTAAATGGACCAAATCCCAATACCTTTTTACAATTGAGAGTTGGGAATATCCGCAGTATTCAGGTAACCATGGCCGGAGAACTGAATCATCCAGGTACATACACTTTACCCTCTTTTGCAAATGTATTCAATGCCCTTTACCAAGCAGGAGGGCCTAATGAAACAGGCTCGTTTAGAAATATTCAAGTATACCGAAAAAGTAAATTGGTTGGGCAGGTAGACGTTTATGAGTTTTTGGTAAGAGGAAATGAAAATGGAAATATTATTTTACAGGACAATGATGTGATAATTGTACCACCTGTTCAAACTCGGGTAGAATTGGAAGGTCCTGTTCGTCGGCCAGGCTTGTTTGAAATGAAAAGCGATGAGAGTATTTTAGATCTTGTGACTTTTGCTGGAGGTTTTAAAAGTGAGGCATACAAAGAACTCCTAATTGTAAAAAGAAAGACAGAAAAGGAATTAAGAGTAGATAATGTTTATAAAGATGATTTTGAAACCTTTGCTATTAAAGATGGGGATTTATATGTTGTAGGAGGAGTTCTTGAACGATACAATAACCGTGCTCAAGTTACAGGAGCTGTCTTTAGACCCGGGGAATTTGCTATTTCTGATGGTATGACGGTTCAAGGGTTAGTAGAAATTGCAGGGGGGATACGTGGAGACGCCTTTTCAGAAAGAGCTACCTTATATAGAACCAATCCTGATTTCACAATGGAAGTACTTACTCTTGACTTAGGAGCAATTCTTTCAGGTCAAGCAGAGGATGTTGTTCTAAAACGTGAAGATATTCTAAACATACCTAGCAAATACGACCTTAAAGAGGAGTACTATGTTCAGATTTCTGGTGAAGTAAACAGAACGGGAGTGTTTCAGTTTGCTAAAAACATGACAGTAGCAGATTTGATAACCAAGGCCAGAGGTTTCAAAGAATCTGCCTCTAATGCAAATATAGAAATTGCTAGGAGAGTAAAAGATGAGGTTGGTGGTGAGATTGCTGAAATACTAACAATTTCAATTGATGGAAACCTGAGGATAAGTGAGGAAGAAAAGAATGTCATTTTAGCACCATTTGACCATGTTTTTGTTAGGAAGAGTCCAGGTTTTCAGCCAGAGAAAATAGTTTATGTGGAAGGGGAAGTTTTTTATCCTGGAGGCTTTACACTTGAGAAAAGAGATGAGAGAATTTCTGATGTGCTTAAAAGAGCAGGAGGTCTAAATGACTATGCTTACCCTAAAGGGGCGACCCTCATTAGAAGAACAGAGTTTTTTAAGACCAAATCTGAAGAAAATATTAAGCTTGAACAATTGGAGTCCTTGCATAGAAATACTGTTCGTGAGGGGGATATTGAAAATGCCGAAGCAGAAGGAAAACTTTTAGATAGGATTGATGATAGAATGGACCTACTTAGGAATGAGGAATTAAAGAATAGTAAAGATAATAATAAGACCGACAGCTTTTCTGAAGATAAATATCAATTTTTAGGTGAGGAAGACAGCACTGTAATGGAGGTTGCAACAAGGGATAAAGAATTAATTGGGATTGATCTAGGTAAAATTCTTTCACAACCTGGTTCTAAATATGATTTAATATTGCAAGAGGGAGATATTATCAGCATCCCTAAGGAGTTACAAACTGTGAGGATGAGGGGGGAAGTTCTATATCCTACTACTGCGAGGTATGATGTATCAAGAGGCTTTAGAAATTACATTTCAAGATCTGGTGGATTTACAGAACAAGCTCGAAAATCCAGGTCCTACGTCGTTTATGCAAACGGGGATGTGCACAGAACAAATAGGTTTTTGTTTTTTAATTTTTTCCCGAAAATTGAACCTGGAGCGGAGATCATCGTGCCACAAAAACCAAAACGTGAACCAATGTCAGTACAGGCTTGGATAGGGATAGCCTCAAGTCTTGCTACTTTAGGTATTTTAATAGATAGAATATCTAATTAATTTATTCTAAGTATTTTAAGGGTTAGTTTTTGACTAAAAAATAAATTAGTGAGGTGGCTAAGTGTTAAGTTTTAATTTTTAGTTGACTATGATAGTTCCTTATAATCTTAGAGTAAGAACTATAAACCCTTCAAAATATCATTTGAATGGTATTCGAAATTTTGTAACACCTCTTTGTCCCATTTGGAATTTATTGCAATAAACAATGTATGAAGAGGAAGTTTAATGGATAGTGAAAAAAAACTTACAATAATAGTTTCAGTTATTATTCCAACTTATAGGGATTGGGATAGACTAGAACTATGTTTGAAAGCACTAGAAAGACAAAGCTTTCCTTCTGAAAAATTTGAGGTCATTGTAATTAATAATGACCCTTCAGATTCTGTACCAAATTGGTTGTCAATCAATGGATGGAGAGTTATTGAAGAAAAAAAACCAGGCTCCTATGCCGCAAGAAATTCAGGTATTAGGAAAGCCAAGGGTGAAATTCTTGCATTTACAGATTCAGATTGTATACCAGATAAGGATTGGCTTTTAGAAGGGGTAGGGGAGTTAGAAAAATCGGGAGTTTCTAGGCTTGGAGGGAAGATAGAATTATTTAAACCTAAAAATGGAAGCCGATACGCATTCGTTTACGAAAAATACTTTGCCTTTCAGCAAGAGAGGAATGTTAAGGTATTTAAAAAGTCAGTAACAGGTAATTTCTTCGCTAAGAAATTTCTTTTTGATAAATATGGTTATTTCGATGAAAGTTTAATGTCCGGAGGTGATTTTTTCTGGAATCTTAAATTAAGTGCTTTGGGTGAAGAAATAGCTTATGCTGAATTGGCAACTATAAACCATCCTTCCAGAGAATCAATTATTAAGATTGCCATCAAAAAGCAGCGAACAATTTTAGGATATTATAAAGAGACGTATTCTTCGCTCAATTTTGGAAAGCAAATATTGACCCTATTTAAAAGGGTATTGCCACCCATTTTCAGGATAAACTATATCCGGTTTGAGTCTGTTTCAGACTATTTTCGGGTACTGATGATTAGATGGTATGTGGAATTAGTAGGAGTAAAATATTTAATAAAATTGAAGTGGGCAGATAGAAAAGCCAAAACCAATTAAAGTTGCGTCTAATGAATAAACGAATTTCCCATATGGACCGATTTATTAAAAAATCGCTCCAAGAACAAGAAATATTAATTAAGGACTTAATTAATTTAATTATTGTCTTTAAAAAATGGATTGTCATTGTTGCAGTGACAGTTTTCTCCTTAGGCTTGGTTTATCTTCTGACATCTTCTGAAGAGTTCACTACTTCTTCCAAATTATTGATGGAGCAGTCTGGCGGATTAAATTCAAAAGCCCTTGGTGGCTTGGCATCCATTACTGGCTTAGGGAATCTAGGTATAGGAAATCAAAATACTGAGGCCTTACCTCCAGATTTGATTCCAGAGCTTGTTTTAGAAAGTGATTTCTTAGAGAAATTACTTTATGAAAAAGTTTACTTAAAAGAAGCAAGTGATAGTGTTTCTCTTGTGGAATTTGTCAACGAATATGAAAAATATAATTTTTACTACCATTTAGTAAGGTTGCCAGGTAAAGTGAAATCTATGTTTTTACCCAATACAAATGTAGAAACAGAAAAAAATGACACGTCTATTTCTCATGAAGATGAAGCCATATTAGCATTTGATGCAAGAGAAAGAAAAACAATTGCACAACTAAGAAAAAGAATTGAAGTAGAAAAGGAAGATCGGCTATTATTGATTAAAACAAAAATGCCAGAACCATTAGCAAGTGCACAGCTAAATGAAATTTTAAGCCGTTTCCTAAAAGAATATTTGACCAAAATAATATTGGATAAGGACCTTAAGAATTTTGAGTTTATAGAAGAAAGAACTAAGGAGGCTAAGAAAAGGGTAGAGCAAACCCAGAAAAAATTAGCGAACTTCAGAGACGGAAACAGAGGGATAAATTCCCAACTATTAAAGACGGAAGAAGACCGACTTCTGGCTGATTTTAATTTAGAGTTTAGTGTTTATAATTCATTGGCACAGCAAATGGAACAGTCAAGGATTAAAGTGCAAAATGCGACTCCTTTAATGACTGTTTTCCAGAAGCCTCAATTGCCTACCAATCCTAGTGAACCAAAGTTTTTATTATTGGGAATTGTCTTTCTTGTATTAGGCGGGATTTTAGGGATTTTGTTCTTCTTTGGACTTTTAATTTTAAGGATGCTAACAATTCATTTTTCACATGTTTAGCATAATTATACCTATTTACAATAAGTTTCCACATTTAGACCGATCCATAAACTCGGTATTGAATCAAAAATTTGGGGAATGGGAACTCATTCTGGTAGATGATGGGTCTTCTGATGGCAGCTTTGAAAAAGCGAAGTCATATACTGATAAAAGAATACGGGTATTTCAGAGAAAGCAGCCGGGGCCTGGTGGTTATGCTGCCAGAAACTTAGGCATAGCTAAAGCTAAATACGATTGGGTGGCGTTTCTAGATGCCGATGATGAGTGGATGGACCATCATTTAATAACTTTTTTGGAATTAATTAATTATCAACCTGAAGCTAAAATCCTTTCCACCTCTTGGACCGACAATTTTGAAGAAAACAAGGAAGGTAGGTTTTTTCCTAACACCTATAATAAAAGACATCATTCTAAAGGAATACATGAAATAGACCTCAAGAAATTTTTGAAAAACAGTATAGATGGAGCACCACCATTTTGGACAGGTGCTTTAGGTTTCCGTACTGAGTTGCTTAAAGAAATAGGAGGTTTTCCTGAGGGAAGATGTAAAAGAGGTGGCGATGTAGATACTTGGTTGAGGGCCATCTTTTATGGAGAGTTGGCCATTTGGTCCCCTGAATTAACCGTTGTTTATCATAGAGACTCTGTAAATATGGTAACTAAGGTAGAAGGATTTGAATTGGGTTGCGAGTCAACTACTGTTCAAAAATTGGCCTCTTTAACCATTGACGATCAAGTCAGCAGTTTGTTGTATAAGTTTTTAAATGCCAGGGTGGTGAGCAGGTGGCTACAAACTTTAAGAGTGGGGAAAAATCCTGATTCTTTGTGGGGTAAAGTAAAGTGGAAGCACTTAACTAAAAAGGGCTTAGTAATTACATTTTGGTCTATTTTACCTTCAAGTGTAACCAAGCAGCTATATCGATTAATAAGTAAAGGCAAGTACGATTAAATCAAACTGATTGAAATTATCCATACCTAATAGTATTCAATTTAAAGAAATCCAGAAATGGGATTTTTTTTCTGTGTTAATAATGGCTCTACTCTTTATGAGAGTCATGGTTGATAGATCAGGATTGGGTGCAGTTATAGGTCTGGCTTTGCTAGGCTGTTTCTTTTTATTACTAATTTTTAGGTTAAGGTTGCCGAAATACCTACTCCTTTATTCTTCATTGTTTTTCCTATTAATTGGGTATGCATTTATTAATGCTGTTAATATACATGGTGAACCATTTTTTACCGCTCGAGGAGTAATTCGTTATTTCTCGTATTTCGCAGTATTTATTTTAGCCTATTACAGTAAGATTACTTTTAAACAATTATTTTGGTTGTATACAATAATAGTTCTAATACAGAGTGTTTTAGCAGTGTTCCAATTTGCATTTTCGGGTGTTGAAAGACCTAGTGGGACATTTATTAATTCAAATCACTTTAGTTATTTTCTAGTCCCTTATTTTGCCATTTTACTGATTGTTTACAACAAGTACTTACCTGCATTTTTTGTTTTCCTTTTATCTGCTTTTTTAGGAGGAATGGGAGGGGTTATCAGTTTATTATTGGTCCTTTTTCTATTTTTATCGCATTATGCTAGGCGTTGGCAAAAGATAGTTGCCATTGCTTTATTCCCTTTATTCATCGCTGGGGCCGGGTTTTTAATGCAAAAAAGAGTAAAAGAATTAACCGATATTACAGCTATTTCAGAAAGATTGTCGGAAAACCAAGCCGGTGGAGGTAGCTCTCTTGTGTGGAGGATTGTTACCTGGAAGTTAATGTACGACGAACTTGTAGAGAAAGATGGACTTTACACTGGAATGGGTTTGGAATATGCCTCATTAGTAAGTCCCTATTTTTTAGAAAGTAGTATAAGGGAGCCACATAATGATTATTTGAGAATTCTTTTAGAGTTTGGTTTGTTTGGGTTTATTCTATTTGTATATGGCATGTATTATGGTTTGTATAGATTAAGGAAGAATGCAATTGAGTTGAATTCCACACGTTATTATGCCATTTACGCTGCTTTGGCAGCGATTTATTTAGGAATGATTGTTGGTAATATTGTAGTATTAAACACCCTTTGGTGGTTGTTATTAACTATCATTGCAATTATGCATAAAGATGATAAACAAATAGAATTTAAAGCGTCCGTATAAAATGAAAGGAAAACTTGCTATAGTAACACCAGCAAAAAATGAATCCAAAAATATACCTAATTTGGTAAAAAGTATGGCTGGGCAAACTAGAAGACCAGACCTGTGGATTTTTATTAATGACGGGAGTACAGACGATACAGTGGATGTTTTTAAAGAAGAGATTCAAAAGTATAATTCTGATTTTGAAAACACTGAAATTAAACTTGTCAATTATGAGGATGAAGATAAATCTTATGCTCTTGGCCCAAAGTATAGCAGGATTATTAAATTTGGATTGAACAGAATTTTGGATCATGAGAAAGATTCTAAATTTGAATTTGTTGGAATACTTGATAGTGATGTATTCCCAGAGAAGGTTTACTACCAAGTACTTTTGGAGAAATTTGAAAGCAATCCAAAACTTGGAATTGCTTCTGCCTCTAAACAAAAAGAGGATTATGGCACGGAAATTATAACAAGTTATGTAAACAAGAGTTTTGCTCCCAGTGGTTTCAGGGTGTGGCGTAGAGCTTGTTTAGATCAAACTGATTATACAATTTCAGTATCTCAGGATTCTGTATCAGCAGCAAAAGCCATAATGATGGGATGGAAAGTAGAATCCTTTCCTGAGTTGGAAGTTAGTCTAAGACAGCGCGGAGCAAAATTTGGCTATGAATATTATGGGAAATCAGCCTATATGCGTCATGTTCCATATCTTTATGTGTTGGCAGGTGCTGCAAGAATGTATTTTTCGGGAAAGAAAGCTGATGCAAGACAGTATATCAAAGGGTATAATGAGTCAGCCAAAAATAAAATCAATAGAATTGAGGATCCATTGGCTATAAAGTATTTTAAAAATAGGTTTTTTTATAAAATAATAGGTAAATAATGAAACCTAAAGTTATACTCTTAATTTATGGCTCAGGGGGACATAGGGCCCAAATGGAAAAATTGCTTGATAGAATTAAAAAGGAGTACGAAGGAACACAAGTTAAGTTTATCGGGGTTTCAGAAAGTGAAGCTTCTATTCACCATCCTATTATTGTTGAAACTTACGAACAGCCTCCTTTTAGAAATAAGTATTTTTCTTTAATGAATCTGTTGAGCATTCCACTCAAATATTATAATTTTATTTCATGCTTTTTTAAGATTCAAAGAAAATACAATGTGCTTTCCATTATTTCAACTGGTCCTGGATTGGCTATCCCATTTTCGGTATTGTTTAAAATGAAAAACACTAGGATAGTTTTTATTGAAACATGGTCACGCTTTGAAACCCAGTCTTATGCGGGAAAAACAATGTACAGGTTAGCAGATAAATTTTATATACAAAATAAATCTTTAGCAAAATTTTACCCTAAGGCCATTTACTCCGGATTATTATGAGAATATTGGTAACAGTCGGAACGACTAGATTTGACTCTCTAATAAAGTATCTAGATGAAACATTTGCAGGTCTGGATTTTGAATTTACTTTTCAAATAGCCGATGGTAAATATGAACCTGTTAATTTCCCGTTTTTTACTTATAGTTCTGATATCAATACTTATTATAAAGAAAGTGATTTGGTAATTTGTCATGCTGGAGCAGGTACAATCTATAAATTACTAGAATCCAGAAAGAAGGTGATAATTGTTCCAAATACAGAAAGAACAGATAATCATCAATTGGACATAGCGAAATATATGGGGGCTAATGGATATGCGGTTACAGTTAAAGATTTCACTTTGTTACCTGAATCAATTCAAAAAGCCAGCCATTTTGATTTTAGGATATTTGAGAAACACGATTTTGATAAAACCAGAGAAATCATTTCATTTTGTTTAGGGAAACTTGAAAACTAGTATATTCAGCATTAATACATGACAATGAAAGACCAATTACAATGGTGGCTGATTATTCTGCTCTTTTTTTCGAGTACAATAGCCGTTTTCCCTCAAAACATGGCTCCTGGGACGCCTGTTTTGGAAGAGTATGGCAGAAGAGAACAATTGCTATCGAATAGTTTAGATTCCTTAAAACCACAAGGCTTTAGGCCAGACCTTTCTATTAAAGCTTTATTTGCAAAACCAGAGGAAAATACTCAAAAAGTATATGGTTTTTCGGTTTTACCTGTACAATCTAAAATACAGTACAATAGCAAGAGGCCTTATGGTTACGGAGGATATGGCATGCACAATGGAAGGGGGTATGAACAATACCTAAGCGCTGGGCTATATGGATATTTAGGGTTTTTACATCTTCAATTACAGCCAGAATTTGTTTATTCTCAAAATAAAAGCTACCAGGGATTTAGCAGCGATTTTCCTATTGAAGTTTTAGTGGATAGGTTCCATTTTTGGAATAGAAATGATCGTCCAGAGTTGCTGGCGAAAGGGAATTCGAATAGTTTATGGTGGGGACAATCTAGTCTTACGGCCAAATTTGGAGGTTTTGAAACGGGGATTTCAACACGAAGCATATGGTGGGGGCCAGGTCAATGGAACTCCTTGACATTTTCAGGAAATGCTGAAAGCTTCCCTCATTTAACGTTAAATTCACACCGCCCATTAAAGACCTTTTTAGGTCATTTTGAAGGTCAGTTGATAGTGGGGCGCTTAGAGAGTTCTGGAATGGCTGCTTCGCAAAATGATGGACTCAATGAGAGATTTTTCCTACCATTGGATGAAGATTGGAGATATCTGAATGCGATAATGATCAATTACCAGCCCAAGTGGGTGCCAGGGTTGTTTTTGGGCTTTTCTCGAACATTTCAGCAATACAATGATAAAAGAGGTACACAGTTTCGTGATTACATGCCGATCTTCGATGCCTTCCAAAAAGAAAAATTCTTTGATGACGGGAATTCAGTGGCCTTTGATAGTGAGGCTAGGGACCAGCAGGCTACGTTATTTATGCGATTTGTAAACAAAAAAGCAAAAATTGAAATTTATGGAGAATATGGTAGAAGAGACCATGCTTTAAACTGGAGGGATGCAATACTTAATCCAGAGCATTCTCGAGCTTATCTAATGGGTTTTCAAAAGCTTGTCACTTTGGCAAAACAAAATACCTATCTTCAAATCCGTAGCGAAATTCTACATCAACAGGAGTCTGTAAACAGATATATTCGCTATCTAGGACTTGGAGGGAGAACATCTTGGGCCACACATTATCAAGTAAGAGGATTTACTAATCGAGGTAAAGCCTTAGGCTCTGGTATAGGGACAGGTAGTAATAGTCAAACTTTTGAGGTTTCCGTTGTTGAGGGGTTCAACAAGTTGGGGATTATGGTGGAAAGAATAGCCAATCACCAGGACTTTTATTATAGAGCTTTTGGGCAGGATGAGAAGACTCTTCCTTGGGTTGATTTTACTTTAGGCGTATTAGCTGACCGACAATGGAATAACTTTCTGGTTGGTTCCCAATTTCAATTGGTAAATGGGAAAAATTATCAGTGGCAAAGCGATCCACTTAGCACTTCTGCATTTCCAAAAAACAAAAGCATGTTGTCCTTTCATGGGAGGATTCATTTGGTGTATTTATGGGGTGGAATTAAATGAAATTCATCCTTTCTTTATTATAGCGACAAAAAATTAAAATGAAAATATTAGTTACTGGAACTGCAGGTTTCATTGGCATGCATTTGGCAAAAAAGCTTTTGGATAGAGGTGATGAAGTGGTTGGATTGGATAGTATTAATGATTATTATGATGTAAACCTTAAAAAAGATCGATTGAGAGTAACAGGTATTGAGCCAAATAATATAAAATATGGGCAGCCTATCAAAAGTATAAATTATCCTAATTATACTTTCTTACAATTAAATCTTGAAGATAAGGAAAGTATTCTTAATCTATTTAAAGACCAAAAATTTGATAAAGTAGTCAATCTAGCGGCTCAAGCAGGAGTAAGGTATTCTTTGACAAACCCAGATGTTTATATTCAATCTAATATTGTTGGTTTTGGTAATATACTGGAAGCTTGTCGGTACAATGATATTCAGCACCTGACATATGCCTCATCCAGTTCTATATATGGAATGAATACTGAAATGCCATTTTCTACGAGTCAAAATGTGGATCATCCGGTTTCTGTTTATGCTGCTTCTAAGAAGTCAAATGAGTTAATGGCACATACTTATAGCCATCTTTTTGATCTTCCGACAACAGGATTAAGGTTTTTTACTGTATATGGACCTTGGGGTAGACCAGATATGGCACTATTTCTGTTTACAAAAGCTATACTTGAAGGAAATCCTATTCAAGTATTCAATTATGGAGAAATGCATAGAGATTTTACCTTTGTGGGGGATATAGTAGAAGGGGTTTTGAACGTGTTGGATAACCCTGCAATTCCAAATCCAAATTGGACCTTAGAAACTGGAGATGTTAGTAAATCTAAAGCCCCATATGCTATTTATAATATTGGCAACTCTAATCCTATCCGATTAATGGACTTTATAAAGGTTATTGAGGATTGTTTGGGACTTGAAGCTAAACTTGAATTGCTTCCACTTCAACCAGGTGATGTCCCGGCTACCTTTGCAGATACTTCACCACTTGAACAAGAGCTTGGTTATAAACCGGATACACCATTAAGTTATGGTGTTGGCCAATTTGTAGATTGGTATAGGAATTATTATAATGTTTAATATTTTATAGGTTTATATTAAATTTTTAGTGAAATTTTAATATTATAAGGTCCTAATGTGTATTTTTGTTAAAATTCTTTTCTTATGAATATTTTTCTGGCAACAGTCACTTCTTTTTTCTTTGGTTTTTTAATGACGCCTGTGCTGATTTTGATCCTAAAGAAGATCAAATTTACTGAGTCACCAGGTGGAAGAAGGATACATGCTGGAAGTATACCCTCAATGGGAGGGATTGCCATTGTTTTTGCTACTTTCGTTGGCTTATTTGCATGGCTTAGTTTCGATCAAATTGTAGAAACACGCTATTTTTTAGTTGGTCTTGCGATTATGTTCTCAGTAGGTTTGAGAGATGATCTTATTGAACTAACAGCCATTCAAAAACTTGTAGGACAGTCCATTCCTGCATTTTTCGTTATCGTGATGGCTGATATCAGAATATCAAGTTTATACGGTTTTATGGGGATTTATGAAATCCCTTATCTTATAAGTGTTGCAGTTACTTTCTTTGCAATTTTAGCATTAACCAATTCCTTTAACTTAATTGATGGTGCGGATGGATTAGCAGGTACGCTTAGTCTGGTGACTTTAAGCATACTTGGTTTTTGGTTTTATACTGCAGGAATGATTTCTTACAGTTTAATTTCATTTACTTTGGTAGGTGGGATTTTGGCCTTTTTAGTATTTAACTGGCATCCAGCTAAAATCTTTATGGGGGACACTGGATCCTTAAGTGTAGGATTTAGCCTTACCGTTTTAGTAATCTTATTTGTTGATAAAACAGGGCTCATGGCTCCTTGGGAGGGATTAAAATTAAATGCACCCTTTTCTGCAGGTCTGGCATTTTTAATTGTCCCTGTTTATGATACGGTTAGGATCTTTATAAAACGAACCATGAATGGCAAGTCGCCACTCAAACCAGATAAAAGTCATGTCCATCACTTTTTGATTAGAATGGGTTTACAGCATGACCAAGTATCCTTGGTGTTGGTTTTTGTAAAATTAGGCTTTATTTCCATTGTCTTTTTTGGTTACTCTTTGAGTGATCATGTTTTACTTCCTACCCTAGCTATTATAGCAACTATCCTAGGTATATGGATGGACAGGAATACCCTGAAGAAAGTCAAAGCCAATTGTAAAAATTCACCTTCCATTTCAGGAAAAAACACCAGTCGGACAAAGAGAAAACAAAGCAAAAGAAAACCTTCAATTGCAAAAAATATTTTCTCAAATAATGAGATCAATATGAATTGAGCTAATTATTTAGCAATTAAACAAAAAAGGCGTTGTGATTTCAACGCCTTTTTTGTTTTTAAACTCGAAATATCCAAACAGCCTGATTTTCTTGCGATTGCAACACTTCCCGTAAACACGGGACAGGCTTCACCCCTGACATTGTCAGGGCGGAGAAATCCTATTACATAATCCGGGTTAAACTTTCTCCCAAATTATCCGGGACCTTCCATTTAGGCTACTTTGTCCTTACCTTGAAAAATGGTTTAAACATCACATATTTCAACTCCTTGTTTTAAAGAAGCCAGTTTATCCGGTCTTTTGGGGATAAATTCCTGACCTATATATCCTTTATATCCAGTGTCTAAAATAGCTTTAACAATGGCAGGATAAAACAATTCCTGGGTTTCGTCTATTTCGTTTCGACCAGGAACACCTCCCGTATGGTAATGAGAAATATAAGGATGATACTCTTTAATCGTTGCTATGACATCTCCTTCCATAATTTGCATGTGATAGATGTCATACAATAACTTCATGTTTTCAGAACCTACTTCTTTACATAAAGCTACACCCCAAGCAGTATGATCGGCCTGGTAGTCCTTATGATTCACTTTACTGTTCAGAAGTTCCATGCACATTATAACGCCATGTTTCTCTGCAATAGGCATAATTTTCTTTAATCCTTGAGCGCAGTTAGTGATTCCAATTTCATCATTTAATCCATTTCTATTACCTGAGAAGCATATGATTTGCTTGTATCCTGCGGCAGCAACCTTAGGAATTACTTCTGTGTAACTCTTAATTAATTCATCATGAAGCGCTGGATTATTCCATCCTTTTTCTATTCCTAAGCCTGCCCCCCAAGGCATTGCACAATAGAGGCCATATTTTGACAGTATAGGCCATTCCTCAGGCCCCGCTAATTCTATTGATTTTAGGCCGATTTCCACAGCTCCTTTGCACAAGTCTTCAAATTCTATGTCATTGTAACACCATCGACAGACAGAGTGATTTACATTGCCTTTTAATTCCAAAGGCAATTGGGCTTCTGCTGCGGATAATCGATGAGATAGTGAAGGCACGAGCATACTTGCAAGGCCTGTTCCTGCGATCTTTTTCAATGCGGTTCTTCTTGGATTAAGGTTTTTCATTTAATTTTCTTTTTTAAGAATAGACAGTAGTAAATCTTGCTTTTAGCTTTACAATTTGTCCAATTTGTTTTTTTTTTTTAATCATTAGCTGTCTTTTTTCAGGGACATTAGAAAGGTCACTAGGTCAACCAGTTCCTGTGTGCTCATCGACTGTTCTAATCCTGTTGGCATCATTGAATTTTCAATTTGTTTCATTGAGGCCATATCACTGGTCTTTATGGATACAGTACTTCCTCCAGGTAGTTTTAAATCAATATCGGTTTCAGTTTGACTGGTAATGATTCCCCCTAAAGTACTCCCATCTTTCATGTTGATAAGATAACCCTCATAGCCAAAACTAATTCCTGCATCGGGATGTATTATAGAAATAAATTGGGCTTCCTTGGATAGCTTGCTGCCTATCTCAGTAAGTTTAGGGCCAAAATCCATCCCTATATTCCCTGCCTGATGACATACTGCACAGTTGTTTTTAAATACCTCTAATCCCTTATCTTTATTCCCTTCCATGCCCAGTAAGCTACTCATTGAAGGAAGGGGATTGTCATTGTCCTTGGTATTGTCCAAATAACTAGCTGCTTCGGTCCTAATGTTTTTCCTCCAGGCCCTGCTTACACCAGAAACAGCCGATGCGATTAGGTCTTTTGGGATTTCATTTTCTTTTAATAGTATTAAAACTCGATCCTCACCACTGTAACTGCTACCAATTGCCGAAGCTGCTTCTTTTCTTACCATTATGGGCAAACCAGAATTGAAAGTGATCTCTTCTATGATTGCAATTGATTCACTATTTCCAATTCCTTTTAACGCATTTATGGTTGGGTAAATTCTTTTTTCGTCACCACTGTATAATTCCTTAAGGATTATTTTTTTTCCACCTTGTTCCAATAGTAAGGTAGCTGCAGTTTTACCTAAATTATTGTCATATTCTTTTATTGCCATTTGCAACAAACGGGCATTCTCTGTAGGGATGTCAAATTTTTGAACCAACTCTAAATAAGCCTCAGTTCCATAGGTCTCATTCAATGCGTTTTTTAATGCCTCTTGCGCCAAAGTAGATTCTTTTAAGTAAGACGCCGGAAGGTGAGTTAAAACAAGCTTTTTTAATTCTTTGTCGCTACCCTGACCTTCCTTACTTAATTGTTCTTCTTCAAGCATCTTTTCTAAGGCCTTCGATTTTTCTTTTTGATCTGGATTAAAATCAAAAGCCCTAAAATACCTCAGCCGGTCTTTTATTGGATTATTAGTGTCTGAAGCCAATTGAGCCAATTCAGGGATGGCTTTACCAGTCCTAGATCTCCATATGATATCCTGTCCTTTTTTACTGTTGATTATTTCCTTTTCTGCTTTTTTTAACCACGTGGAATAATATTGATCCCAATTGTTTGATGCACCTATTCCCAATGCTTCTAGGTACCATCTGTCTTCTCCATCATGTTGTAAAGCTAAAGTAGCCCAAAACTCTGCAGCTTGATCCGATTTATAATTTCTTAATGCAATGGCAACATCTCTCCTTACTTGTGGATCTTTGTCACTAACTAATTGCTGAATTATTGGAGTAAGGTCCATACCCGATTGTCTTGCAGCCCTAAATGCTGTAATTCGAATATCTGGATTGTCACTTTTCAAGGCGTTTTCAATATAGGCTTCATTATTATTTCCTATTTTAGAAAGCATCCATAAGGCTCGAGCTTTAAACCTGGGGTTATTGTTCTCATTAAATACTTTTTCTAAGGCTGGTACCGCATCGTTACCTATATCTTTTAAGCTTACCCAGCCTAGGTAACGCATAGATAGGTTAGGGTTCAAAAGTGCTTCAATCGCCCCGTTTACCGTATTGAGATCATAGGAAGGGTTATTGTAGGGTTCCCCCTGCTTAGAGATTCGGAATATTCTCCCCCTGTTCAAATCTCCTGCCTGATGACCACCTACTCCTGGATCATACCAATCAGATACCATTATTGATCCATCTGGAGCCACACAAACATCTGAAGGCCTAAACCATTGGTCCTTATTTCCTTCCATTATATTTTCAATTGAGGCTTTGTAACCTGCTCCATCCTTTTTGACTGGATAGGCCCTTACCACATTTGGCCCAGCATCAGTGTGTATCATCTGGTCCCAAAAAACTTCAGGTAAAGCCCGCCCTTCATACACGACCATTCCGGTAGGTGAACCGGCTCCTGTTTGTAAAAGGTTAGGAACTACTCCAGGATTATTTAAATGCCAGTGTTGTAAGGGAATCTCTTTCTCTAAATTGGTTCTGTTTGCTCTCCAACCTGCATTGGTCATTTCATCCCTGTAGCCAAAATTCCCATATTCCATTACATAATTGATTCGCACTCCCTTGTTGCCATCATCGTCATTGTCTGATTGCCACATCGTGCCGTATGAGTCTACGGCTACTTCATAATTGTTTCTGAAATTCTGCCCTAAAACCTCTATTCCTGAAAAATCAGGATTACTTCTGAAGACAAGTCCTTGTTTGTAATTCTCTGTATTGATTGACTTGCCGTATTTATCTTTTAAAACTTGGCCATTTTTATCCGTAATCGTTCCTCCTGCATTACCGAAATTAAAATAAAATTTCCCGTCTGGCCCAAATACAAAGGCATGCATGCCGTGATCATGCTGCTCGCCTCCTATTCCCTTAAAAATCACTTCTTTTGTGTCTGCTTTGTCATCTCCGTCTGTATCAGTGAGAAGCCATACATAGGGGCTTTGTGAGACAATAGCCTTGTTCCCCATTACCCAAATCCCTAATGGTGCATTTAATTCTGGAGATTGGTAGAAAACGGTACTTTTATCAGCTATACCATCCCCGTCACTATCTTCTAAAATCAATATTCTATCTCCTTTTGGATTGGTTTCATTCCCGGTTAAATCTGGTCTATAATTGTATGCTTCGCAAACCCATACTCGGCCTTTATGGTCTATGTCAATATTTGTAGGGTTGGTGAGTGTCGGCTCTGAAGCAAAGACTGTTGCCTGTAACTTTTCATTTACTTTTATTCCAGACAAGGCATTTTCAGGATTTCTTTTTTCCTCTTCTGATAACTGATCAAAGGGCTTAATTAATGTTGTTTCTTTTGTATTATCCTTGCAGGAAACACCTAATAATAGACATAGAAACAGGCTCATTAACCTTATTTGGATTTTTTGGGTTGCCATTGTTTATTTGGAGTCTTTAGTTGCTAATTTCAATCTTATAATAAAAAGAAAATTACTTTATTTACCCAATATTTATAGAAATTTTTAATTATTGTTTTACCTTCTACTCCAAACTATGTTCGGTTTTCATTTTCTTTTTTTATTTTGAACTCCTTTGGTTTGGAGGGGTTTACTTAATGGTTAATTTATCCCCAAGGTTAAAGAGGAATTGTGAAAATTTAAACCTGCTAATCGAAGTCTATATTTACCCCCGCAGCTGAATACAATCATCCAGGTTTAGAAGTGCTTTGGTTTGAGGATCTGAAACCCACTTGGAGGCATGGTCTGACCCCAATGTATTACCCTACGCATTGCACCGCTTTATTGGTACGTGTGACAGGCTAACCAAAGTAAGTTGTCTTGGCTATAATAAGGGTTAAGGATTACTTAAACCCGAAATATGCAATAGACAATCTATTACGTGCTGAAATCGCTTCAAAATCAGCCACTTCGTTGCTGTTTGGATATTTCACCATAGCGGTGCTATGCTAAAATCTCCAAACAGCCTGATTGTCTCGCGATAGCAACACTTCCCGTAAACACGGGACAGGCTTCACCCCTGACATTGTCAGGACGGAGAAATCCTATTACATAATCCGGGTTAAAAATAATCCTTATAACAATCCATTGTGGATAAACGTATGCCTAAAATAAGTGTATATGAAGCTTTGGCTTATCCGGTTTCTGGAATAGTTGCCCATCAGTCTTCTCTGAAAGGAGGGGAATATTTGAATATACCTTATTTTGAAGATTGGGGAATAGAAGAAAGGAAAAGACTAGAGAACTCTTCCAAATTTGAAACGGTTGATTTTAAATTCAGGTATTTACCCGCCAGTTGATAGATGGATTCTTTTTTCATTCCGGCTTTTCGCATTTGTGAAATTGAATAGCTACCAATGGATTTCGATAGTTTTTTTCCTTCTTTTTTAATTAATAAATGGTGATGGAATGTGCTGTGAATGAATTTGTTGTCATCCAGTTGGTTTGAGAGGTATACCTGTGCGATAGTAGAAGGTAACAAGTCCATACCCCGTACAATCAGATTTATTCCGAAATTCATGTCATCAGCCATGGAAGCCAGTTGATAACTGGCGAAGCGATCTTTTTTTTGAACCATAAAAAAATCCATTGCCCTAGGTAAAATATAAGATTTTTGCCCTTTTGAGTAGGTGTTTAAATCTACAGATGCATTTTTTTCAGTTTTTAACCTTAATGAAGTTTGGCTTTTCCACAAGGGGATGTTGCGGTGTAAACAAGTGCCAGTATACCACTTCTTAGGGTGCTTGTTTAGCAATGTTTTGCGAGAACAATCGCAAGAGAAAATTAAGTTTTTATCAATTAATTCGTAGATTATATCTTTGTAAATGGGGATTCTGTGAACCTGTGAGTAGTCTTTAAGGAATTCTTTGCTGTCTCTAGGTCCTTCATCATATGGGATTTCTAAAAACTCCAGCGTATCAAAAATATCTTGAATATATTCTGACCTCACGCGCTTTTGATCTAGATCGTCTATCCGTAAAAGAATTTTGGCCCCATGTTTTTTCGCCAAACTCACAGTTATTAAAAATGAAATAACATTTCCCAGATGTAGGTAACCGCTAGGTGTAGGTGCCAGTCTGGTTTTATGGAGTTTCATTCAGTGGTTTCGCTTAGGTTGATAGGTATAAACCTTGCAAATAGTTCTTCTTTGTACCATCCTTCTTCTTTCACTTTTTTGATAACTTCTCTATGACCGGAGTTGTAGGCGTAGGCTTCCATTTGTTCCCTACTGTTCCAGTAGCTAAAAGTAGCCTGTTCTATTATTGGCCACTCTCCTATACCTTTTGTATAAATCAAACCCTTTGCTTTTTCAGCAGACTTACTTGTTAGAGGTACAAACTTTAAGAAGTTTAAAATTTTCCGAATTTTAACTCTTGCCCTAGTAATAACCATAATAGGTCCATCTGTGGAAGAATTTGTAGGAGTAAATGGTGTTTCTCCATACCAGGTGCCATGACTTTGAATGCAGCGCATCCAATAGGTGAAATTACTAACACATTGCTGATTGAATCGTCGGTAACTTTCGGAAAGGCTAAAATTTTTAGCTGCATCTAGGTCTTCCCATACCATTAACAAAGCATAGGTAGAAAGATCAGGTTTTAGGGAGAAGCCAAAACCTCCACCTGTTCCCATCAATTTAAAGAACTTTTTTCCTTTGGCTTTTTTTAGGGGTGAAATGGCCAATTGCATTTGGTTAAATGCCCACCAGCGATTTCTTTTAGGGTATTGAAAAAAAGTAATGGATACGATCTCCTTGTGTGGATTCATGGCATGGATAAGTCGAATTAATTCGATACAGTATTCACTTCTACAAGTATAATCATGTCAACTTGTTTATTAACAAGTATCAATCAAAAACTTTTTTAATTATTACCCTTATCAAAAGTATAGCTAAGACAATAGCGGATCCTGCAATGACAAATTCCATTTAGATTTTGAGTTTTAGGTTGAGAATAAAGCAACAATTGAATAGAGCGTTAAAAGTCTCAGCCCATCCAAGGCAAGCGTGTTGCCTTTTATTTAACTCTAAAGTAGTATTTATGGTTTAATTAAATCTGAAATTGACCATCTATTACCTGTTGAGTTTATATTGATACAGTGTAAGTAATTGATAATGTGTGAATTGATTGGGTTTGTTCCTTGATTTAGACTTTATGTAGACTTCTTCTTAAACTCATGCAAAAGTTTACGAAAAGTTAAAAGTCACCTTTGGTATTCATTCATTTTCTCTCTTACCTTTGTGAATTATTTAGAATCCATGGTGCAATTAAAAACAAGAAGAATTTCAGCAGGCGCTTTCTTTTTCCTCACAGGGTTGTGTTTTTCTTCCTGGGCATCCAGGATTCCTGATTTTCAACAAAAATTTTCATTGAGTGAGGGGCAGCTTGGTTCCGTGCTTTTGGGACTCCCTTTAGGTTCTTTACTGGCCTTACCTTTGGCTACTTGGGCTGTCATCAAATTTGGTAGCAGGTCGGTGGTGATGGTAGGTTTGTCCTTGTATGTCCTGGTGTTAGTCGGGATAGGGTTTTCTATGGATGCCTTTTTCTTGAGCGTGATGGTCTTTATTTTTGGGATGATTGGGAATATGATGAATATTTCCTTAAACACACAAGCGCTCAACCTAGAAAAGGATTATGGAAGGAATATCCTAGGTTCTTTACACGGACTGTGGAGTTTGGCAGGCTTTGCTGGTGCTGGAGTAGGAGGGCTGATGGTGTATCTTCAACTAAGCCCATATCAGCATTATGCTATTATATTTTTAGTTGGTTTAATTGTGATTTTTATCTTTCGAAATGGATTTGTGGATGAGGTACCGGACAAGACCAGTTCGGTGAGAGGACTTGTTTGGAGAAAACCTGACGAAACCTTACTTAAATTAGGGATGGTAGGTTTTTGTGGGATGATGTGTGAGGGCTGTATGTTTGATTGGTCAGGGGTTTATATGAATAAAGTTGTGCAAGCCCCAGCATATCTGGTCCCAACCGGCTATATTGCTTATATGGGAGCCATGGCTATAGGCAGGTTTGCTGCAGATAAATTGGCACATCGGTTTGGGATGATTAGGGTTTTACAAGGTTCTGGTATTATGATTTTTACTGGGCTAATATTATCGATCACTTATCCTCAGGTTTGGGTGGTTATTTTTGGATTTTTAATGGTGGGGTTGGGTACAGCCGCAGTGGTGCCTCTTTGCTTTAGTCTTGCTGCTAATTCTACTTCATTGCCCACAGGTATAGCCATTGCAATGGTCTCCACGATTTCCTTTTTTGGGTTTTTACTTGGCCCTCCGCTAATAGGGTTTATTGCGGAGTGGATCGGTTTGAAGGCCTCATTTGCTTTGATGTCTTTGGTAGGCTTGATGGTCACCTTTTGGGTTTGGGTAGGTAAAAAGAGTTTTACTCCTAAAGCCATCTGAAAAGAACCTTTATGATTTGGAATTTTGGCTATTGCATTTTAGAAATTAATCACTATTTTTACGAAAATTTAATACCTACCAAATCGGTAGGTTTTGTAGAATAATAAAAACACCTGGCATGCAGGAATCCTTGATTTCAAAAAAACTTTATTCAAAGGAAGAGATAAAAGCCCTAAATGAAAAGTACCGAGATTTATCGGTTGAGGAACGGGTAAAACAGTTGTATGTCGACTTTGATGCTAGCGATGTAATGCTTACCAGTTCCTTTGCGGCAACTTCAGCTTTATTGTTAAGTGTGTTCTCTAAAAGTAATTCAAAGCAAAAAATTTATTTTATTGATACAGGCTATCACTTTCCGGAAACCCTTGAGTACAGGGAAAAGTTAACTGAACTTTATGGACTGAGTGTGGAGTCTGTAAGCGCAGGAAAAGAAGATCATGCGTTTACGAGTAAAAATAAAACCTGGGAGACTGACCCTGAATTGTGTTGTTCCATCAACAAGGTGAAGCCTCTTGAGTTAATTAAAAGTAGGTTTTCAGTGTGGGTTTCAGGACTGATGAGCTGGCAGAGTGACCATAGAGCCTCACTAGATATTTTTGAAGAGCGTGGGGGGATCCTGAAATTTTACCCATTATTAGACGTCACTGAAGAAGAGAGAGATGCCTATATTAAAAAGCACGAACTTCCTTTTCATCCACTAATCGCTTTCGGATATCATTCCATAGGATGTAAGCATTGTACTGTTCCTGGAGAAGATAGGAGTGGACGCTGGAACAATAGCCCAAAAACGGAATGCGGGCTTCATTTGTAAGGATTGTAACTATAGTTGGCGTTTTATTGTGAAAAATAAATGTATTTTTAACGCAAAGCCCATTCCTATTTTTGGATGGGCTTTGCTTTTTGTATAATTTTGATTTTATAAAAAACTTAAGCCCAATGAAAAAATCCTTGTTCTTGCTTTCTCTTCTGGTTGTATTTTTTGCTTGTAAACCAGAAAAGAAGGTTGAAATTATTGAGTCTCAAACCTCTACTTCATTAGATTCTCTAAGTAAAGCCCTGGACTGGCCTGAAGATTTAGCTGTTCAGGCATTTTCTGGTCCAGACATAACCCCTAGCCCTGCATGTTTGGCTGTTTCGCCTTATGGGGAAGTTTATGTGGGTGTGGATGCGATAGGGTCTTTAGGAAAAACCCCCGGAAAAGGAAGAATTGTTAAGCTTATTGACAATGACAACGATGGCCAGGCGGATTCTCACACTGTCTTTGCAGAAGTGGACAATCCCAGAGGGATTATTTCTGTAGGCAACAAGCTGTATGTGCTTCATACGGTTTTCTCAAAGGAAGACAGCTTAGCTACCGGTATGGATCTTGTCGTATTTGAAGACAATGATGGAGACGGTGTTGCAGACGGTCCTTCCAAGCCGCTAATTCAACATATCAGCTCACCAAAATTTTTGAGAAGCAGGGGTACAGACCATGCGACCAACGGGATTCGACTAGGAATTGATGGTTGGATTTACATTGCTGTTGGTGATTTCGGTTTTCATGGAGCAATAGATAGGGAAGGAACTGAAATGACCATGCTTGGTGGAGGCGTTTTAAGGGTCCGTCCTGATGGTACTGAAATGGAAATCTATACCCATGGTCTAAGAAATATTTACGATGTGGCCATTGATCCATACATGAACATGTTTACTCGTGGCAATACCAATGACGGTGGTGGATGGAACATTCGATTTATCCATCAAATCCAGTCAGGTGAATATGGATATCCTGTTTTATTTAAAAACTTCACCGAAGAAATTATTCCAGCGCTTATCGATGTTGGAGGTGGTTCTGGTACGGGTGCTTTGTTTTTGAATGACAATAGATGGCCTGAAAAATACAATAATAACCCACTTATGGCAGATTGGGGTAGAAGCCATGTCTATATTCATAAAGTGACCGAAGATGGTCCGTCTTATATTCAAAGTGAAACACCTTTTTTCAAGCTACCACAAGTAACGGATCTGGATATTGATGGATCTGGTAGAATGTTTATGGCTGCTTGGGATGGAGCAGGATATTCTGGTAATGAAAGTAAAGGGTATGTAGTGAGGGTTGTTCCAAAGGTTTTGGAATACAGTGAAATGCCAGATCTTCCTTCAGCAGATATAGACGATTTGGTGGATATGCTTAGCGAAAGCAGTGCTACGATAAGGATTTATGCACAACAGGAGCTCATTAATAGAGGTTCTGATAAAGCTGCAAAAGCAGCATTGGAATTAGCCAATGATGAAGACGCAGCTGATTTCGCGAGGGTCGCTGCTATGTATGCCTATACCCAAATCAAGGGAGTAGAGGCTATTCCTCAGCTGATGAAATTAATGAATGATGAGCAGCTTAAAGAGTATGTAATCCGAGCCGTTACTGACCGCAAAGAATTTTTGAGTGAACTATCTATCGAACCATTTGTAGAAGCTTTAGATGATCCTTCTGTAAGGGTGAAAGCTGCTGCTATAATAGCCTTGGGACGTATTGGAAACAAGGCTGCTATTCCTCAATTATTAAAAACCAAGGTGCCGGATTCTTTTCAAGCTCCAAAATATGGAGAAGAAGGACCACATGCCACTCCTAACTCAGATATTATTTTGTCCCACCTTGCGGTAAGGGCATTGGTGAAATTGGATGCTGACGAGGAAAGTTTGGCAGCGGTTGGATCAGGAAATTCTAAATTGGCTCTTTGGGCTTTACGTTATATGCATTCTAAGGATGCTGTTGCAGGGCTAGTTGCTAAATTTAATGGGTCGAGTACAGAAGACCTTGAATTGAAACACGGGATACTGACTACTTTGGCAAGATTGTATACTAAGGAAGCGCCATACGATGGTTCTTGGTGGTGGGGAACCAGGCCAGATACACATGGGCCGTATTACAAATCAGTGTTGTGGTCTGAGTCGGCGCAAATCAAAGAGTTGTTTACAAACCTATGGGAGAACGGCTCCCAAAGCGATAAAGACCTGATAGCAATGCTCAATGAGAAAAACCGAATGGGAATTACCGAGTTTGGTGGTGAATTTTCGGTAACAGAAATCATAGAAGAGCCAGATTTTGACCTGGAGAAGATTAAAAACCAAAAAGGTCAGGTGGGGGAATCCTCCATAGAGGATATTCTTCTTGCTATGCAGGAAGTGAAAGGAGATGCAGTCAAAGGAGCGGCAATTTTCCAAAAACAGGGTTGTAAAGCCTGCCATAGTATTTCTGCTGATGAGCAAATGAAAGGACCGTTCATGGGGCAAATTGGTAGCATCATGTCTAGAGAGCAAATTGCTGAATCTATTCTAAAGCCCAATGCTTCCATCTCGCAGGGTTTTGCAACGGTTATGATTGATACCAAGGATGATAAGTCTTATGTAGGCTTTGTGACAGCAGAGAGTGCTGAGCGCATTGTTATCAGAAATATTGCAGGACAAGCATTTACCATTTTGGCAGACAATATTAAAGAACGTACTGAACTAGAAACGTCAATGATGCCTAGTGGATTGGCCAATGCATTATCTTATGAAGAATTTGCATCTTTGATAACTTATCTTTCGGAACAGAAATAAGGCATAGACCTAATTAATAATAAAAAACCCAATAGAAGATATATGGCAGCTTCTATTGGGTTTTTTTTGTTACAATACCTGGCTAGCGGAAAGGACTTATTCCTATGGGAATTGATTACCTGATTTTAAAGCGATTTCAGCACGTAATAGAATGTCTATTGCATATTTCGGGTTAAAACTTGTCCTTTATTTTTGAGAACCAAGAGCGTGAATTGCTACTTTTATCATTGAATTGATCATCTCCCAATAGCATGCCTAGTGGTTGTAGTGGTTCGTAATGATCGCAAACAACCTTGAGCATGGCTGCAAAAGGCAGGAACAGTATCATTCCTGCTACACCCCAAACTGAAGCACCTATAATTAAACTTAATATGGCGGCCAGGGCATTTACATTAACACTATTTCCTACCACTTTTGGACTTAAGAAGTTACTTTCAATTACTTGAATAAGCCAAAACATAATCGCCACAGCTATGGGAACCCATAACTCATCCTTAGACATAAAGGCATAGAGAACCGGGATGCTTGCGCCAAGAGTGGTGCCTACATAAGGTATTATGGATAGAGAGGCTGCTAAAAAGCCAAATAGGAAAGGGTTGTCTAGACCTATAATCCAAAGACCTGTACTGTTGGCAAAACCAAGTATAATGATTAGTGTCAGCATGCCAGATAGATATTTTTGACCGACCAACTGGATTTTTTTAAGCATGTGGTGGTACTCTGATTTTTTATTTTCCGGGGCGAAACGTTTAAAGGCAGATACAAGTCCTTCTTTGTAAATCAGGAATAAAAAGGTATAAATAATTGTAGTGAAAAGTCCGGTGAAAAAACTGGTTGTGCTACTAAAAGTAGTGCCCAAAATTTCCGTTGCGCCGTCCTTGGCCCAGGTTTTGGCATCAGAAAGGACTTTATCTTTTTCTAGGTTGCCTAAAAAGCTGACGTTTTCATTCAAATAGACAATAGAATCAGAAAATAGATTCATCAACTTATCTCCGAAATTTGTTAATTCATCTGAGAGTGAAATTATCTCTGCTGAGAAAAAGGTGAAAACACCCAAAATTATCAGAAAGAAGGTCAAGAGGACCAGAATTGCAGCGAGAATAATAGGCACACCCTTGCGCATAAGTATATTATGTAAAGGGTGAAGAATAAAGGAAAGCAAAAGGGCAAAACATAAAGATATCAGTACACTTTTTGCCAAAACCATGGCAAATAAAAGCAGAAAGACAAAAGCAAGCGCATAAAAGGCTTTTTGAAAGGAGAGTTGCATAAGTATCTTTATTACAATTTATAGTTAAATAGTTTATATTTGTATTGAAATAGGTTGTAAAACTGAAAATTTATTTTTTCAGGTATAATATTTCATCAAATGAGCGCATTTACTTAGATTTACTTCTTGTGTTAAAAGTTTGTTTGGCTGTCAGTTAATAGTTGAGCAATAATATTTAAGGTGATCACTACGATGTAATCGAATTGTAAGTACCTGATTCTACTTCGTCTTTAGGTTGAAGTTTCTGATTGTTCACAAGCCACAGAAATATTCAACATTTATAATTATTTGTAACTTTTTAGCTGAACTTCAAATAAAATGTTATTTAATTCTTTTGAATTTCTTTTAGGGTTTTTACCTATAACTTTATTTGTATTTTATTTCTTTGGACCCAGGCTTAAGTCACCTTTCACGGGTCTTTGGTTACTAATTTGCTCCTTATTTTTTTACGGTTGGTGGAATCCTGCTTATTTGTTTTTGATCTTTTTTTCAATTGCATTCAATTATTTAATTTCAAAAAGAATCTATCCCGGACAGAAGAAAACCTTGATTTTTGGTATAACCATCAATTTACTTGGTATAGTATTTTTTAAATACACCGATTTTATAATTTATAACCTGAACTTTGTTCCTGATCTCTCTCTAGGTTACCTCAATTTGGTTTTACCTCTCGGGATCTCATTTTATACTTTTCAACAAATCGCTTACCTGGTAGACAGTTATAAAGGAACCAAGAAAGAAAAAGACCTGTTTTCTTACGGTTTGTTCGTGTCTTTTTTTCCACAGTTAATAGCCGGGCCCATAGTGCACCATACCGAAATGATGGGGCAGTTCAGGAATCCCCTCCTGACAAAATTGAATTACGACAACCTCTCTCGGGGATTGTTTGTTTTCATGATGGGCTTGGCCAAGAAAATCGTAATTGCTGATAGTTTTGCTCAAATAGCTAACAAAGGATATGCCAACGTTTCTACTTTGGGTTCAGGAGAAGCATGGGCCTCCTCTCTTGCCTATTCGATGCAGCTTTATTTTGACTTTAGTGGGTATTCAGCCATGGCGATTGGCTTGGGACTATTGTTTAATATCAGACTTCCACAAAATTTTAATTCTCCCTACAAATCACTTAGTATTAAGGAGTTTTGGAGAAACTGGCACATGACATTAAGTAGGTTTCTCAGAGATTATGTATATATCCCTTTAGGAGGGAATAAAAAAGGCAATTTCAGAACAAGTGTTAACCTAATGACAACCTTCCTCTTAGGAGGGGTATGGCACGGTGCAGGCTGGACATTTATTTTCTGGGGTTTTTTGCATGGTATAGCATTGGTGATTCATAGGGAATGGTCTAAACTTGGGATGGCTTTGCCAAAGATCCCAGCTCTTTTGTTAACATTTATGTTTGTAAACATTACTTGGGTGTTTTTTAGAGCTGATTCATGGAGTAGCTCCCTAGAAATGTTGTATAAAATGTTCAGTAAAGTGCCCGGTACGGAAGGGTTTTATCTGGTAAGTAACTACTATGACCTTCCAGTATGGATAGCAGGAGTGGTCTTGCTTTTTGTTCCAAATGCCATTGAAATGGGTAGGAGGCTTAAACCTACCCTTACTTATTTGCTACTTAATGTATTGTTGTTTTTGCTAAATGTGATTTACTTAAACTCCATTGTTAAAAATGACTTTTTATATTTTGACTTTTAGGCCAATGGAAAAACAGTTTAAAAAATACTTTCTTTTATTACTTTCTGCCTGCATTGGCATTGTGTTGCTATTTGGTGCGTTAAATGTTTTTCTTGATGTTTTTGGCCTATTTGATTTTAGGGATAAAGATAAAGTAAGGGTCTATGGAGAAGAGCGGTTTTCAAAATACTTGATGACTTTCAATCATATCCCTAAACATTTTGAAGGAATGATTCTTGGTCCTTCCCTTTCCGCCAACCTCAACCCTCAAGTCATCCCTGATAAAAACTATTACAATCTTAGCCTAATGGGAGCGAGGATGGATAATGTGTTGTCCTTGGCGAGCAATATATTGGAGAACAATGACACCATTAAAGAAGCAATTGTGTGTATTCATCCCTATGTGACAGCTGATACTGGGGCTAAGGGTACAGATTTTATGAATCCTGACACCTACTGGAAAGCTTTTGGGTCAGTAAACCTTTTGAGGGTTTATGGTTTGGGAGTTATTCGAAATCTTGATCTCTGGCCCAGTAAATACCCTAAAAATCAATACGAAGTAAATGGGAGCAATTCCTTTGAATCGCTTTTTAGAGTGGAGGATGTGTCGGGAAGAATTGCTAAAGAAGTAGACAATGTGAAAATCAATGAATTTGAAATCGGTAGTAGTTATAGAAAAGATTTCAAGACCTTATTGACTTTACTTCAGAAACATAATATTAAAACTTTCATTTATTATCATCCGGTACCTTATCCCATTTATCTTGAGCATAGAGATAAAATGGATAATTATTGGGAAGATATACTCTCTGGGACGAATGTGAAAAAGGAGAAATTGTTCAGTTATTATAATTTCAATAAGCCCGAATTTTCCGGTTTTTCTGGTGATGTGTCCAACTATATCGATCATGGTCATTTAAGTATAAAAGGGCAGGAAACCTTGATAAAAGAGATAATGGTTAAGTGGAATCAGATTGACCATTAATTAATTTTTCTTAAAATTCTACTGATGATGAGCTGTTCTGTCACATCAGTTCGGAATGTTGGACTTCTGGCATAATAATTGATTTTCTGATCTCTTGAAGATATTTTCAATTTAAAAAACAATAATGAAGCGTTTATCAAAGGTACTTTTTGTACTAGTAGTTTTTTCGATGGTTGGTTGTACTGCTGCTGAAGTTAATAAATTTTTGACCGCAGCCAGTGAATCGGCACTTACAGAAAATGAAGTTGGGAATGGGCTTAAAGAAGCCTTGATAAAAGGGGTGACAGAAGGAGCCGATTTGGCATCAACTACAGATGGATTTTTTAAGAACGATTTGATAAGAATAGCATTGCCTGAAGATGTGCAACGTGTAGAGGCTACTCTCAGGAATATTGGTCTTGGGTCTGAAGTTGACAAGGTGATTATGACCATTAATAGGGGAGCAGAAAATGCAGCCAAAGAGGCCAAGCCTATCTTTATAGCGGCGATCAAGCAGATGACCATTACAGATGCATGGAATATTTTAAAAGGACAGGATGATGCTGCAACCCAATACTTGCAAAGAACCACTACAGAAAAATTAACGGCCCTATTTCAACCCCATGTTCAGGAATCATTGGATCAGGTGGGCGCTACTAAGTATTATGGAGACCTGGTAGGTAGGTACAATTCCTTCCCGACTACCTCCAGGAAATTAGATCCGGATTTGAATGCTTATGTTACGCAGATGGCTATCAATGGTCTTTTTCAACTTGTAGCCCAGGAAGAAAAAGCCATACGTGAAAACCCTGCAGAAAGGACTACAGCCCTGTTGAAAAGAGTTTTTGCTGCACAGGATAGTGCTGGGGAATAAGTTTAGGTAGATTTATCAACAATCGTATTATGGAAAGCCAACTAAGAAAAACCGAGAAACTGGTTTATTTTACTTGGCTTCCTTTTTTTTATGTGAAGTCAATGAGCTATGCCTTTGACTCCCATAAAGAGAAATTTATTTTTTTTCACTAAACCTGTCGTCTAGGAGTTTTAGCCTCGTCAATGTTTTGTCACCAAATTCATGGATTTTCGATGCAAAAGTAATTTTGCCCCAGTTGTCATCAATATTTTTTACAATGGAAGCGTATTGTCTACCACCTTCCCAAGCAATTTGTAATTCCCCACTGCTACTGTCAAAAGACCATTTTCCGCTGATTTTAGAGTCTGCTTTTCCATTGATAAGGGCTTTTACGATTCCGTCCGGCCTGAACTGAAAATCAATATAGCTTCCATACCTGCTTTGCCAGAAAAAATCTGTAGCTGTTAACTTGGTTTCAAAACTTTCCAATTGTTCAGAAGATACCCCGATAGGGCCATTGCAGCCCAATGTTACAAATAATAATAAAAGAAGTGAAAATTGAATTAATGGCTTCATGCTTCATTTTTATTTAAAAGGTAAGGAATCCGTTCCCCATGCAATATTGAAAGAAAATCACAAAACTTCCTTTTTCCGGGGGTATTAATTGATGGGCCAAAGGTTGTGGATGGTTAGAATCTTTCAGGTTTTGTACAACCATTGATGCTGGAAAGGATTCATTTCTTTAGGAGAAATATAGTTCTAGCAATTTATTTTTTCATGAATTATAGTGTATTTCAAATTGAAGGACTTAAATATAAATCAACGGGTAGATGATTTAGAAAAGTGATTGTATTGAACTTTCCATACTACAAGTTGCCTATTGGCTGGGTGGAGAGAGTTGGATGATCTAGAAAATAGTAGATTTGAGCTTAAAAGGAGGTAAGTATGTTAAAGGTGAAGAAATCATGCTTGGAGTTGAATTGATTACAGTTTTGCAGGAAGATCAGGAAATAAAGCAAAAAGAGACATTAGAATATAAGTAATAACAAGCTAAGATTGTTTAGCTAGTTAGTTTACCTCTACAAACGCAAAAACCCCTTCAGATTTGCATCTAAAGGGGTTTTTTGTACCCAGGGCCGGAATCGAACCGGCACGCCCGAAGGCATTGGTGTTTGAGACCAACGCGTCTACCAGTTCCGCCACCTGGGCAATTGTGGTAATTCCCATTCCTTGCTGAATGGGATGCAAATATGTGCAAAGAATTTTTTACAAACAAATATTTTATCTGCTTGAAGACCTCTTTTTTTTATTTTTTTATAGCCTGTCAGGCCTTCCTTCTGACTATTAGTTGATTAATCAATTGGTGATTAAAAAATTAAACTTCAAAATTAACCAGAATAGGACTGTCATACCTCATGCCTAATAAATCTGCCCCATGACCATGGTTGATCCCGATTTCTAATAAACCTAGACTATTGAAGAAGGCCCAGCAATCTCCTGGCTCTACCTCATCGTAATTGGTTTGAAGTTGATGTACAGATTCCCTTCCAAAGACAATCTCAAATTTACCTGGATTTAATTTATCAAAAACGTCCTTAGGGATATTGGTGATCAAATTGCCATAGATGTCTACCCGAAGTACATAACCTACAATTTGCTTCTTGCTCGCTTTGAAGTGGCGGCCCATCATTTTTTTTATGCTCTGCAAGGGACCTCCAAAATCATGTATGGCTGCCCCACTAGCTACCTTAGCTGCTATTGGAGCTAGAATGTCCTTCGCAGGGAAGGAACTGTTTTTAATATGTATGTCAGAAAATTTAACAATTATTCCTGGATCATGGTCCGCAAGCATACTCAATACACCATTGTTTGGACCTATGAAAATATGTTCGTTTAATTTTATTCCTATATAGCCGTCGGTGATGCTACTTGTAGTATTTAAGGCTACCAAATGAACAGTTCCCTTTGGGAAATCGTTAAAGGTAGAGCGTAGTAAAAAAGCAGCATGGGCAATATCGTATAGGGCAATATCATGGCTAATGTCTACAATAGACAATTGGGGATTGATGGACAGCATTTTGGCTTTGACTACTGGTACATAGTAGTCTGAGTTTCCAAAATCCGAAATGAATGTTACCAAAGCCATATAAGTAAGTCAATTAAAAATTCGTACTTTTGCGTTAAGGATGCACAAAAATAGGTATTTTTAATTTGTTTTTAGAATTAGCTAAACAGAAGAAAATATATTGGTAGAAAAAGTCATAACATTGGAAAATATTTCCCTCCTAGACTTCCTAGGATCGGAAAACGAAAATATCAGGCAGATTTCTGCGGCCTTTCCGCAAAGCAAAATTGTTTCCAGAGGCAATGAAATAAGAATCAAAGGACAAGCACCAGAGATTCTGAAAATTAATGATATCTTAAATATGCTTCTTGAGCATTTTAACAGGTACGGTCAGATGACTCCGGAGAATGTGAAAGAGTACATTGAGTTGGAAGGTACGCCAAAGGTGAAGGCTGAGAGCAACAATTCCATTATTCTCTACGGGAATAAGGGAGTGATCGTCAGGCCAAAATCACCCAATCAGAAAAAACTTGTAGACTCCTCATTTAAAAATGACCTTGTCTTTGCTTTAGGTCCCGCAGGTACGGGGAAAACATACATTGCTGTAGCGCTTGCTGTTAGGGCACTTAAAAACAGGGAAGTAAAAAGAATAATAATTACCAGACCTGCAGTAGAGGCTGGTGAAAATTTAGGTTTTTTACCTGGTGATTTGCAGGAAAAACTGGATCCTTACTTGAGACCTATATATGATGCTTTGGGGGATATGGTGCCTACTGAAAAATTAAGGTTTTATCAGGAAAATAGGGTGATTGAAATAGCGCCTTTGGCTTATATGAGAGGAAGAACCTTGCATGATGCCTTTGTCTTGTTGGATGAAGCCCAGAACACCACGTCTGAACAAATCAAAATGTTTCTGACCCGAATGGGGCCTAACTCAAAAGTAATCATCACTGGTGATCAATCTCAGGTAGATCTTCCTTCCCGTCAAAAATCCGGCCTTAGTGAGTCGCTACGTATTCTCAATGGTGTCAAGGGGATTGGTGTGGTGAAGCTTTCTGGAAGCGATGTGGTAAGGCATAAACTTGTGAAGTCTATAATAGAAGCTTACGAGAAAAATGAAGTTGAAGCCCGTCCAACCAAATGAATTTAGCAGTTAGAAAAATTACAGATAAGCACTTATTGGAGAAAGCTTTTCAAGTCAGGAATCTTGTGTTTGTCAAAGAACAAAAAGTAGAAGCCGACGAAGAGTTTGACGAGCATGAAAATGCAGCCATCCATTTCATAGTGCAAGATGGTGATTTGGCTGTAGGAACAGCTAGGTGGCGCTTTACAGATAATGGCGTTAAACTTGAAAGGTTTGCCGTATTAAAGGAATATAGAGGGCATGGTGGTGGAGGAATGTTGGTAAAAGCAGTCCTTGATGATGTCTTGGCCAATCCATTAAGTAAGAATAAAACGATATATTTGCATGGTCAAGTGACTGCCTCAGGTTTGTATGAAAAATTTGGATTTGTGAAAAAGGGTGACCTTTTTGTGGAATGCAATATCGATCATTACCTGATGCAGTACATGCCAGGATAATAATTTTAAAAAGAAGTATTTACGTTAAAGCTAACAGTTTTTTATGAGAAATTTTATAGGTGCGTTGGTATTGATAGTGGTTGTGGTTTCTGGTAGTTTTCAGGCAAATGCACAGTCCTTTGATGATCCCCAACTTCCGGGAAATGAAATCAAATTGAATATTTTTAATACTATTTTTATTGGTTCGTTGGAATTGGGTTATGAGCATTTCTTGGATCGCAACCAATCCATTGGTTTTGGAATGACCTTTATGGATCGATTTGCCTATGTGTCAGACAGTGGTGAAGGACAAGATTTTAAATCAACTAGTGTTACCCTGGCTTACAATTATTATTTTGTAACTGAATCTAATCCGTCAGGGATTTATGTGTTCCCTTTTCTGAAATACAGAGGAGGATCCTTTACTGAAAAATTTGATAACAATGATATTGTAGAAACTTCTCTCAATAGCTTTATTATTGGATTTGGTGGAGGTTACAAGTGGGTGCATAACGACAAATTTGCTTTGGGGCCTTATGTTAGCATTGCAAGAGGTTTCAACAGTGAAGTTTCCGATCGTTTCGATCCAGTAGAATTCAATGCCGGGTTTTCTGTAGGATTTAGGTTTTAATTGACTGATTTACAGTGCTGAAATACTTGGATTTATTTTTGTTTTATTGATTTTAAGATTAAAGTTGGTTAAATTCTTCCCTGGAACATTAGTTTGTGTAATGGTCGTGGGAAAGAATAAGTGACAGGTGCAATCGTTTAATGTCACTTTTATCGTTTATAAAAGTGAAATTTCACCGTTATAATTTGCTGCCAAGAGGGCTTTGTTCATGCTTTTTGTTTTGTCATGCCTCTCGGGTTGATGCTTAAGCGGGCTTTGTCTACAGTTATGTAGATAGGCAGGGGTTCTGAATGGTTTGTTCAGAGGGAAATGTTTGCGGTAGATTTTTGCCAATTTTCTTTTCAAATCATGAAATTCAATGAATTTCCTTTTATTAGGTATACTGTTTTTTTTATTTGTGGAGTTCTATTGTATCCCCAAACTCGGGAGTTTATAGGGCCTTATTTACTACCAGGTTTGTCGCTTTTTTTTGGGGCTTACCTTGTACTAACCTTTGCCTATAAGCCTGAAAGAAAGCTTTATTTTCAAATTTCCCTACCTGTTCTTGCCTATTTGTGTTTGACTTTTTTAGGGATGTTTGTGGCTTCAACCAAGGATGTGGATTTGATGCAGGAGCATCTGATTCATTTCCCTGAGGTGAAAAATTACATTGCAGAGGTGCAGGAGGCGGATCAAGTCAAACCTAATAGTTTTGGGAATATGCTTGTAGTTTATGCAGTAGAAACAAGCGATGGTTGGCATCCTGCAAGTGGGAAAATTCAAATTTACCACCAATCTCCTGAACCATTGCTTCCTGAGACTACCTTATTGGTAAGTGGCCATCCACAAATAATTACTGCCCCCTCCAATCCTTCCATGTTTGATTATTCTGCTTACATGGCAAGGAAAGACGTTTATTTCAGTCAATTTATAGGGACAAGTTTCAAGGTGTTATCAGTGCCTGAAAAGGCTTCATGGTCTTCAAGGATCATTGCTTGGCGACTATACCTTGGGGATAAAATAGTGTCCTATATTAAAGATCCTTACGCTGTTCAAATTGCTACGGCCTTATTAATAGGGCAAAAGCAAGACTTGGATGACAATTTGAGAGAAGCTTATGCAACGGCTGGAGCCATGCATATATTAGCTGTTTCAGGATTGCATGTTGGGATTATCTATGGTTTCTTTTTTTTAATGTTCAAGCCAGGGAAGAAAAAAGGACTAAAAAGAGCGCTCTATTTGGCTGTCATTGTGATGATCATTTGGTTTTATGCAATTCTTACCGGGCTTTCTCCTTCAGTACTTAGGTCTGCTACCATGTTTACCTTTATTTGTCTGGCCCAAATGAACTCCCGAAACCCCTCTATATTTAATCCTCTGGCACTTTCTGCATTGGTATTGTTGGTTTACGATCCCTTTTTGATTTATGCCGTAGGGTTTCAATTGAGTTATGTTGCCTTGCTGGGAATTCTATTGTTTCAACCATTGATAAGGAAACTATGGCACCCTGAAAAGAAATGGCAGAGGTATCTTTGGGACATTACAAGTGTAAGTCTTGCTGCCCAGTTGACTACCTTTCCTCTTGCTATTTATTATTTTCATGTATTTCCTACCTATTTTATCTTTACCAACCTTTTGGCCATACCTTCAGCCTTTATTATCATGTCGTTGGGCGTTCCCTTTCTAATCTTTTCAAGCATACCTTTCGTGGCTTCTGTCTTAGGCTGGTTGATGGAGATGGCAATTCGTTTACTTAATTATGGGATTTTCGGGTTGCAAGCGCTCCCTTTTGCCAAAATGGATAAGTTGTACATGTCTTTAACCGAAATGTTACTGTTTTGGAGCATACTTTTTTTTCTTTTTCATTGGATAGAGGGTAGGAGAAAAACCCAAGTGCTAACCGTGCTTTGTTTGGTTTTTGTGCTGGGGGGATTTAGGCTTTATTTGACGATTGATAGGGTTTCAAACGACCAAGTGGTGATATATGATCTCAAGAATGGAGCGGTTTTGGACTATCTTTACAATGGTCAACTGTATTCAATAGATTGGGAAGCAGACTCGACTGAAATAAAGTACAATGTGATTCCCCACAGAATTAAGAAAATGGGTATGCCTGTCAGTAAACTTGCTATGTTGAAAGCAGCTGATAATTATATAGTTGCCTTACCAGGTGGAAATACCCTTTGTCTGGATAAAGATACATTTCAACCAAAAGATTTGAACCATGGACAATTGTATTTCTGGAAAAATGGAAAATGGAGGAGTCATGATGAATACGATTCAAAAGAACCATTTTCTGAGGGAGCCATTAAAATAACTTTCAACAATAAGGGTTCCTCCTTGTGATTGGGATTGATGAAGCGTAATTTGGATAAAAATTATTTACATGCCAAAGGACTTATAGCCGCAATATGGATAAGGTAGATACTTCAGCATTAGCCATCCTGAAAAAATATTTTGGGTACCAGGATTTCCGACCGCTTCAGGGGGAGATAGTTGCTGCCATAGCAGAAAGGAAAGATGCCTTGGTGTTGTTGCCTACAGGTGGAGGAAAATCAATTTGTTTTCAAGTACCTGCATTGATGCAAGAAGGATTGTGTCTCGTGATAAGTCCCCTAATTGCCCTAATGAAAGATCAAGTAGATCAATTGAAGAGTAGGGGGATTAAAGCCATGGCCATCCATTCAGGTTTGCATAAGAGAGAAATTGACACCCTTTTAGACAATTGCATATACGGTGACTATAAGTTTCTATACGTGTCTCCGGAAAGGCTTAAAACGGAGCTTTTCATAGAGCGATTTAAAAAAATGAATGTAAACCTCATCGCAGTGGATGAAGCCCACTGCATCTCTCAATGGGGTTATGATTTTAGACCTTCCTATCTGGAAATAGTTGACATTAGGGCTTTAGTTCCAAAAGTACCGATGGTCGCGCTTACAGCATCGGCTACCCTTAAGGTAAGGGAGGACATCATTGACAAATTAGCGCTTAAAGAGCCATCTATTTTTGTCAAATCTTTCAAGAGAGATAATTTGTCTTACTCCGTTCGTTGGGCGGAAAATAAATTGGAGAAAGCAGTAGAAATTCTTCAAAAGGTGCCCGGCACTGCCATTATCTATACAAGAAGCAGGAAAGGGACCAAGGAAACTGCTCAGCACCTACAGCAGCTTGGGATTTCTGCAACCTATTACCATGCTGGTTTGAATCAGGGGATTAGAAATGAAAGGCAAATCAACTGGATCAAGGGAGAAGTACGCGTCATGGTGGCCACCAATGCCTTTGGTATGGGGATAGATAAGGCGAATGTACGTCTGGTTATTCATTTGGATTTCCCTGAGAACCTGGAAAACTATTACCAAGAAGCAGGAAGGGCAGGAAGAGATGGGATAAAGGCATTTGCTGTTCTTTTGGTTCGGGAAATGGACTGCATCTCTTTGGCCGAAATGGCAGAAATAGCATACCCTCCTGAGGATTTGCTAAAAAGAGTGTACCAATGCCTGGCAAATTATTACAGGTTGGCAGTAGGTAGTGCTCAAATGACAAGTTTTGACTTTGATTTTCTGGATTTTACCCGAGCCTATAATTTGGATGTTCCTCTTACATACAATGCCATAAAAGTTCTTCAAGAAGAAGCCTTTTTGCTTTTTTCAGAAAGTGTGTTCCTTCCCTCAACCTTGCATTTTCTGGTCTCCCAAAGCAAGTTGTATGAGGCGCAGATTGCTTATGCAAAGTTGGACCCTTTGATAAAGCTTTTGTTGAGGTTATATGGTGGAGAGTTGTTTGTGAATTATATCCGAATTAAAGAAAGCAAAATAGCCCAATTGTTGAATACTACCGAGAAAGAGGTGGTTGGGATGTTGAAAAAAATGGATGAGCTTGGTTTGGTGGATTTTTCCGGAAAAAAAGATCAGCCTCAAATAACCTTTATTACACCAAGGCTTGACGCGGGATCTTTGCCTTTAAATAAAAAGCGAATAGGGGAAAGAAGAGCTCAGGCCATAGAGAAAGCCCAGAAAATCATAGAATATGCTAAAAACAATAAAATTTGTCGTACGCTACAGATTGTAAACTATTTTGGAGAGAAAGGTGATTTTTCCTGTGGTATTTGTGACAATTGCGTTCAAAATAAAAAAGAAACTAATAAGGCAATTGTCAGAAAAAAATTGATTGATAAAATACTTAAAACTTTAGCAGCAGGAGAGGCGTTTTCACTAAAGGAATTGTTTTCTGAGATCGGAGAAAATTTAGATGAATTTTCTGTAGGTTTGATTAGAGAATTGGAGGATGAGGGGTTGATTTCCACCGAAAAAAATGGTAAAATCAAAAAGAAATGAAATTTATTGAAGACTTAATAGGTAAACTGTTTACTGGTAATGCCAATCGGGCAGTTATTAGGGAGAATTTTACTCGCTCTGAAAATGAGGAGCAGGAAGTTATCTCCTGGTTGGCGGCGGAAGAAGGTGAGCAGGTGCTGAAAATGGTTTATGACAATTACCATTTGAAAAAAGCCGGGATTGTAAAGGAACCAGAAGTTCACCTATTTCATACTTCTTATGCCAATGGTTTTGCTGTTAGTTACGATTCACCATTCAATCCTGAAAATTTCCCTAAATTGTTTTTCGGACTAGGTTTGAGAACATTGGGTTTGGGGTACAGGATGGTAAGTATGGATCGTAAAATTGACGAGGTCAATGAGCAGGTGCGTACTACTGAAAAGCTGTATTATAAGCCTTTGGTTTCGGTGGACACCAGTTCGGATAAAATAGATCAACGCTATGGTAATGTAAGTATAGAAAAAATTTACCTTGACAATAAACCCAACTACCTGAAAGTTTTGGTGACCTTGTATTCCGATAGGCAATACCACGATGCCAAACCTTTTGACCAGTTTATGGATAAATTATTCAAAGCAAATTAGTATATGGACAGAGAAAATCTAAAGTGCTTGATTGAAAATTACAGGACACCATTTGAGGAGGAAAAAGCCATGGTGCCTGCTTTTCTGGATCTTTTAAACGACCCAGACGCATTTAAAAGAGAAAGAAAAAAGGGGCATTTTACTGCCTCTGCCTGGATAGTCAATAAAAGGCGTACCCATACCTTGTTAACACTACATAGGAAACTTCAACGATGGCTTCAATTGGGAGGGCATGCAGATGGAGATGAGAACCTGGTGGAGGTGGCACTCAAAGAAGCAAAAGAGGAAAGTGGCTTACAATCTATTCAATTGGTAGACAAGTCAATTTTTGATCTTGATCGACATGTGATTCCTGAAAACAATAAAGAGGAAAGACATTTTCATTATGATGTTAGATTTCTTATTGAGGCTGAAATGGATGAACCACTGGTGATTAGTCCAGAAAGTAAAGACCTCGCTTGGATAGGTTTTGACATGACGGCCGAATTGGTTGGATTTAACGACTCGATATTGAGAATGCTAGAAAAAACCAGTAAATCTGAAATCCTGCTATAGGATCTAATCATGTCCTTGCTTTTTGTTCTAACCTTTTGTGGATTGTGCCCTAAGGAATCCTTATCTTTGCAAAAAAAAGTGTAATGCATAAAAATATATGGAGTAGCATCATAGCCCTATTTCTTCTTGTTTCCTGTCAACCAACTTCTGAGGAATTATTCGAAGCTGGCATTGGAGCCTTGGAAAAACAGGATTTTGATACCGCAATTGAGCACCTAAATAGATTGGTGGAAAACGATACGACACATGCTCCTGCATGGAATGCCAGAGGTGTGATCTTCTTCCAAACGGGTAAATGGGACGATGCAATAGCATCCTTTTCCCGCTCGATTGAATTGGATGAAAATAATTACAAGCCCTTTTTTAATAGAGGGAATGTATACATGGAAAAAGAGGAGTATAAAAATGCTTTGATTGATTATAACAGGGCCAACGGGCTTGATTTTAATCAGGTGGATATTTATTACAATCGTGGATTGGCCCTTTTGGGCCTAGAGATGTACGATGATGCCCTGATAGACTTCGACAAAGCCTTGCATGCTGATCCTCAGCAACCACAGGTATTGTTCAATAAAGCCAAAGCACTTCTGGGGAATAACGATCCTCTGAATGCCATTGCTACACTTGAAGAGTTGACGAAGATTGATACGAGAAATGGAGCTGCATTTTACCTATTGGGAGTGACTGAGATGAGCGCTTTGGGTAAAAAAGAGGAAGGTTGTGAGCACTTGCAGACAGCCCTTACCCTAGGTTATACTCAGGCTAAAGATTGGTTAGACGAATTCTGTAAAGAATAATGGCTGAGATTGGAAAAGACATTGAAAAATCGGCAGCTTTATTGGCATCGGGAGAACTCGTAGCCATTCCTACCGAAACGGTTTACGGTCTCGCAGGCAATGCCCTTGATGAAAAAGCCGTTGTACAAATTTTTAAGTCTAAAAACAGACCTAGATTTGATCCTTTAATTGTACATGTGGCCGGAATAGATCAGGTGTATAATTATGTGGAATCTATTCCAGAGGAGCTAAAAGCTTTGGCTGAAGCATTTTGGCCAGGACCCCTTACTTTATTGCTGACCAAGAAAAGCATAATTCCTGACTTGGTGACTAGCGGTTTGGGGAAAGTAGGGGTTAGGGTGCCTAATCATGCCCTTACCTTAAGCTTATTAGAGCGCTTAGACTTTCCTTTGGCTGCTCCAAGTGCAAACCCTTTTGGTTATATTAGCCCGACTAGTGCAAGCCATGTTCAGGATCACCTTGGAGATAAGCTGGCCTATATTTTGGATGGAGGTCATTGTGAAGTCGGTCTTGAAAGTACCATTGTAGGTATGGAGGAGGGACAGGTTATCATTTACCGTCTTGGCGGAATTTCAGTAAGTGCCATTGAAGAAATAGTAGGTAAAGTGCTTATTTTACCTCAATCAAGCAGTAACCCACAATCTCCCGGTATGCTAAAAAGTCACTATGCGCCAAGAAAACGCATGATTTTAGGTGATCTTGATGAGCTAATGCAACAGCATCAGTCTGAAAAGGGAGATTTTGCAATTCTTTCCTTTAAACGTTCCTTTTCCGATGTCCCAGCGTCCAATCAAGTGGCATTAAGTAGTTCTGGAGATTTTGATGAGGCAGCCAGGAATTTGTTTTCTGCAATGCGTCGACTTGACGAAACAGATACAAGCTTGATTCTAGCTGAAGAATTGCCCGAAATACACTTAGGGAAAGCGATAAATGACCGGTTAAGGCGGGCTGCTGCCAAATAAAATGTTTATTTTTGAAGATAATATTAAACCTATAACGCATGAACAATCGAATTAAAACAGTTGATAATGTTGATTTTAGTGGTAAAAAAGCACTTGTAAGAGTGGATTTTAATGTTCCTCTTGATGATCAATATACCGTCACAGACAACACTAGAATAGCTGCAGCTTTGCCAACGATCAAGAAAATCCTTAAAGATGGTGGATCGGTTATTTTAATGTCCCATCTTGGAAGGCCAAAATCCGGACCAGAAGATAAATTTTCTTTAAGACATATCGTTACCGAGTTGAATAAGGAACTAGGCTTGTCTGTAAAATTTGCTAAGGACTGCATTGGTAATGAGGCTACTCAATTAGCCACTAGCCTGAATGCTGGAGAGGTTTTGCTTTTGGAAAACTTACGTTTCCATAAAGAAGAAGAAAAAGGAGACAAGGATTTTGCAGGTAAATTGGCCAGTCTTGGTGATATTTATGTGAATGATGCATTTGGAACTGCCCATAGGGCCCATGCTTCTACAGCGATTGTAGCTGAGTTTTTTAACGATAAAGTGGCAGGTTATTTAATGCAGGCAGAATTAGAAAACGCCGAAAAAGTATTAGGAGAACCTGAAAGACCTTTCACTGCCATCATGGGTGGAGCTAAGATTTCGGACAAGATCCTACTTATCGATAAATTACTTGACAAGGTTGACAATTTAATCATTGGTGGAGGTATGTCTTATACTTTTGCTAAAGCCCAGGGAGGAACCATTGGAGATTCTTTATTGGAAGAAGATAAAATGCCCCTTGCGCTGGAGCTTTTAGAAAAAGCCAAGCAAAAAAATGTAAATCTAATCTTGCCGGATGACACTGTTATATCTACTGACTTTGCCAATGACGCTGAGCAAAGTACAGCTAAAAAAGGACAAATTCCTGACGGTTGGATGGGATTAGATATTGGGCCTGAAACACAAGCTAAATTTGCCAACATCATTAAAGACTCTAAGACTATTCTTTGGAATGGCCCAATGGGAGTTTTTGAAATGAGTAGCTTTGAAAAAGGTACAAAGGCAATTGCCGAAGCAGTTGTTGCGGCTACTGAAAATGGATCCTTTACGCTTATTGGCGGTGGTGATTCCGCTGCAGCTGTTAATAAGTTTGGCTATGGTGAAAAAGTGTCTTTCGTATCTACTGGTGGTGGTGCCTTGCTTGAATTGATGGAAGGTAAAGTGTTGCCAGGAGTAAAAGCTTTAGAACCCTAAGTTTTAATCCGAACTATGCAATTGAATTCCTGTTAATTAAAGATGGCTACTGCATAGTTCGGTTATAATTTTATCTTTTATTTGAGCGTTCCTTTTATAAGAATAAGGGAGAAATACCGTTAGAATTATAAACAATAGCTCCTTATTAAAAGTGTTAATGCCTTTGCCAGGTTTGATTAGCATTTGAATTATGTCCATAGAAATTCAACAACTTTCAAAAAGTTATGGGGGCCAGTTGGTTCTCGATAATGTCAGTTTTCAAGCGAATCCTGGACAGGTGTTGGGTTTTTTAGGACCAAATGGTGCTGGTAAGTCTACCACTATGAAAATCATTACAGGTTTTCTTCAGGCTGACTCCGGTGAAGCTTTGGTCAACGGCATTTCGGTAAAAAAGCATTCCCGAATTATTAGCAAATTGATAGGGTATTTGCCTGAACACAATCCTTTGTATGAGGAAATGTATATCCCCGAATTTTTATCCTTTATAGGTGGACTTTATCAGATGAAGAGAAATGTTCGCAATGAAAGGGTGAAGATTGTGATGGAGCAGTGTGGGCTTAGCCAAGAGCGGCACAAGAGAATAGGTAACTTGTCTAAAGGTTACAAACAAAGGGTTGGCTTGGCAAAGAGTCTGGTACATGATCCTGAAATAATTATTTTAGATGAGCCAACTACCGGTTTGGATCCCAACCAATTGGTGGAAATCAGGCATCTAATTAAAGAAATTAGCAAAAACAAAACGCTTATTTTAAGTACCCATATCATGCAGGAGGTTGAAATCCTATGTGATAAGGTAGTCATTATCAACAAAGGCAAACTGGTGGCGCAAGATTCACTTCAAAACCTGAAAGCCAGTACTGGAAAATCCATAGTTTTACTGGAAACAGAGGAAACCATAAAGGACAATTGGTTAACAGGGCTTTCTTTTAGTGCCCTGGATAGAAAAAGGCCAGGCTTGCTAGCCCTAACTTGCAAGGATCCTAAGAAATTAAGAATTGAGCTTTTCGAGATGATACAAAAACATAACCTGAACTTGGTGAGTATTAGCCAGGAAGAAATAAACTTGGAATCTGTCTTTTATAGCTTAACCAAAAGTTAGAGAGATGTGGAGCCTGTTTATAAAGGAAGTCAATGCTTTTTTTAGTAACCTTTCAGCCTACCTGATTACCTCTGTATTTTTAATTTCCTTGGGTTTGATAGTGTGGGTGTTTCCAGGTACAAGTGTGCTGGAATATGGTTATGCAGATCTTGAACCTTTGTTTAGTTATACCCCCTTTGTTTTCATTTTCTTACTGCCAGCCATTACCATGAGGATGGTTGCTGAGGAAAGAAAAACGGGTACTTGGGAGTTGCTTAAAACTTCCCCATTAAACAGTTCTCAGATAGTTATCGCCAAATACTTTGCTGCCTTGGCGCTTTTATTTTTCTCTTTAATCCCAACATTGATTTATTATTTCAGTATCGTCCAACTTGGAGATACTATAGGGAATATTGACAGTGCGGGGTTCTTTGGTGCCTATATTGGTTTGTTTTTGGTAGGCGCACTATTTGCATCTGTTGGGCTTTTTAGTTCCTGCATTACTTCCAATCAGATCGTTTCTTTCGTAATAGCAGTGTTCATTTCCTTCTTGTTGTATGGTGGGATAGGAGCGATGGCATCGCTTACTTCAGGTGATTTGGCTGTTTTGTTGGAAGGATTGGGTACCGATTTTCATTATGAACAAATGGGGCGAGGTGTTATTGTCTCCGAAAATATTTATTACTTTTTGGGAATGATACTTACCTTTTTGGTGTGTTCTTGGGTTTTGATCAATAGGGATGAATAGAAATTACAAGTCCCTTTTGTATGGGGCAATCGCTTTGGTGCTGATATGGTTTTCAGTTGCTAATCTGGAAAGATGGTGGTCTTTCAGGTTGGACATGACTGAGGAGGGTAAATACAGTATAGGGCAGGCTACTCTGGACGTACTGGAGGAGATGGACGGACCATTGGAAATAGATATTTTATTGGTTGGGGATGATCTTCCTCCTGGGATGAAACGCTTCCAGAGAAATATAGAGCAGACATTGAAGACTTTTCGCTCTTATAGTAGAGAAGATATAACAATCAACTATTTGGATCCATTGCAAATGGTCGCTGAGAAAAGTGAGGCCTATATTTTAAAAATTTCAGATTATGGAATTAACCCTACCAATTTGCATAGCAACCAAAATGGCACCCAGTCTACTCAACTTATATTTCCGGGGATTGTTCTTCGTTCTGCATCTAAAGAAACGGGTGTGCTATTGCTGAAAGGGGAACTTGGAATGGGGCCTGAAGAAACACTTAATCTCTCTATTGAAAACCTTGAATTCGAAATCAGCCAAGCGATTAAACGTTTGTACACTAGAGACAAGCGTGCCATTGGAATAGTTATTGGTCAAGGTGAAATGGCTGAGGATGAGGGGTATGGAATGGTGGAAGCGCTAAATGAAGATTTTGAGGTATATAAAGTTCCTTTTGACCAAGCCAAAAGTGTGGAGGATTTACTGACATTTGAGGTGTTGATTGTGGCAGGTCCCAAGTCTGCTTATGGGGAGAGGGAAAAGTACCTGCTCGATCAATTTTTAATGTACGGAGGTAATATTTTGTTTATGCTTGATCAGATGGCGGTAAACATGGAAGAAGCAGGAGGTAAGGGAACAGTGGCAATGCCTTTTGATACCGGTCTGGATGATCTATTGTTCCGCTATGGTGTGCGCATAAATAAAGATCTTGTTCAGGATTTGAATTTCGGTTATTTCCCGGTGGTTTCAGGTGAGTTTGGCAACCAGCCTCAAATTGTACCACTTCCTTGGCCATTTTATGTGCAGGCAGGAAAAATGGCAAGTCACCCTATTACCAAAGGCTTGGATGAGGTTCAGTTTCGTTTCGTGAGTACGATTGATACTGTAAAAGCAGAACTTGTAAAAAAGACTCCTTTGATTTTCTCCAGCAATTATAGCAAAAGGCAAAGCGCTCCTGTTCGTGTAGCTTTTGTAGACATGGCAAACGAACCTGATGTCAAATCCTTCAATAGTGGAAGTCTTCCATTGGCATATTTACTAGAAGGACAATTCACTTCATTCTTCAAAAATCGTTTTGTACCGGAAGAATTTGATAAAAATAAGTTTTTACCAGAAAGCAAAGGAGGGAGAATTCTTGTTTCCGGAGATGCAGATGTGATAAAAAGTTGGATACAGCCCCAGGAAGAACAACCGCTTCCACTAGGTGTCAATCCCTTTTCCGAAAGTAACACTGCAAACAGAACTTTTTTACAAAACACAGTTAATTATATGGTGGCCCCAACAGGCATAATCGCTAGTAAGACCAAAAGTTTTGAGATTAGACCATTAAATAAAGTTAAAATTAAACAGCAGAAATCCATGTGGCAGTTAATCAACATTGTGATTCCTGTGTTGGTAGTTGTGCTTATAGGCTGGATTAGACAGGTTTTCAGGAAAAGGAAATACGCTAAATGAAAAGAATAAAAACCATTATTGGAAAATCAAATTAATTTTATCCTATCAAATCAAAACCTAATGAGGGCATTTGTAATTTTATTTATAACTTTACCCTGTTAAATCCATCGAAATTAAAATTTGTGTCTCATTTGCTTAAAAGCAATGACTAAAAACGCTAAATTTGGCTTTACGGAATTGTATCGTGGATTCTACGATAATTTTTAATGTGACTGAATTAAAAAAACCATACATATGAAATTTATTGTTTCTTCTTCCTCACTTTTGAAGCATCTCTCCGCAATAAATGGGGTGGTAACAACCAATCCTGTTGTGCCTATCTTAGAGAACTTTCTTTTTGAAATATTGGACAGCAAGCTTACGGTTACAGCTTCTGATTTGCAAACATCCATGATGACAGAAATTGAGGTGGAGGCAAAAGAAGACGGCAATATTGCAGTCCCTGCAAAAATATTGATCGAAACACTTAAAAACCTTCCTGAACAACCAGTAACCTTTAGTATTGACAAGGAAACCTATAGTGTGGAAATCAGTTCCGACAATGGACGTTATAAATTGGCAGGAGAAAATGCAACGGACTTTCCTCGAATTCCTAGTGTTACCAATGCCTCTACAGTAGAAATGTCAACCGATGTTTTGAGTAGTGCGATTGCTAATACCATTTTTGCTACAAGTAATGATGAGTTAAGACCTGCTATGACAGGGGTGTTTATCAATCTAAGTAGCACCAATACTACATTTGTTGCCACTGACGGACATCGATTGATTCGATATAGAAGAGTGGATATAGCCTCCCCTGAAGCTACAAGCATTATCGTGCCAAGGAAAGCTCTCAACCTATTGAAATCAACACTACCTACTGAAAATGTACCAGTAAGTGTTGAATTTAACACCAGTAACGCCTACTTTAAGTTCAATAATATCAAGATGATCTGTAGGTTAATCGATGAGCGTTTCCCAGATTATGAAAATGTAATTCCTGCGGACAATAACAACGATATGGTGATCAACAGACAGGAGTTTTTAGGCTCCCTAAAGAGGATTGCTATCTACGCCAATAAAACCACACACCAGGTTAGATTGAAGCTTACAGGTAGTGAATTACAGATATCAGCTGAAGATTTGGACTTCTCAAACGAGGCCAATGAAAGATTGTCATGTGAACACGAAGGTGAAGACATCGAAATCGGATTCAATGCTAAATTTTTGGTAGAAATGCTAAACAATATTTCAGCTAAAGAGGTGACATTGAAGTTTAGTGCACCAAACAGAGCGGGTTTGATTCTTCCTTCAGATTTAAATGAGAACGAAGATATTCTGATGCTGGTTATGCCAGTGATGCTAAGCAATTACGTATAAGAATTTCATCGTTAAAGTTATAGTAAGCCCGGTTTTAACCGGGCTTTTTTTTTGCCATTTTTTTTATTCACTACAAAATAGGGGGATTTCCAAGCAATAAACTTTAACCCGAAATATGCAATAGACATTCTATTACGTGCTGAAATGGCTTTAAAATCAGCCACTTCGTTGCTGTTTTCAATTTCACCATAGCGGTGCTATGCTAAAATCTCCAAACAGTCTGATTTTTTTGCGATTGCAACACTTCCCGTAAACACGGGACAGGCTATTACGAACCCTATTCCATAATCCGGGTTTAATTTCGAATTCTTGGTCAATACTCATAAGTAAAATTTTTTCCACTTTGTGGAGTTTAGCATGGAATTTGAACTTTTTCATTAAAATTTAGTGTAAAATTAAACCAACTATTATTATGAGTAACTTATCAGGTAAAAAAATAGCTTTAATTACAGAGAATGGATTTGAAGAAGTAGAGTTTACCTCTCCTAAAAAAGCTTTGGAAGATCAAGGCGCTACAGTGGAAGTGATTTCTCCAAATTCAGGGAGCGTCAAATCCTGGAATGATGGTGACTGGGGAAGTGATTTTAAAGTAGATAAAACAGTTGATGAAGCCAATTCGGATGAATACCACACCGTTTTAATTCCTGGTGGAGTAATTAATCCAGACAAATTACGCAGGAATAAGGAAGCTGTTCAGTTTATTAAGGATTTTTTTGCTAAAGGTAAACCAGTCGCTTCAATTTGTCATGGACCACAGGTGTTGATAGAGACAGGTGCATTGGCTGGAAGAAAAATGACTTCTTTTCCGTCGATTAAACAAGACCTAATCAATGCAGGTGCAGAATGGTACGATCAAGAATGTGTTTGCGATCAAGCATTGGTTACTTCCAGATCCCCTGAAGATCTTGAGGCTTTCAATAAGAAAATAATTGAAGAAATAAGGGAAGGTAAGCATGAAGGTCAAAAAACACTTTAATTCATTATTTATCATAATAAAGTCAATAACAAGTTGGAACTTATCTTCCAACTTGTTATTGACTTTTTGTTATTTTGAGGATGTGAGAATTTTTAAAATCTTTTGTTTCACACTTTTTATTTTCAGCCTCAGTTCTTGTCATACTGAGAAACTTTTCAATAATCAGAATCCATATGAATCCTATGTAAAAGCTTTGGATAAGGCTGGTCTGCAAGATTATTCATTGGCCAAGACTTGGATTAAAAATGGTAAAGTACCTATTGATTTTAAATTAAGCACTCAAGAAATCCCTCATTCTGAGATGACCTATTTTGATCCTGGGAAAGCTGAGGCTTTATTTTGGCAGTACAAAGTAGAAGAAGGTAGTCAGGTAAATATCAATGCCCAAATGCTCAGTGATACCACATCCATATACTTCCTAGATGTGTTCAGGAAGACGAGTAATGGTTATACTCAAATTTATTTTTCTAATGATCACCGAAGTTTGGCTTATACCGTAAAGGAAGATGGTGAGCATCTTCTCAGAGTGCAGCCTGAGTTGCTAGAAGGAGGAATGGTTGTTGTAAATATTGATGTCTCCGGTTCCATTACTTTTCCGATTTCGGAAATGCATTCAGGTCAAATTGCTAGTTTTTGGGGAGATGCCAGAGCTGGCGGGTCAAGGCGACATGAAGGTGTAGATGTATTTGCCAAAAGAGGAACACCAGTATTAGCAGTAGCAAGGGGAAGGGTGAGTAAAGCAGGCCAAAACCGACTTGGAGGAAATGTGGTCTGGCTTAATACTGGACGCTATAATTATTATTATGCTCACCTTGATAGTCAGTTTGTTCAGGCCGGGCAAAGAGTTAAACTGGGAGATACTTTGGGTACTGTGGGAAATACAGGCAACGCCAGAACCACCTCTCCACATTTGCACTTTGGAGTTTACTCGCGAGGAAGAGGTGCGAAAAATCCTTTACCTTTCTTACAGTCTCTAGAAAAAAGTATTCCAATTGTAGCTTCTGACAGTGTGTTATTGAAAGAACAAGGTGTGTTTTTAGCTAAGAGCGGGAATTTACGTGCCTCACCAAACCTTAGTTCTAAGGTTATTTCTAGTTATCCCAATGAAACCTTATTTGATGTTTTAGGTAAAAGTGGGGATTGGTTTAGAATTAAGTTGCCAGATCATACCATTGGTTATGGCCATAAATCAATTCTCAACCTTTCTGAAAATAACCTCGGGGAAATTGAAGTGAAATCTTCTGACTTGGTATTCGATAGTTGGAATAGATCAGTTTCACTTCCATCCACCTATTTTGTGGGCAATGCAGAAGTACTAGGTTACTTTAATAACATGTTGCATGTCAGGTTAAAAACTGGGCCTGAAATATGGTTGCTAGCAAGGTAATTTAAAATTACCTGTATTTTCTCCGCTATTTCAGGCCTCTGAGTTTAATATTAATCAATGGAGATGCGCTATTTCTTTACTACTTCAACATTTGTAAACCAAATGATCTTTTCTCCATTTTGCATTCGGTGATCAAGGGCTATTTTGATTCCACCGAAATCTTTTTCATTCTCCCAAGTAAATGCCCTACCTTCCGCGGCATTTCCTTTTCTGAAAACCCATTCTTTGATGATTTTATTTTCGTCTACATAAACATCATAGGCATCACCCGGAGTATAACCATCTTCATTATTGTAAAGTACAGTGAGTTTAGTGGTAGGAGTGCTATTGATTGGCGAGGTTTGGTCTTCCGTTATTTCAGTTGTGAACCCTTTGTCCCAAGCCAATTGAAATGGATACAATAGCCAATACTTGTCATTGATGAATTTATGGTCAATGTCTTTGATTTGATCCGTTTTTTCAGAAAGAAGATAAGTGGCACTAGTGTCAGCATCGGAATAAGAGACTTCACCTTTAACAAGATCCCACTCCCAATCCCTAACCATTACTGTTGCACTGTCTCTCCTTACATTCCAAGTGTAGGAGATGGATTGGACATCATCCAATTGGTCGAAGCCATAAGCATGCGCGATTTGCATAGGTAGATCATTAATTGCTGCTTTTTTTTCAGTTTCACAACTTAGGAGTATAAGCAAAGAGAACAATATTGGGGATAGGGTCTTTTTCATTTTTTTAAGTTTTGGTCGGTTTATTCTAATATAATCAAAAAACACCATCTACTGTAATAGGGCATTCTTTTTATTAATTTTTCTGAAGCCATTGGTACTTTTTCCCTGGATAAGCCTTGATAAAGCCAAGAAATTCCAAGTTGAGCAATTTGACAGCAAGAGTGCTGATAGGTAATTTTAAATCGTGACTAAGCCAATTTACTTCTACTTCCTTTTTGTCAAATATTCTTTCCATGATTTTGGCCTCAAGTGGATCGAGTAAAGATAGGTCGGGTAAAACTTGCTTGGTTGAAGACTGCGTGGCATCCATGTCCCATGATAGAGAATCAACAATTTCTCTGGAGTTCATATAAATACCGGCTTTCATGTTTCTAATCAGGTCATTACACCCTTCGCTGAATTTTGACTGCAGGTTCCCAGGGACCGCAAATACTTCACGGTTATAGCTATATGCGATCTCTGCTGTAATTAAAGCACCTCCTTTTTTTGCAGCTTCGACCACTACAAGGGCATCCGACATTCCTGCAATAATGCGATTTCTTTGCGGGAAATTACCGGGGTTCATCTCAGTACCAAGCTTATACTCACTAAGTAAGCCACCGTTTTCCATCATTTGTTCAGCTGTTTTTTTATGGGTGGAGGGGTAGATGGTGTTTAGGTCGGAGCCCAAAACACCTATGGTAGGCAGTTCTCTGGAAATAGCTGCCCTATGCGCTTCTACATCAATTCCATAAGCCAAACCACTGATAATTGTAGGTTGGAACCTTGACAACTCCTCTATTATTTGTTGGGTGATGTTTTTACCATAATCTGTGGCCTTCCTTGTGCCTACTATCCCGATAGTTCTTTTGGGGTTGAGGGTTAATTCCCCCTTGCTATAAAGTACCGGTGGGCCGTCTGGAAGTGATTTTAATCGAGTTGGGTAATTCTCCTCCATAAAACAATGAATTTGAATTTTATGTTGGACTGCTGTATCGATCAGCGCTTCTGCTTCAGATAGGTACTTTGCTTTTTGATTTCTGTAAGCAAGTAACTTTGGCCCAACTCCCTGAATCCTTTCCAGTTTACCTCGGGGCATATTAAAAAAAGCTTCTGCGGAACCGCAGTTTCTGATGATTTTTTTGTAGATATTAGGTCCTAGCTTAGGGATCAGGCCTAATCCTACTTTGTATAGGAGTTCATTATTTGGCTGCTTGATCATTCAGATTATTTTTGATTTCTGTCAAAAAACCTCTGATTTCATGTAGTCTTTGGATCATTGCTGCTTTATCCTGGACCTTATGCATGTCCCTTTTGATAATTTCTTGGGCACCTGTGAGCGTATAACCTTTCTCTTTCACCAAATGAAAAATTAACCGAATCTTCTCAATATCGTCTATGGTAAATCTACGGTTTCCTTTTTTGTCTTTTTTGGGCTTAATGATATCGAATTCTCCTTCCCAATACCTAATTAGTGAAGTGGCCACCTTAAATTTTTCAGCTACTTCCCCGATGGAATAATACTTTTTTTCGATATCTTTTTCTTTGTATGGCAATTTTCAGGTATTTTTTAATCAAAAATATAAAAATTATCCCTTATATAGAAAGCAAATGTTGCTATTAATTGATAAAACCGATCAAATTGGACTTTATGCAATAAAAAGCCCTTTCCTGCAATTATAGAGGAAAGGGCTTTTGTTATTTTTAACCCGAAATATGCAATAGACATTCTATTACGTGCTGAAATCGCTTTAAAATCAGCCACTTCGTTGCTTTTTTCAATTTCACCATAGCGGTGCTATGCTAAAATCTCCAAACAGTCTGATTTTCTTGCGATTGCAACACTTCCCGTAAACACGGGACAGGCTTCACCCCTGACTATTGTCAGGACGGAGAAATTCAATTACATAATTCGGGTTTAAATTTCGCTTAAGAAAGGGATTGATTTTCTCTTGAAGCCAGTTCCAAAATTTTATCAAATTCGGTAGGTTCTAGATCTTTAAAGAAGTAATTGACCGGATTTACATATTTACCATCTTTGTGCACTTCATAATGTACGTGGGGAGCTGTGGATGAACCTGTGTTACCTACAGTACCTATCTTATCCCCCCTTTTAACTTTGTCTCCAGTCTTGACATTGAAATCATTCATATGTGCATACCTTGTTTTAAAGCCAAATCCATGGTCTATTTGTATAGATTTTCCATAGCCTCCAAACTCCGTCCTGACACTTTCTACCACACCATCACCTGTAGAATAGATAGGCGTACCTTTAGGGGCTGAGAAATCAATTCCCGTATGCATTTTTTTCACCTTAAGAATAGGGTGTAATCGAATGCCGTAACCAGAAGCAAGCCTTTTTAATTCTTCATTGTGTATAGGTTGAATGGCAGGGATGGAAGCCCAATATTCCTCTTTGTTAAGTGCTGTTTCAGACAATTCATTGTAGGATTCCCACTGAATAAAAAGTTGTTTTTTAAGGGTTTCTACTTTATTGGCAACAGATATAATCATTTTGCCTTGGTTGAGACCTTTTTCTTTTATGTCTTTAAATCTATCAGAGCCACCATAGCCGGCATTTCTGACTGAACTCGGAATGGGCTCGGATTCGAAAATAACACGATAAAGGTTGTCATCTCTTTCCTGAAGATCCGCCATCATGGTGTTCAGTTGAGCTACTTCCTTCTCAAGAAGTTCATAATAGAGGTTAAGCTCCCTGTTTTCTCTTTTCAAGATCAATTCTTTTGGACTGTCAAAATAATAGTGGAAAACAATAAGTATACCGACTGCCAGAATTGAAGAAAGGGATAGAAATCCTAAAACATTCAATGTTACATCCCATTTGCTCTTAACATACCTTTCGTATTTACAGGTTTTGGGATCGTAATAATATTTTATTCTACTCATTTAACAAATAGTACGTTAAAACTTCTAATTTTGTAATCCGAAAAAACCCAGGAGATTAAGCTACTTTGTAGGGAAGTAGATAGTTGGGAGTTTGGTTACAAAGATAATTCAAAAACTTTAAATATTCCAAGTAATTCATTCTAAGGTAAATAAACATGAATTCCAAACAAATAAGAAGCCATTTCATTGATTTTTTTCAATCTAAAGCGCATCAGTTTGTTCCATCTGCACCAATAGTTGTGAAAAATGATCCCACATTGATGTTTACCAATGCTGGAATGAACCAATTTAAGGATTATTTTTTAGGTAATGAAACCCCGGATCATATTCGGGTTACTAACAGTCAAAAGTGCCTAAGAGTTTCAGGGAAGCACAATGACTTGGAAGAAGTAGGTGTGGACACCTACCATCATACCATGTTTGAAATGATGGGCAATTGGTCGTTTGGAGATTATTTTAAAAAGGAAGCGATCAACTGGGCATGGGAGTTACTTACGGAAGTTTATCAATTGCCAAAAGATAGATTGTACATCACTGTTTTTGGTGGCGATAAAGAGGATCAATTAGATAAAGATACAGAAGCTTTTGATTATTGGACAGAGTTGGTAGATAAAGAAAGTATTCTTTTTTGTTCAAAAAAAGACAATTTCTGGGAAATGGGCGAAACAGGACCATGTGGGCCCTGCTCTGAGATACATTTCGATATGCGTTCTCTTGAGGAAATCCAAAAAATCCCAGGTAGAGAATTGGTCAATGAGGACCATCCTCAAGTAATAGAAATATGGAATTTGGTTTTTATGCAATACAACCGGTTTGCAGATGGCCATTTAAAAGAACTACCTGCAAAGCATGTAGATACTGGATTGGGATTGGAAAGGCTGGTTAGGGTAATCCAACAGAAGTCTTCCAATTATGATACGGATCTATTTGAGCCATTTATTGCTAAAATGGAAAGTATATCTGGTTACAAATATGGAGCAGCGGAAAAAACCGATATAGCATTTCGTGTAATTGTTGATCATATCAGGGCTATTTCATTTACCATTGCCGATGGGCAATTGCCTTCCAATAATAAGGCTGGCTATGTCATTAGGCGAATACTTAGAAGAGCGGTTCGTTATGGATACACCTTTTTGGATCTCAAAACACCATTCTTATACCAATTGGTACCGGTATTGTCAGAGAAATTCGGTGAGTTTTTCCCAGAAGTAAAAATGCAGGAAGACTTTATTGTAAAAGTGATTCAGGAAGAGGAGTTGGCCTTTTTGAGGACTTTGGATAAAGGATTGAAGAACCTTGAGAGCATTCAGAAATCTCTTGAAAGCAAAAATGAAAACACCATACCTGGTGAAGTTGCTTTTGAATTGTATGATACCTATGGTTTTCCTTTAGACCTTACTTCTCTAATCGCAAGAGAGAATGGGCTTAGCGTAGACGAAAATGGCTTTACATTGGCCATGAAAGCGCAAAAAGACAGGTCTAGGTCAGCCTCCAAACTTGAAACAGGTGACTGGATTACAGTCAATGAGGAAGAGAGTTCAGTATTCATAGGCTATGATGCTTTAAATGCAACTGCTCAAATCATTAAATACAGGAAAATTAAAGATAAAAGTAAAGATAGATTCCAGTTGGTCTTGACTCAAACACCTTTTTACGCCGAAAGTGGCGGGCAGGTAGGTGATACTGGAATCCTTTCGAACGATGAAGAAAGCATTGTGGTCGTTGATACCACAAAAGAGAATGACCTAATTGTTCATTGGGTGGAGGCATTGCCTGAAAATCCTGAGGCAGATTTTACCTGCCTCGTAGATGCCAAAAAGCGTGGTTTGATTAAAAGTAATCATACAGCCACTCACCTTTTACAGTCCGCTTTGAAGCAGGTACTGGGAACGCATGTGCAACAAAAAGGATCCTTGGTTAATGAGAAAATATTAAGATTTGATTTCTCTCATTTCGCAAAATTGACAGCAGAGGAAATTCTTCAGGTAGAAGACATCGTAAATGCCAAAATCAGGGAAAATATCTCACTGGATGAGAAAAGAAATGTCCCAATAGATATGGCTAAAGCAATGGGAGCAACAGCTCTTTTTGGGGAGAAGTACGGAGAGCAAGTTCGGGTGATTACTTTTGACCCTAGCTATAGTGTGGAATTGTGTGGAGGAACGCACGTCAATGCCACAGGGGAAATAGGAATGTTCAAAATTATTTCTGAAAGTTCTATCTCAGCAGGTGTTCGGAGAATAGAGGCGGTAACAGCTTCGGGAGCTCAGGAGTATGTCAGACGGCAGTTTGAATTATTGGAAAATGTTCAGGAAACACTCAAACATCCTAGAGATCTCGTTGGTGCAATTGAAGGATTAATGACTGAAAGAGCTGCTTTAAGGAAAGAAATTGAGACTTTGAACCTAAAAGCCACCGAAGAAATTAAAGAAATGTTAAAAAGTGAGGTAAAATCCTTCAACGGTTACCACTTAATATTAGGATTGATTAAATTGCCTAATGCTGAGGCCCTCAAAAAGCTTTCTTTTGAATTGAAAAATGAAATTGATAACCTGGTGGCAGTATTAGCAGCAGATATAAATGGTAAACCACAATTAGCAATTGTGGTAAGCGATTTGCTTGTAAAAGAGAAAGGTCTCCATGCTGGTAAAATGGTAAAAGAGTTAGCCAGGGAGATCAAAGGTGGAGGCGGAGGTCAGCCTTTTTATGCGACAGCAGGAGGTAAAGATTCCTCAGGACTGCCTGTGGCTTTAGAAAAAGCTGAAATATTGCTTGAACAAGCCTTGAAATAATTTAGCGTATTTCAATTTTTGTCTAAGACTAATTCTGGACAATTTGGAACGATAACTGTAATAATTTAAAGATGATTGAAGAGAAGTCCACTACCTTAATGGCAGAAAACCTCAAAGATAAGTACGAGATGGTGATAGGATTGGAAGTCCACGCACAATTGCTTACTAAAAGTAAGATGTACACCTCTGATGCCAATAGCTATGGGAAAATGCCTAACACCAATATATCGGTGATTACATTGGGTCATCCTGGCACCTTGCCAAAAGTAAATAGAAAAGCAGTGGAGTATGCTGTGAAAATGGGACTGGCTTGTAATTCTTCCATTACAAGGAGGAATGTATTTGCCCGTAAGAATTATTTTTACCCAGATTTGCCAAAAGGATATCAACTGACACAGGATAAAAATCCTATTTGTGTAGGTGGCTTTGTTCCTATTACTTTAAGTAGTGGGGAGAAAAAAAATGTAGCATTAACCAGAATCCATATGGAAGAAGATGCAGGTAAATCCATGCACCTTGCTGGGGAGGTGGATACACTTGTAGACTTCAATAGGGCTGGTGTGCCATTGATCGAGATTGTTACAGAACCTGACATGCGCTCTTCTGAAGAAGCTTATAACCTTTTGTCAGAAATAAAGAAATTGGTTGTCTATCTTGATGTTTGTGATGGAAACATGGAAGAAGGTTCTTTAAGATGTGACGCCAATGTGTCTGTTAGACTTAATGGTGAAACCGAGTTGGGGAAAAAGGTGGAAGTGAAAAACATGAACTCCTTTAGAAACGTTGCAAGGGCCATTGAGCATGAATATAACAGGCAAATAGGGCTACTTGAAAAAGGAGAGGAGATCATTTCAGAAACAAGAACATTTGATGCGACGACCGGATTAACGGCAAGTATGAGGACTAAGGAAGACCTTAATGATTATAGGTACTTTCCTGAGCCTGATTTGAGCCCTGTGGTGATCTCTGAAGAATGGTTGTCTTCCATTAAAGCCGAACTTCCGGTTCTTCCACGTGAATTGTTTGATAAATTCGTTAATACTTACGGACTTCCTGAATACGATGCTGGCGTGTTAACCGACCAAAAGGAAATAGCCCTATGGTTTGAATCCTTATGTAGCCATACAAATAATTTTAAAGCGGCATCCAACTGGATGATGGGCCCAATTAAATCTTATTTGAATGAATTGACGTTGAAGATTGAGGACTTCCCTTTAAAGGAATCACAAATCGCTGCATTAATAGCCTTGATTGATGATGGGAAAGTAAGCTTTACAGTGGCTACCCAAAAATTATACCCTCAGTTAATCAGTAATCCTGAGAAAACACCACTTGAGATCGCTCAAGAATTGAATTTAATTCAGGACAGTGATGAGGATTCTATTAAGTCCGTGATACAAGAGGTATTGATTCAAAACGCGGCTAAAGTACAAGAATACAAGTCTGGTAAAAAAGGACTTATGGGTATGTTTATGGGGCAAGTTATGAAAAAGTCCCAAGGTAAGGCAGACCCAAAAGTTGCTAATAAAATTTTAACAGAGTTATTGGATAATTAATTTTATGAGATTCTTAACCAAAAGTATATTTTCAGTAGGATTGGCGGGCATTTTGCTTGCCGCATGTGGAGAAGAAAAGAAAGAAGTCTTTGATGGAAAAGTGACCATCTCTGGTAAATTGGAAAATGTACCTGAGGGAGATGTGATCTTATCCAAGTACGATGTAGACAAGATTTCAGTCCTTGACACAATTGTCATAGGCAAAGGAGGTTCTTTTGATTATGAGATCAACGTAGATCAGCCAAATTTTTATGATTTGGATTTATTTGGAGAAAGAACAATCCGTTTGGCTTTATTTGATGAAGATGTTAAAGTTAAATATAATTTCGAAACGGAAAAACTTGATGTTTCTGGTTCAAAGGACAGTCAGTTGCTTTTTGAAATAGATGAGTTAGCCCTCAAATATCAGGAAGAAACGAACGCTATGAATTCCGCTTTTTACGAAGCCATGTCTGAGAAAAATCAGGATAAAGTTCAGGAAATTCGTGAGCAGTATACTGATATGGGAATAAACCATGCCGACAAAGTGAAGTCTGTTATTCAGGAGTCTAAAGGAAGTTTTGCTGCCTTGGCAGGAATAGGAATGTTGGACCCTGGAACAGATTTTAATTTTATAGACAGCGTTGTGCTTGCTTTGGGAGACAAATATCCAGAAATGAAATTAATCAGTACCTGGAAGCAGGAACTAAATGAAATGAGAGCGCTTTCTGTAGGGCAGCCAGCTCCTGAAATTTCACTTCCTAATCCTGAGGGAAAGGTGGTAAACCTTTCTGATTTGAGAGGGAAATATGTGATGATAGATTTTTGGGCAGGATGGTGTAAACCTTGTAGGGATGAAAATCCAAATGTGGTAAGACTTTATAATAAATACAAAGACCATGGCTTTGAGGTATATGGTGTTTCTCTAGATAGAACCCGAGACATGTGGACAAAAGCCATAGCTGAGGACGGTTTGACCTGGACCCAGGTTTCTGATCTCAAGTATTTTAATTCAGAGGCCGCAGCCAAGTATCAGATCAATGCCATACCAGCTACTTACATGGTAGATCCTGAAGGAAATATCATGGCAAAGGATTTAAGAGGCAAATCTTTGGAAAGAAAGCTTGCTGAAATATTCGATTAAATAGAGAAATTACCGTTAAAAAAAACTTTCTTAAAATTCGATATATAATGATATATTAGCATTTTATATGATTATGCGGTCAATTTCCCAACAATTGTGCGTTTTAAAAAAATATTACCTATAATTGAGAAGGTTTAATTGAAATAATCGAGATCGTTAATTTTAACTAATTTAAATACAAATCAACTTTAGTGCCGTTCATTGCTTAAATTGTGCAGATTAAAAAAATCTAATTATTTTTAAAAAACACTTAAAACAATCATCTACAACAACGTAAAAGCTTAGGGGTTATGAGATGATGTAATATTAATTTCAACCTCGGATAAGGTCTTTACACTTAACTAAAAACCATTCAATTCTTATGAAAAAAAGGAACCTAAAATTTCCCTTGACACGGTCATTGACTGTTATGCTATTTGTTTTGTTAGCTATGGGAGCTTGTAAGAGCAAGAAAAAAGTGGTCGAGGCTCCACCAGCACCAGTGCCAGTAGAAGAGCCAGCCCCTCAACCAAAACCAGCCCCTCAACCTTCTGCTGAAGAAGTTGCTGTTGGTAAATTGGAAAATTACTTCAATGCAGTTGCGAATGCTTCTAATGTACAAAGTGCCAATAACACAATAAGAGAAGCGTTGGGAATGTTTTCTAACCAAAACACACCAGTTTTAATTGTAATTCATGAAGAATCTGGAAGAAAAGATTACGATGAACCAACAACCATCGAAAGGTACCTTAACTATCTTAAAGACACCAAGAAAAATCTGAACTTTATCAGCGATATCAGAATGGATGGATCCGGAAAAGTTACCGAATTAGAATTAAGAAGAAGATAATTTAAAAAACTATAGAAAGTAAGTTATTATGAAAAAATATATTCCATCCCTGCTTATCTTTTTCCTGGCTACAAGCATTTCTGTTTTCGCTCAGGATGAAAGCATCAGTCCTCAAAGAAAGCAAGCCATTGATTCCCTTGCCTTAGAGAAAGTTAAAGATTTAAGTAAATACATCAGCATCATCGGAAGTAAAGAAACACAGTTTTCTGAAGCTACTAGAGTAATGGATAGAGCTGAAGAGCTTTTTGCTCCTGATGCTGAAATGGGTGTATCATCAGTCAATACCAATGAAGTTGCCTATTACAAAATCAGAAGGTATTTCGAAAGATTGATGGCCTTGAATTATGATAGGGTGAACATCAGCTGGTATGATATTCATTATATCTCTGATCTTGAAAGACAACCTGATGGCAGATATGTAGGTGTAATTACCATCTATCAAAGGTTTGAAGGAACTTCACAAGAAGCAGGATTGAACTATAGAGATACCACAAAGAAAGATATTACAATCTACGTGGAGAAAAAACAAACCCAAATTTCTGGTAGAACCATTGAATTCTGGGATGTGTTGTTGGGAGATGTGAGAGTGACTGAAACATCAGCATGAGAATAGTATTTGTTACGTTAATTACCATAATCTTATCAAATATTTCCGCGCCGGGGCAAACATTTAATAGCTCCGGCCGGATTATTGATGATGGCAGGTTTGCTGCCGCCACCAAACAAGTCAACCAATTTTTCAGAAGATTTAATGCAGAGGAAAGCAAAGAAGGAGATGTAAGATATTACCCTGGGGATGATAAATACCATGATCTAGCCCTTAGGAAATCTTTTATTAATATCCTCTTCGATAACGAAACCTCTGGGATAAGCAACGACCTTAAAAGAGAGTTTATAGGTCATGTGACATCCGAAGTTTACCCGCAATACATCAACTTTCATGGAGGTGATTGGTTCGCAGAACTCAATACTGTTTTTACTTATAATGGTAAAAGACAAGATGTGGTACTGTTTTTGAAGTTACAGCCGCAAGGATTGGGTTACGAGTGGGTCATTGATAATGTAAACTTCCCTCCATTTACAGCAGTATTTGATAAACCCAAAGGCGACGAGAAAAAATTTCTTCACCCTTTAAGTCATGAATTGGGTTTTATGAACCTAAGGAAAGCTATCGTAGATAATCCGAAACCGGAGTCTTATACACCGGATGGTTTTCAACCTGATTACCTAACTTTATTTCTTTTCGAAATAAAAAACAAAAGATTGAAATTTGAAACAGTGAAAGATACTAAATTCCACTTTTTTCAAATAGATAAATGGTATTTTGAATTGGGCCAATTCAATAGACCCGGATTTAATACAGGTTGGTTGATTGCCAATTTAATGAAGTTGGAGGAAGGTGACAAAGAAATTATATTGAACTACATCTATGACAGGGATTAAAGTAAATGCATTTCTCCTGATTCTATTTTTTTGTTATGCCCCAACCATTCTGGCTCAGGATATCGGGGGATATACCAAACAGGAGATCAAAGATTTTAGCCAGCAGGCAGAAGATCAAGTTCGTTTCTTACAATATTTTTTGAATACCGTAGGCAGTGGCGAAACCTCTGCCAGGGATAAAGATGTAATTATAAGAGAAAGTTATAAGAAAATCTTTAGAGATGAAAATGTTCAGATTGAAGACGATCTGCTTTTGGATAGGCAAGTTATCACCAACAAAAGTGTCGTTTCCTATTTAAAAGACATTGAGTTCTTCTTTAAGGATGCCGCCTTTGAATTTAAAATCAAAGAGGTAAAACCTAAAGAAAATGACAATGGAGATCTGTTTTTCGAGATCTCTCTCGATAGAACATTAACAGGCCTTGGGCTAGAGAATGAAAAGATAGAAAACACCAAGCTCCGTTTCGTTGAGATCAACTTGGACAGAAATTCCAATGAACTTAAAATTGCCAGTATTTATACGACAAAATTAAGTAGGGACGAAGAGCTATTGGAATGGTGGAGTACACTCTCGCTCGAATGGGAAACATTATTGAGAGAGAAGTTTGACATAACAGAGGATTCTGTACAACTCGATATGTTGTATAAAATCTCTGCATTGGATACACTCGACCTTTCAGGCAATAAATTGTTGGTAGACATAGACCCTATTCATGTATTTAGGGATTTGAAATATGTTGATATTAGCCGTACTCAGATCAAAGAACTTAGTCCGATTAGTAATATTACCTTTCTTTCCTACTTGGATATTTCTTATACCCCAACTGAGGATATTCAATTCATTAAGTATTCAGACAAGCTTAATTTCCTAAATATTTCAGGAACCAAAGTGACAAATATTGATGAACTAACGAGTTTAAAGAATCTTCGAACCTTTAAAGCAGCCAAAGCACCTCTCAGAGGTTTCGGCGTATTGGAGAACTTTAGTCAGCTTGAAGTCCTTGACTTGGAAGAAAGTGGTTTCAACAATATTGAAAATTTAAAAAACTTAACTAAACTTAAAAAACTCGATATTCAGGGTAACTACTTGATCAATTTTGGTTTTTTATCTGAGTTAAAACAATTGGAAGAGATTAATCTCGAAGAGACCAATATTCTTGACTTGTCTCCTTTGGCATCTTTACCTTCTCTGTGGAGGGTAAATATCAACGGAACAGAAGTCAGTCAGCTTGACCCTATAAATGGATCAAAATCTATAAAAAGGATATATGCTGACAGGACAAGTATTTCTGAAAATGCTGCTGAAATATTTGTAAGAAGCAATAGAGGTATTTTATTAATTCATAATGTAGAAAACCTTCAAACTTGGTGGCAAACATTACCTGATGGATGGAATCAGGTTTTTGTAGAAGAATTGCCAGCATTAGGTAAAGGTAACCCTACCATTGAAGCACTTTCTACTTTGGTAAATATGGATTCACTGAACCTAGACAATAGTAAGGTAGTGAACCTAAGACCAGCGCTTAAATTTAAAAGCATCACCTATTTGTCTTTCGAAAACACAATGGTAGAAGATCTTTCACCGTTGGCTGAGATGAAGAATTTGTTGCATATTCGTGGAGATTACAGCGCTGTAACCAACCTAAAAGCACTACAGGAACTTACAGGTCTGAAAGGCCTTTCTTTCCAAGGAACCAATATAGAATCAGTTGAACCACTGAAAAATCTACCTTCATTGGATTTTATTAATCTTGACAACACAAAGGTGCCTGAATGGGATGTACAAGAACTTGCTAGTTTATTGCCGCAGACCAATGTGATATTTAGAACGGAGGCATTATTGTCTTGGTGGGAAAACCTGAGTCAGGATTGGAAGAGCTTGTTTTCTCGGTATTATAAGCTAAAAGAAAATCCAGATGGTTGGGCATTGCACCAAGCTACTTCACGTTCCAAGTTGGAAATCGCTGGCGACAATATTTTAAATTTAGAACCACTTCTAGTTTTCTTTAATTTAAAAGAATTACGCATCAAAAATGTACCTCTTCAGGATCCATCAGCAATTGCCAGATTGGAAAAACTTGAAGTGCTTCAAGTTACTGAATCACCATTCAGGGATTTGTCAGTTATTTCTCCTTTATCCATGTTGGAAACGCTTGATGTTTCAAATACGGCTGTAAGCGAATTGGAATATTTAAGTGACCTAACAAGACTTAAGCATTTGAATTTGGCAGGTACGAATATCTCAAATCTCAAAGGCTTGGAAATGCTTTATGATTTGAGGTCTCTGGATATTGCAAGTACAAGTGTTAAAAGCCTTAAGCAAATAACTCATCTCTTGAATTTAGAAAAGCTGGTTTGTTTTAATACCAGGTTGAGCACTAGAAATGTTGAGAAATTTCAAGCTGAATTACCCAATTGTGAGGTAAGGTTCTATTAAAACCGAATTGATCAAAATAGGTCAAAAGACCTTTCCGGTATTCTATAAAGATGTCCCTGATTGATCCAAGATGGCTGTACAATCCATGTTTTGAAATTAATAAAAAAATAGGCAAAAAAAATCCCCGATTAATTCGGGGATTTTTTTTTATTCTTTCATAAAGGAGGTCAGCATCCAGTGATGAAGTTCTACACTTTTTATAAAGGCAATCAACATGTCCTCAGTGGCACTGTCACCCAAGTCGGCAACTTTTATCGCACAATCGTTCATGTTATCTACTAAAATCTGGAAATCATTGAGTACCTCATTGACCATTTCTCTTGAACTTAGGTCTGTCCCAACTTCTTTGATATCAGCCTTTTGAAGATAGTCTTTCATTAAACTGTATGGTGTCATTCCAAACACCCTTATACGCTCCGCGATAAGGTCAATGTTTGCAAATGATTCTGTGTATAATTCTTCAAATTTCTCGTGAAGATCAAAGAAATCACCTCCAGTTACATTCCAGTGAAAATTTCTTAATTTTTGATAGTGTACATGATAATTGGCTAAAAGTTGATTCAATGAAGCCACTATTTTCTCGGATTCATCCTTATTGTATCCTAGTTTCTTAAAAACTCTTTTTTCTGATTTAGTGCTCATAATATCCAATTTTTACTTTAAATTAAAATTCAATGTTATTGGTCAATAGATGTCCATAAACTATGCCAATCTATGTAGTTTGAGCAGGTAAATATCAATATCTTCAATAGCGTCCTAAATAAAAAATGAGAGGTCCCATTTTTTGCCCAAAATAGTTATTTTGGGTTTGCACCAAAAAACAAGAACCTCTCATGTGTAATATTACATTGTTTTCACAGATTATTAAAAAGATTGACCGTTCAATTTTCAAGAAATTGGTAAAAGAAAAGCAAACAGATAAGGGTTGCAAGGGATTTGACAGCTGGACGCATCTGGTTTCGATGTTGTTCTGCCATTTTGCCAAAAGCACATCGGTAAGGGATATTTCCAATGGGCTTCGGTCTGCCACTGGGAACCTTAACCATCTTGGCATTACCAAAGCTCCATCCAAATCAAGTATCAGCTATCAAAACAAACGAAGGGATTCGGATCTTTTCAGGGACCTTTACTATTCACTGTTGGGAAGTTTAGGACAGCAGGCATCTGTCAAGAGGTCCAAACTCAGGATCAAGGTTCCTGTTTATTTGCTGGACGCCACAGTGATTAGCCTTTGCCTTTCGGTGTTTGATTGGGCTACTTTCCGTACCAAAAAGGGAGCTGTAAAGATGCATACGCTGCTGGAATATGACGGTAAACTCCCTGTTTACGTGAATATTACCGAAGGGAGTGTCGGTGACAATAAGGGAGCTTACAACATCCCCCTGGAAAAAGGGTCGGTGATCGTCGCAGACCGGTATTACAATGACTTCCCTATGCTCAACGTCTGGGACAGCAAGGGGGTGTTCTTCGTGATCAGACACAAAGGCAACCTTGCTTTCAGTTCCATCAAAGAACGGGAACTTCCCACAACAACCGCCCAGCATGTGCTCAAAGACGAAGAAATCGAACTGACCAACCCACAGTCCAAAGCCAAATATTTTGGAAGGCTTAGAAGAGTGGCTGTGTGGGATGAGGAAAACGGGCAGACCATAGAACTGATTACCAATAACTTTGCTTGGGCAGCGCAGACCATTGGGGACCTCTACAAATCAAGATGGGAAATTGAAGTGTTTTTTCGGGACATTAAACAACTATTGCATATCAAAACCTTTATCGGGACCTCCAAAAATGCGGTAATGATCCAGATATGGACGGCATTGATCACCATCCTTCTACTCAAAGTCATGAAGGCAACAGCAAAATTCGGGTGGCACCTATCCAATCTGGTCGCCTTTATCCGGCTCAATATTTTTGTTAAAATCGAACTGCAAAAATGGCTTGATAGTCCATTTATCGAACCCGACAAACCACCCCAGAATGTAGTACAGGGGGTTCTGTTTTCTTAAGCTACTTAAAAGATGCCTAATTGCTATCCAAATACAGACCAAATGATAAATCAAAAATTATTTAGGACAGCATTGCAATATCTTTTAGAAATAGCAGGTTCTTTTAACCCAGAATCAGATCCTATGAAGATGTTGTCAGAGTAAGTTAAGCTAGCCTGCTTTTTTTGGCTTTCAGTCATGTAATTAAACTTACGGCTACCCTTTCTTACAAGCTTGAAGAAGATCAGTTCAGCGCCATTAGAAGGGGGCTATTCGTAATGTGTGCGTAAAAGTTAAGACACATTTAAACCCTAACTGAGGTAATGGTCAGTCAATAGGACATCTTAGACCAATATATTTCAATCTAGACCTTAAGAAAGGTGGTGTTTTAATCAAAAAAATATGTAGCTACTATTACTTGTGGATCAGTTGATTTAAACTCATTCTCAAAATCGCACCCATGTTTTTGCAGCGAAGGAATGCCGGGTTATTATAATGCCTGGCCAATTCATTTTTAAGGGATTCTATATTTGAATCTTTGGAAAGAACATCTTTCTCCATACTATTCAGAATATCCGTAATTTCTTTAGGAGAACTGGTCAATCTTGTTGCTATCAGTGCACGCTCTTCCTTTTGGTATTGGGCCATGGATTCCTTAGTAATATGCTTTATACCTAGTTGAATAAGTGCGTTGTTTTGTTTGAAAAACTGAGGAAGGTAAATGGACTTCTTACCTTCATAGGATTGCTGGTCAAAATCTATTGAACGAATCCTATAATGTGTTTCTTCAAAGTCTGGGGTTACATCAATTACAAAATTGGAAGAGTGCATGTCCCCCAATAAACGAACAAAACATCGCTCATTGAACTTTACAAATTCTTTGGATAATCGGATAGGGTTCAGCATAGGATCATGAAGCTGTTGCTTCATAAATTGTTCGCCCGGTATACCAGCGATATGTTCTTCAATAAGGGTGTCCCTGTAAACGAGGTAACCTATTCTGTTTGGTGACAATAGATGCTCCAACCCCAGCCCATAGACCCTTGACGCATCTGCATTTTTGATGTAAAAATAATCGAAATTATCATTGATTCGATTGACAATCCTCACCCGGAAGGGTTGTGTATTGCCATAGGTGCACAGGTCTATCCGGTCCACATACAGGTGTTTCATGACTGTCATGTCTCCATCAGCTTTTAGCAGGGCATATATTTTCTTTACCTTATAATGAATCTCATTTCGGTCAGATTCATCATAAAAAACCGTTTCCCATAAGGTGTCGTTGTCTTTATAATCATAAAGAGCAATCGAGTTAGTGTACCTGAGCAATTCTTTATAGTGAATGGGTATATCCACCTCCCTGCCATATTTGACAAGGTATTTCCTTAGGTTTTCACTAATGGGGTAAACGATCTTTTTTTTGCTAATGACAGCCATATTGTACCTATTAGGTGGCCTCTAATTAGATTTTATCTTCTAATATATGCTCTTGTTTTCTTAATTTCCTATCAAATAAAAAGGGACCAAAGGGTAGGATTGAAGCTATCAAGCCCATCAATGCAATTCGGAAATGCCATCTTAATTTTCTAGAAGTGGGGAACATGACCAATATGTAAACCATAAAAAGAACTCCATGTATCCAACCTACATAGGTCACCATTGTAGGCAAATCAAATATGTATTTCAATGGCATTGCGATGAATACCAAAACAAGCATGGAAATACCTTCTGTTATACTTACTATTCTAAATCGCTTTAAAATGTTTAATCGCTCTTCATTCGTCATTTTACTATTGTTTTATACTGAAAAATACTTGTAGGGTGTCCCAAAGTTTCCTCTTTAAGGATACGTTGTTTTCTAGTCCATCTAAATCATCGGCAAAGAAATAAGCCATTGATTCTTCAACGATGTGGTAACTGTCTTTCTTTAGACTCATTAGTGGATGGTAGATCGTTCCAAAAATGATCATTTTATCTGGATCTAATTGCTCTATAGGGTCTTCATTGCTTCCTTTTAAGGAATGTTCGGAAACCAAGGCAATGTCTTTGAGCGATAGGTTTACTGCACCAAATACCTTGAAAAGGAATGTTCGGTTGCTTTCTTTTAGCTCTTCTCCTTGATAGATGACAAGAATAGATTTTTTGAATTCTCCTTCGTAAGGAATAGGCTCAGGGTCATGCTCTTTTGCCAATGAAGGTGACTCCGGTTCACTAACTTGATTTGATTCCGTAGAGGTGCTCAAATCCAATCTAGAGGCCATTTTATTGACAGCAAGCTTTTCTTTGACTTCATCTTCCATCACAAAGAGTTCATCTGTCAGGAATAACGACAATTCTGTTAAATTCATATCAGTAGCAGTAGGCGTATTTATCAAATTACAAAAATTATTCCTTTTGACCGATCTTGTCCAAGTCAAAAAGAGATTTTAATTCCGTGGCGTCTTGAGGATTCATTCTTTTTGCCAAAACCAGGCGCAATTGCCTTCTTCTCAATGCTCCTTTATAAAACTCCATTTCTTGCTCACTGATAGGTTTTAACTCTGGCACTTTTACCGGTAGACCTTCTTCGTCTACTGCCACAAAGGTGAAAAATGCTTTGTGTGAAGAGTACTTTTTATTGGCAGGAATATCTTCAGCGAATACCTCGATATAAACTTCCATTGAAGTATTAAAAGCCCTTGTCACTTGCGCTTTTAAAGTGACCACATTGCCAAGGGCTATGGGGTTTTTGAAAGAAATATTATCAACAGAAGCTGTGACTACAACGGAATTAGAATGCCTTTGGGCAGAGATAGCTGCTACCACATCCATCCAATGCATAAGTTTACCACCCATTAGGTTGTTTAATGTATTGGTGTCATTTGGAAGTACCATCTCTGTCATGATGACCTCCGAGTCTTTTACGTGTTTGTATGCTTCTTTCATGGGCCTTGTATTTTTATTCCCAACCTTCATCTCCCAATAATGGGACAAATGAAAAATTGTCAAAGGTCTCTTTTAAAATCTTCTTACTGGTTTGTTTCGTTAATTTAAGCATTTGCTGTTGCTTTCTGTCACCCACAGGGATAACCAAAACTCCGCCGATTTTCAATTGAAGAAGCAAGGTTTTAGGAACAACAGGAGCTCCGGCAGTCACTATGATTTTATCAAAGGGCGCTTGTTCAGGCAATCCCAGACTTCCATCTCCATGGTAATGCTTTACCCTTACACCTATTTTAGGTAAAAATCTTTTTGTTCTTTCGTACAATGTCTTATTGAATTCGATGGTGTGAACCTTCGCCCCTAAGCAATACAAAATTCCTGCCTGATATCCCGATCCGGTACCTATTTCAAGTACTTTTTCTCCCGGAACAACGTTTAGCAGTTCACTTTGGAATGCTACAGTGTAGGGTTGAGAAATTGTTTGGCCTTCACCTATAGGGAATGCCTTGTCTTCGTAGGCATGGCTAAGTAGGGCGGAGTCAAAAAAGAAATGTCTAGGCACATTATTAATAGCCTCCAATATTGCTTCATTGCTAATGCCCTTGTTACGCAATGTTCTAATTAACTCTCTTCTTTTTCCCTTATGTAAGTAGCTGTCTTCCAGTTTTAACATGATTTTGAGCGTGTCATATACCGTTTGGTTTGCTAAGTTAATGCTAAAAATGCCTTACTTTGCCATTGAAACAGGAATATATCAGCAGGTATTTGAGTTTGAGGCAGATTTTAAGCTTGCTTGAAATAGAGAAGCCGACAATACAAATAGTCACTTGCACTCGAAGCAAAAGCATATTGTAGTTCTGCTGAAAGAGATAGACTTTAGATAAAAAGAATTTCTGAAATTAATTTAAAATTATAAGGTTAACCATGACCTATTCGTGCTGAAGGGTCATCAAAGCAATAGGAATATGTTTACAGGTATTATCGAGTCCATAGGTAAAGTCAAAGGCATAACCAAAGAAGGTAGCAATATCCATTTTGATATGGAAAGTACTCTCGCTTCAGAACTGAAAATAGACCAATCTCTTAGTCACAATGGAGTATGTTTAACAGTAGTAGCTGTAAACACCAATGAGTATAGAGTGACGGCAATAGATGAAACCCTTCAAAAAACCAACCTTGGAAGATTAAAGGAAGGGGATTTGGTAAACCTGGAAAGATGTATGCCTGCAGATGGTAGGTTTGATGGACATATAGTTCAAGGACATGTGGATCAGACAGGCGAATTGCTTTCCGTTGAGTCCATAGATGGAAGTTGGGTTTTTACCTTTTCCTATGAAGCAGGTAAGGGGAATGTCACAGTAGAAAAAGGATCCATATGTGTAAATGGTACCAGCTTGACCTGCTTCAATTCTAAAGAGGGACTTTTTAGTGTAGCCATTATTCCATATACCTATGAAAACACTAATTTTCATTTGCTAAAGCAGGGAGATACTGTGAATTTGGAATTCGATGTGATAGGGAAGTACATTCACAGGATTCTAAAGGGATATTAACCTAACCCATGGATTCTCTTTTTTTCCATAGTATTCTTACTTCTGTAATAAGCCCAAAGACTAGCCAACCTATAAATATGCCTACCAAGGCACCAACGAAAATATCTAAAGGGTAGTGAACGCCAAGGTAAATCCTTGAATAGGAAACAACAAACGCCCATAGAAATAACCATCGAAACCCTGGAATGCTCTTTTTTCCTACTTTTTGTAGAAAAGCAGCCAGAGCAAAAGTGTTTGCAGCATGGGAGGAGGCAAAACCATATAGGCCTCCACAACCTGAATAATTTATTACAATGTCCTGCCAACGTGGGTCGTGACAAGGACGTAACCTTTCAAAATAGGGTTTCATAAAACCAGAGGTAAACTGGTCTGCCATGACTATTACCAATATTAACCCAACAATATACCAAACACTACTGCCTTTGTATTCTTTAATAATTAAGAACAGTAAAAATAAATACAAGGGAATCCAGATAAACTTACCCGTAATCGCCAACATTACCGGATCCAGCCAGGAAGCTTGAAGGTGGTTTAAGAGAAGAAAAAATTGCTCATCCCAATGAATAATACTTTCAATCATTTGCTATGCTTTAACCCAGTTAATTTCTTTTTTCAATAGTTGTAGCGTTTCTGATTCTTTAGTCCCAGCGGCTGGTGGCTGATTGTATACCCAATTTGCCATTGGAGGCATACTCATCAGTATACTTTCAGTTCTGCCATTCGTGTCCAATCCAAATTTAGTTCCAGCATCCCACACCAGATTAAACTCAACATACCTGCCACGCCTCAAAGCTTGCCAACTGAGTTCTTTTTCTCCATAGGGAAGATTTGCATTTTTCTCCATGTAATGACAATAGATTTTAGGGAATAAAAAACCCAGACCTTCAACAAAAGAGAGCAATTTCGGAAAAGGCATTTCTTCGCTGGCAGTTAATCTATCAAAGAAGATTCCTCCTATACCCCTGGTTTCCTTCCTATGAGGAATGTAAAAATAGTCATCTGCCCACTTTTTGAATTTATCATAGTAATTAGGGTCAAAAGCATCACAATGTTCTTTGAGTTGCTGGTGGAAATATTTGGCATCCTCCTGATCTATATAATGAGGTGTTAAGTCTATTCCTCCTCCGAACCAATAAGTGCCATCGCTCATTTCAAAGTACCTGATATTCATGTGAATTATAGGTACCATTGGGCTCTTGGGATGGATGACAATAGAAACACCTGTGGCAAAAAAATCTGCTTTTTCTAGTGCCAGTTTTTTTAAAATCTTTTCCGGAGTAGGTCCGTGTACAGCAGAGAAGGCCACACCACCCTTTGCGATAACCTGTCCTTCGGTCAGCACTTTTGTGGTTCCCCCTCCACCTTGTTCTCTTTCCCAGTTATCCGTTTCAAACCTACCTGGGCCATCGCCTTTTTCTAAAGCTTCACAAATATGTTGCTGTATCTTACGGAATTTTTCCGCAATAATCTCTTTGTTTTCTTTTTCCATGTTAACTGGGTAATTGATAAGTGTTAAAAAGGATAACCAATACCTATATTGAATACTTGCTGTCCAGGCTCTCCCAATGGGTTTTTTAAGGAAAGCTTATCTAGAATAAAACGTTCATTTTCAGGTCTGGCAGGGTCATATGCTTTTATTCCCATGTCCAATCTTAAAACCAGAAATTCAAAATCCATTCTTAAGCCAATGCCTGTTCCTACTGCGATTTCTTTATAAAATCGGTTGGCCTTAAATTCTGCTCCTTCTCGTGAGGGATCCACTGCAAAGGTCCAGGTATTGCCGGCATCTAGAAAGATAGCGCCGTCAAAATAGCCAAACAATTTCCTCCTGTATTCGAACATTGCTTCAAATAATATTTCTCCAGGTTGTTCAAATCGATAATCGAAAGTGCCATCTTCATTTGTTTCAGGTGTGAAACTTCCTGGCCCAAGCCTACGGGGTTGCCAAGCTCGGATGCTTGTGCTACCACCTGCAAAGAAGTATTTCTCATAAGGCAAAACACCACCACTTATGCCATAGGGCTTTGCCAATCCGAGATTCAAACGGTAAGCAAAGGTGCTCCTATTGTTTAAGGGAATGTATTTTCTAAAATCAGATTGAAATTTTAGAAATTGGAAATAGTTTAAATCCTTGTCCCCAAAGCGTTTTGGATCTATCCAATTGAAGGTAGTCCCCCCACTCTCTGCGAAGAGCCGCCACAGTGAAGCTTCCTTTTTCTGGAATAGTCCGTATTGGTTAAAATTGATGATGACCTGTCCTGAAATACTACTTACATAGGAGGGGAGAAAAGAATTGATCAGGTTATTGCCTTGGTCTTGGATTTCTTCCAAGCGGTCCTGAAACAAAGAATCCAGGCTGGAACGAATAAGGTTCGCATCAAGCAGGCTGACAGAAAATTGTTGCTTTAGGTTTCTGGTCGCCCAGGTATAAGCGAGAATTGTATTTAATGCCTCCCTTACATATTCAGGTCGATTGACGAAACTGTAACCCAGTAGTGTTCTAGTTCGAGGATTGTATTGCCCGAATTTCTCCAAAGTACCAAAATTAAAAGGTACCAGAAACTGCGGGAAGATAATAGATGCTGAGGTTGATAGTTCACGACTTCTGTACACCCCTCCCTCTGTAGTAGCAGAAGCAACTCCTTCCAAGCCAGCACGAAAGTTAAATTCAAATATTTCCAGGCCTTTAAAAATATTCCTGTTTCGAAGGGAATGACTGAAAAAGGGCCCAGGGAGTTGTTCCGTTACACTGGCTCCCAATTGATTGGTTATTTGAAATTTTTGGTTGGGTCTGGTGAAGATTTTTGTAGTGATACTATTACCTAAAGTGTCAAAGGAAATGTTGACAAACCTAAACATGTCCAGGTTAGCCAATTGCCGTTGGGTTTCTATGACTGCATTTTTATTGTACAAATCACCCTTCTCCTGAAAAATCCTCGAGCTGATTATTTTTTCAGAATATCTATCTTGATACATGGAAAACCTAATGTCTTTCCAAGTAGTTAGCACCTGATTGTCCTGAATCAACTCATTGGGACGAGCAATCGTAAAAGTGATTGAGTCTATTGTGTATACCTGGTGATTTTCTCCTTCCTTTGAATTTTGGATGATTTGTTCGATCACCACATGCTTTTCAAGGGTGTCCTTGTAAACATTGTATTCAATATAGGACTTGGAAAAAGTATAGTAGCCATTGGCTTTTAATAAATCCTCTATTCTTTGCCGCTCTTTTGTAACATTGGTTTGGCTGTACCGTGCTCCCTTTTTTAAGAAGGAATATTTTTGATGTTCTTTCAGCAAACCTTGCAAACTTGTGTCTGCAGTGGTATTTATTAAGCTGTCAATACTGTATAGACTGTTTTCATTTATCAGGTAGTTAACTTTTGCCTTTTTTGCTTTTTTGTCAATTTCTGTAGCTACTGTGGCATCAAAAAAACCGTTGTTCTGTAAATAAATTGAGATTTGCTGCCGAGAGGTGGCTGTCTTGCTACTGTCCAAAATCACCTTGGGATTTCCTGTTCGCATAAACCAATTGCCATATTCCAGTTTTTTTTCAAGGTTACTAATTTTACTGTTTAGTTTATTGTACTTCTTTTCAACTTTTCCGGAAGTACTGCCTTGGCGAATTTTTTCTGAAGTTTTTCGGAGTTCCTGTTTGGTTTGGTATTGTTTTTCAGCAAGCTTGCTGCTGTCATAAAACGCATGGCCCAGATTGTATAGCATTACACCTGGTGAAATGTTTAATAGGGGAATTTTGGTATTTGGCTTTTGTTGGATAAGCGCTTTAATTGCCTCAGCATTACTTTTATTAATGCCTTGGGTGTTTACATCTGTTAGCAATAGCTCATTTTCCTCAAGGCCTTTGGTCAATGAACAACTCCATAACAAATGGATCAAAAAAAGAAAATTTATATATTTGGTCTTCTTCACAACAACACTCGCGACTAATGCTAAGCAAAAATACAGTTAAGTTTATTAAATCCTTGCACCAGAAAAAATTCCGTAAACAAGAACGTGCATTTTTTGTGGAAGGAGCTAAAAATGTAACGGAATTGTTGCTTTCAAATTTCACGATTAGTCATTTGCTTTGTACAGAAAAATTCCAAGAAGAAAACGCATCACTGCTCAGTACTTTTGCAGGAATCAAAATTATGGTCAAGCCCAAAGAGTTGGCTTCGTTGGGTACTTTTTCTTCTAATGATCAGGCACTTGCTGTTGCTGAAGTGAAAGGAAATAAGCCGCTGGTTTTAGAGAAAGGGCAATTGATCCTTGCTTTGGACGACATTAGAGATCCAGGAAACTTAGGGACTATCATTCGAATTGCTGATTGGTATGGGATAAATAAACTGTTGTTGTCAGAAAATACAGCAGATATTTACAATCCAAAAGTATTGAATGCAAGCATGGGTTCTTTTACTAGGATGAATTTTGAATATGTTGATTTGTTCAATAAGCTCAAGGGATCAGGTATTCCAATTTATGGTGCTTTTTTGGAGGGAATGAACGTGCATCAACTTACTGATGCAGCAGAAGGAGTATTACTTATGGGGAATGAGTCCAATGGGATTTCTAAGCAGATGGAAAATATTGTTACCCAAAAATTGACCATTCCCGCCTTTGGAAAGGCTGAATCATTAAATGTTGCCATCGCAACGGCTGTCCTTTGTGACAATTTAAAAAGAAACATGCAATAGATGATATTTTTCATTTTTAGAGATTAATTATTCCTGCTGGTTCAGAACTAAGTTTTACCAATTCAAAAAAAGTAAACTTAAATTTCATACTTTTCGTAAAAACACTATTCCCAATTTGATCTGAATATTATTCCTTAAGTTTTTCATTTTTCGCCAGAATTTAGGGATACAGGACGAGTCATGAATCAGTGCCTTTTTATAGACAATTGAAAATAAGCACCAAGGCCCAGAATATATTTTATTTGTGTTACAAGATTCTGCTGTACTAAGGGGATATGTTGATTAAAATAAGCGGAATAATTCACCAAAAACAAAGCCCAATAACTTTGTGTCATCGCGTCCTTATTGACAAAACTATAAACGGTAATTTTAGATTTAATTCTAAACATATCAATTAAATAAAAACCAAACTTTAAGTTATGAACAAGTTGATTATAGTGGTTTTTCTGTCAGCCTTTACTGCCTGTCAGGAAAAATCCCAAAACCAAAAGGGGCAATCCTCAGAGGCTACAAAACAAGAAATGACGATCAACGATTATCCATCTGATTTTGCCAAAGTACTTGAAGCCCACGGCGGTATCGATCAATGGAAAAAGGAAAAGACATTAATGTATGAGATTGGTGATCCCGGCGAGGGCCAACAACAAATTATCGATTTGCACCGCCGTATGGACAAGACAATCACCTCTGATTATGATATTGGTTTTGATGGAGAAAAAGCATGGTCCCTGAACAAAGAAGGAGAATATAAAAGTAATCCTCTGTTTAGGCACAACCTCATGTTCTATTTTTACGCCATGCCATTTGTACTTGCAGATCCTGGTTTGAATTATAAGAAAACAGAGGACAAGGAGATACTGGGTAAGAACTATAGTGGTATTAAAGTCACTTTTAATTCTGGGGTAGGTGACTCTTCTAGCGATGAATATTATCTGTATTATGATACTGAAACATCCAAAATGGCCTGGCTTGCCTATAAGGCAACTTTTGGAACTGATAAAAAGCCAGAATCAGCCAATTTTATCAGATATGATAAATGGGCAGAAGTAGATGGAGTCCTATTGCCTACTTCGATTGCTTGGTATAACATTGAAGAAGGAGTTGTAGTAGAGGAAAGGAGCAGGGTTGATTTTAAAAATATTAGCTTATCCAAAGAGGCCAAACCAGAAGGTTTTTATTCCATTCCAGCCAATGCGATTGTAGCAGAAGATAATAAATAACAATCATTAATTGCTTAAAATCTGTTTAGATTTTAAGATATAAACTAGCTTGGGAAGAATTCCGGGCTGGTTTTTTTATGCATACACCCCTATTTTTCCATCAACCCTATTGATTGATGGAAATCACCAAACTAGGATCATAAGTATTATCCTTTGACCCAATCTCGAAATAGACTGCACCTACCTATATTCGGATTAAATTTAAAGCTAGTGATAATTCAATTCACCTTCTGAAATATTGATTTTACCTATTGGAAACCCCTGTCTAACGAGTTTATTCCTATTCGGCTCTCTTTCTATATACATTTGTATCATACGAAAAGAGAAATTTTTAAAACTTATAGATATGAAAAATAATAGCTTATTTCTGATCTTTGGAATTGTGGCAACATTATTTGCCTGCGATCCTATCAATGAAATCTCTGAAACAGTAATTCCAGAAGATAACCTTGGACTGAATATCCCGGTAAATTTTGATTTTTCTACTACTACTTCAGTTGACTTCAATCTTTCTGCTGTTAGCAGGGATAAGACACCAATATCAAATGTGGTCTATAAAATATACAATGGCAACCCTCAGAAAGAAGGTAAGTTATTGCAGACTGTTCGTTTAGATGAGCAGGGTAGTGCTGCCACCACATTAGACCTTCCAAGCTATGTAAAACAGGTATTTGTGACTTCTGATTACATAGGTGTAGAACCAATGGCCATTGTGCCAGTTTCAGGAGGACGTGTCAACTATATTTATGATGCTGCCAATCCAAGTATTTTACCTGATGAATATTTCTCAACGGATGAGGTAAAAGCAAATTTAAGAACGGCTTCTATCAATGAAGATTTTCTTACCCTTGGATCATGGAAGAGCAATGGCAAACCTGAATATTTGATAGAAGCAGACAAAATTTCTGAGCAATTGTTGAAGAATATCAACTCTAGTCTCCCGGAACGAAAGGACATTAGATCATCAAATCCTGAAGCTTTAAATGAGAAGTACAAAAGGGAATTGTTTGTAAGTGAAGATGCTGAAGTGTGGGTGACTTATGTGCATACAGGCGGAAGTTATAGAAATGCCATTGGTTATTATTATTACAAGGAGGGGGAAGCACCTAAAACCGCTGCAGATATCAAGAACAAAACCATAATTTTTCCAAATGCTCAAGCAGGTGTATTAAGCCCTGGAGACAAAGTCAAATTAGTAGGCCCAAAAGATGGAGCCTTTGAAAAAGATACTTATATCGGTTGGTTTTTGATTTCAAACGGCTGGCAAGGTGGCCTAGGTTATGGTAATGGTGTTTTTTATGCAGATAAAGACTTAAATACAGCTAACAATAAGGAGGACTTAAGGGATCAAATGGTGTTTTTATACGATGCCACAGAGCAAATACTCCTAATGGGTTGGGAAGACATTCGCAGGGATTTTAACGGTTGTGACCATGACTTCAATGATGTGATGTTTTATGCTTCTTGGAACCCTATTACAAGTGTGGATTTATCTGACTACGTTCCTATTGATTCTGATGAGAAGGACAAAGACGGTGATGGCGTTGCAGATAGCCAGGATGAATATCCTGAAGATGCTGAAAGGGCTTTTAATAACTATTCTCTAGGAGAAAATACCTTTGGGACCCTGTTGTTTGAAGACTTATGGCCAAGCTTTGGTGACTATGACTTGAATGATTTGGTGATAGATTACAATATCAACGAAATATCAAACGGGAATAACCGTATCAAAGAGATTAACTTGATTACAGTAGTGCGCGCCACAGGTGCTGGCTACCGCAATGGCTTTGGAATTCAGTTGGGAGTGTCTTCTGATCAGGTTCTGAGTGTAGAAGGTACTAGGTTGAAAACAGGGACAATCAAAACTTTGTCAAGTGGCGTAGAGCAAGGGCAGAAATTGGCGACCGTGATTATTATGGATGATGTAAATGATAAATTACCGATCATGGCCAATGTCAACCCTGAAAATGCGCAACATGAAGCCGACACCCTAGTTGTAAAAATCGTTTTCAAAGAGTCAATAAGAAAAGCTGATTTGGGTGCTGCACCTTATAATCCATTTATGATCATCAATCAGGACAGAGGTAGAGAAGTTCACCTTATGAACAAACAACCAACAGACCTGATGGATACAGAGTGGTTCAATACAGCAGATGATATCAGTGCTATCGGTGAAGGTAAATATTATACAAGCAATAAAGGGTTCAATTGGGCACTTCACATTCCTCAAAGTATTTCTTATACACAGGAAAAAGTGGATTTCACAAAAGCATACAATAGGTTTGCTGAATGGGCAAAATCTGGTGGAATGTCTTATCTAGACTGGTACCTGGATTCTGATGGACAGGTAAACTCGGATGCCATTTATAAAAAATAAGAACAAACAAGAAATAATAAAAGGGCCTTTCCATTATATGGGAAGGCTTTTTTTGATTTGTAGCGGGTTAATTCATGAAATAGGAAGTAATGGTCTATAATAGTATAGGATGTGTATTGATTCCGTAAGGATTTCGGGAAGTAAAATAAATGTTTTGCTTGTGCTAACCTTAATTACCCTTAAAACCGAAATATGCAATAGACCTTCTATTGCCCGATGAAATTACTTCAAAATCAGCCATTTCATTGCTGTTTTCGACTTTATCATAGCGATGCTATGACTCAGTCTTCAAATAGCCTGATTATCTTGTAATTACACCACTATCCGTAAACACGGAACAGGCTATAACGCATCCTATTGCATAATCCTAGTTATAAAGGATGTGTATCGATGATTTACTCCGTTGTAAGGATTACCTGATTTTATGTCAGAGTAATAGAGGGATAAGGCGGCTAGTTTTGGTCTAGATTTTTTTTATAGCCACTAGTCGTAGGTACAATATCATTGCGGTAATAAAATGACACAGGAGAATTTAACCCGAAATATGCAATAGACATTCTATTACGTGCTGAAATCGCTTTAAAATCAGCCACTTCGTTGCTGTTTTCAATTTCACCATAGCGGTGCTATACTAAGATTTCCAAACAGCCTGATTTTCTTGTGATTGCAACACTTCCCGTAAACACGGAACAGGCTTCACCCCTGACTATTGTCAGGACGGAGAAATTCTATTACAAAATCCGGGTTTAATGGATTAATTACCAGGAAACGTATAATTAAGGATCAGGTTGGTGTGGAAAAGATTGACCTTATTGTACACCCAAGCAGGGCGGAGGTCCTGCTGGTTCAAAGCCGTTTTGCCCATTAATATCAAATGTAGGTTTAAGCCTTCTATCCATTTTTTAGGATTGTACCGAAGGCCAAGATTAGCCTGTGCATAGCTTGGCATGGCATATTTGTTTTTTGTTGCATCTGCAGGATCAGGTAAAAAATACATACCCATATAGCTGTACAATTGTAAGGACTTTTTAGGAAAAGCATGCTGGAAATAGGTGCTGAGCGCATCTACCTGCCCGAGTCCCTCATTTCTTTCCCTAGGTATAAAGGTATAGAATGGATCCTTTCCCCATTCCCTAGGACTTAAATAGCGTCCCTCACCTTGCATTTTGGTGTAATTGATATGCCATAAGCTCTTTTCTGATTTTATCCCGATTCTTCCACTAAGTATCCAGTGGAAATCTTCAGGATTCTTATACCTCAGGGCTATATCCTCATTCCCGCCATTTCCTATTCCATGTTGTATAGTTGTTTGAAGGCCTGTGATCCACTGGAAGGAACTGTTAGGCAATTCCCAGTTTTTGTCCCATTGAGCCAGGTAAGCACTGTAAATATTATTGACCAATGTATGGTTTAAAATAAGGCTAGAGGCCGAATTAAGTCTGAATTTTAAGTCCAGTATATTGATAAAATCCGATCTGGTATTTCCGGAATAATCGGAACCTTGCCCGTTTTCATCGCGCCCTACTGGGTACATACCTATGCTTTCTCCCAGATCAAACCAATTTCCTGTAGATCGCGGAGATATTCCTGTAATCAAATGCTGGGCAAAAGAAATCCGCGGATTTACCCTAAGGTTCCAGTTGAGTCCTTCCACATATGTGGGACTCAGCCTCCCATCCTGGGCATTGATAAAAGGGCTGTTTATTTCAATCCTACCCAAGCTTGCCTGAAAGTTGTCCCGCAAGTAATCAAGGTGAAGGTTGCCGATTTTGCCAAAAACAGTTTTATCCAAATGGTTTACATCAAACAACCCCACTTCATAGCGGTTCAAATTTGAAACTCTGGAATCAAAGACACTAAGATCTGAGCTCAATATGTTGAGAAATCCCAAGTATTCAGCTTGTACTTGAAAGTGATGGGGCAATTTGGAAGTAAAAGCTATTCTAGCCATTTGTCCCCAAGCGTAGTCATTTTTGTAATCCTCCCAATAGGAAGTACGCATAAAATAAGAGCGAAGTCCTACATTTAAGGTTGGTTTCCACAGCGTGGAATCTTGCTGTGCATAAACCGATACCCAAAAGAATAAACCTATAAGGAGTGTTAATATTTTTTTCATGAACAGCTATCTTTGTAAAGCTAAAATGGGTTGGAAAGGGCCGTATTTATGCTGTGTTTCCGAAAAATCATCCGAATAGGGTCCGAAAGGATGGTCCATAGGTTTTTTGCTTATGTCAGGCCAATCGCCTGATAGATCTTTGGAAGGCCTGCTCATGGAATTGACATAGGCGGCCAGATCCCAAGCCTCTACATCACTGAGCAATGGTCTTTCGTAGGTAGCTCCCAATGGCATATTGGCCTTTACATATCCAGAAAACTTAGACAAGCGGAACAAACCTGCTCCATTATTATAACTGTCCGGTCCCCAAAGTGGGGGATAAAGGTAGGCTGTTCCAGAAGGGTTTTTTAAACCCTGTCCTTCGGTTCCATGACAACTATAACATTGATTGTCATAAACGGTCTTGCCCCGAATTGGGTCTGCTGCCTGTTCCAGAAAAGGTACTTTATAAAGTCCCACTCCCAAAGGCCTATCCCCTTTTTGAACATCCTTGCCAAGCCACTCCATATAAGCAACCATGGCCTTCATCTCTTTGCTTTCAGGGTCAAGCCCTTCTCCGTTTAAGCTTCTTTGAAAACAATCATTGATTCTTTTAGGTATGCCCTCCGAAAGTCCAGATCGCGACCTTATTTTTGGATAGTTGGCGGCAACACCGCTGAAATTATTGCCCAATGGGGCTGTTCCAGCTTCTAAATGGCAATTTTGGCAGTTCATCCCATTTGAGATTTGGAGTACCTTTCCTTTGGGACCCAGGTATTCCGAAGTATGTGCGACCAGCTCCTTGCCGTACCGAATTTGTTCCGCATTGGGTGCTAGTTCTACGCTAGCCCAATCAGGGGCTTGCCAAATTCCATCTTCTTTTATTAGCCGGAAATCTGCTTTTGGAGTTTCTACCTGAGCCATCTGTTCTTTCTCCTGAAGAGGGGATGGAATATCCAATTGGCTAACAATTAGAAGCGCAGCAATAAATGAGATCAGAATAAATACGACCAATGACAAGCCAAAGATGCTACGCAGTAATTCAAGAATGGGGTTAGAAGCGTTTTTCACATTTTATTTTTTAATCATTTACAAAGTTATCCTTTAACCTTGTCGAGAATGGTGACCTGTATCACACAGACAGCAGCTTCTTTTACCTTATTTTCACTTGAAGTCGTTTTAAAGTGTTCTTTTCTTAAGTAGTAACAGCAGTGCCTTATTGGTTCTCAATAGCTTTTTTTGGGCTTTTCTTAGAAAGAGAATGTACCAAGTATATGCCTTACAAGCAGGCCTTATGATTGTCTTCTTTGCACCTGGGTCTCAAGTTCAAATTAAAGTAATAAAGGAATTGAATTTGAAGCACTAATCCTTCTTATTAAAAATTAATCTAAATAAGTATTGATTAAAAAAATCGCTTTTTGTACTTTTGAGGCAAATTAGACTTAGTCTAAATAATGTCAGTGTTTTTTGTGTCATTTGAATCATAATAATCACCAAAAACAATGGCAATTTCCATTTGGCTTTTAAGTAATTAAGCATAGCACATGAGTAGATCTTTATTTTTCTTGAGAAGACAATTCTGGATGGTCTCCCTTCTGTTTATGGGGAGTATCGCTGCTTTTGGTCAGTCCCTTCAAGCAGCAACAATAAAAGGAAAAATCATTGATTCAGGCTCAAACCCTGTCCCTGGAGTAATTGTCAGAATTAAAGACAGTTCTTTTACCGCAATTTCATCTTTGGATGGAAGTTATGAAATCAAGAATGTGCCTAAAGGTAATTTTGAGCTTTTGCTCTCAAGCATGGGATACGAGAACCAAAGCAAGAATGTAAATATTGATAGAGAAGAAATAATATTAAAACTTGATTTTTCATTGATAGAATCTACAACTGACCTTGAAGGGGTTGTGGTAGAAGGACAGTCGGTGAAGACTGAAATCGAAACGGCAGGTTTTGCTGTGGAAGTTGTAGAAACCAAGCAGGCAGCGCTTCAATCTATACAAACCAATGACCTGCTTAATCGAACTGCAGGGATCAGGGTTAGACAGAATGGAGGGATTGGTTCCCGTGTGGATTATAATTTGAATGGAATGTCCGGTAATTCTGTTAAAATATTTATTGACGGACTTTCTATTTCTACCTATGGTTCTTCCTTTAGCTTAAACAGTATTCCTCCGGCATTAATTGATCGAATTGAAGTATACAAAGGGGTGATACCAGCTCACCTGGCAGATGATGCCCTGGGTGGTGCCATCAATGTGATCTTGAAAAAGGGAGTAGTCAACAATCTTTCAGCCTCAGTTTCCTACGGATCTTTCAATACGCTACAGAGTAACCTAAATGCAGCTTACAGGGATGAAAAAACAGGTTTTACCACCAAGGTGTCAGCCTTCTACAATTATTCAGACAACGATTATGAGGTATGGGGTAAATTTGTAAGAAATATTCTTGCTAATGGAAGGTATGATTATGTACGGGCGAAGCGATTTAACGATGCCTACCGCTCAGTAGGTGGGAAACTTGATATTGGATATACCAATGTTAAATGGGCTGATCAGTTTTTTATCAGCTATACCGGATCTGACGATTACAATGAAATCCAGCACGGTACATATATGTCAATACCTTACAAAGGACGTTTCGGTACTTCTCAGTCGCATGTTTTTGGCCTGACTTATTTGAAAGAGGATCTAGGGATAAAAGGTTTTGATGTCAATTTCAATGGCTCTTTGAGTAAAAGAAGTGAAGTTGTTTCAGATACCGTCAAATGGAATTACAATTGGTTTGGTGAAATGAGTTTGGGGCTGGATGGTGAACCGATTTTACGTCCTGGTGGCGCTCAGCAGGGTGCACCCACCTTGAATCATATTGATAGAAATGTGGCCACTTTTCGTGCAGGGGCCTCTTATGAAATTAACCCAAATCATAGACTCTTTTTGGGTCAGTCCTTTTATTCTATTGATAGAACCCAACAGGACTTTATGAAAAGTGCTGTTGAAAGAGAATTTATAGGTACACGTGATCTTCAGAAGTCTATAACCTCACTTAGCTATGAACTGGATATGTTTCAGTCCAAATTAAAAGGGAGCGTTTTTGGGAAGCGTTATTCTCAAGGTATAGCAAAAATGGATCCCTTGTTGGTAGAAGAAAATGGTACCACAACTCGCGTAGAGGACCGAACCAATAGTAGTAGAAGTACGAGTGGCTACGGAGCTGCTTTTTCATACAGGATTTTCAGACCTTTGACTTTGCTTGCTTCAGCAGAAAAGGCGGTAAGGATGCCTTTTGAAGGAGAAATTTTTGGTAGCCCCGGTGATAATATTGTTGAAAACCTTGGTATTCGACCTGAAATAAGCAATAACCTGAACCTAGGTTTTATACTTGGTGATTTTGAATATCAGGCCCATACTTTTTCTTTTTCAGGCACAGGCTTTATCAGAGATACCAAAGACAAAATTATCCAACAGATAAACCCTAGGATCAATGATGCTGTTCAGACCAATCCATTTGAAAATCTGGGCAAAACCAAATCCATTGGTTTTGAAGGACAGGTGAAATATGCCTATGGCAATTCATTTAGGGCCATAGTGAATGTTTCTAAATTCAACTCCCAATTCAATACCAAGCTTGACCCTAATGGAAATGTCTTTGCCAATTACGGACAGCAGATTCCAAACGAGCCCTTCTTTACTATAAATAGCTCATTGGACTATACTTTTAGAGATGTGGTGAAGCATGGATCTTTGCTAAGGTTGTCCCATTATTTTGGGTTTGTTGATAGATTTTACACAACCTGGTTGGAAATTGAAGATTTCAGAACGCCAAGGCAATATATCAATGACATAGGTGCTACCTATACTTTTCCTGACAGGAGGATGGCAGTAAGTGTGGATTTGCGCAATGTATTCGACAAGCAGGTTTATGACAATTTTGCGGTGCAAAAACCAGGAAGAGCATTATATGTCAAGTTCAATTATACAATAGGAGATTTCAAATAGATAATGTTATATAAAAGAAGTACTACAACGATGTTTAGAAAAATCAATACAAGCAACAGGTTCTTGGCTTTTAGTTTAGCAATTGCGATGATTTCAATGGGATCATGTGTTACAGATGAAAATGAAGTACCTAAGGAAGAGGAAGAATTAGAGGATGATCGATGGGTAACTCTCGTTGGCGCATTTATGGGAGACGCTCCTGGAGATGGTAACGGTGGTACCAATATATATGCGATTAGCTATGAAGATGCCATAGACCCTGATAAAGAATTTAATGTGTTTGATGATGGCACACCCGTAAAATCAAACCGTACTGCTAGATTACAGGTTTCCGAGGATGGAGGTACTTTGTTTAATATTGCCTATTCAGGTGAAAATGGAGGTGAATATGCCAAGTTTGACATCCGTGGAGGAAGCAATTATGTTCAGGAAGATGTTACGGTTAATATTTCTCAGTATGCAGGAACTTCTCCAAGGTGGAGTAAACTTTATAACGGGGATAAAAATGGTATCGCCGTAAATGTAGCCAATATAGTAGCAAACAATGCTGAGGATGCCACTGCTGATTTTCAGTATTACAGAGGTACCGCCACTGTATTGGATTTGGATTTACAAGAGACCCTTATCTCCAATTACAAAACTTACGAACTTCCTTTATCAGCGGAAGAGGAGCTAGCTGGTCATACCATCTTTAGACTAGATGCCCCTGTTTTAAACCAAGCAGGAGACAAATTACTTATTGGAACATGGATGAGGAAATACGATCCTGCTACAGGCTTGACTGAAAGTGATTTTGACAGATTGGGTACCAAAACTGTTGTTGTGGATTATCCTTCATTGGAAAACCCTACCATTATTACTTCCACACAGGCTGATGGCGATTGCTCAGGTTATAGAAGCAATGTGAACCAACTTGCTGATGATGGTTACATTTATCAGGCTACCACCAGAAATAGCAATGGCTCTCATATTTTGAGAATTGGATCTAATAATGAATATGACAATACCTATGCTTTGAGTCTTGATGTTGCTCTTGGGCTTACAGACACTTATGTAGATGCTTGGAAATATGTGAGCAATGGTATTGGGTATGCTTTGATCCGTCATGGTGAAGAAGACCAAGGGTATGTTGTTCGTATGGATCTTAAACAAAAAACAGCTTCTATTGTACAGGGGGTTCCAAATGATCCTGATGTAAGGTTCAACCAGTTTCAGGGATTCTTGGTAAGTGGAGATGATTTGCTTTTGCCTATTTCACCACTTGGACAAGATGGAAACATTTACATCCTTCACAGTCAAACCAATGAGGTATCTATAGGTGCCAAAATAATCAACAAACCAGGAAATCACTTTATCGGTGTATTCTAGAAAAAACAGCACTATTTAAAAACCCCTGCATTTTCTTTAAGGAAGTGCAGGGGTTTTTTGTTTAAGCCAGATGCTAGTACTTCGGAAAAACCAACAAAAGGCAACGTACAGAATTACGGTTTCTCATTCTTTACCTGATGTACACCAAGTCCTATGAATACACCAAGCCCTAAAGGGGCGCAATAAATCAGCCAAGGGTGCCAGCCCTTGGTATTGATGATTATACACATCTTGATTTTGGCGGCATTGTTGCCATTTTTCTGCAACAATGCTGACAAAATCACTACCAACCCATTTCCTATTAGAAGACGCGAATAAAGTCTTGTGATATCACCAAGCCCCACCGGGGCGCAATAAATCAGCCAAGGGTGCCAGCCCTTGGTATTGATGATTATCCACACCTTGATTTTGGCGGCATTGTTGCCATTTTTCTGCAACAATGCTGACAAAATCTTCTTAGTTATACTTTCTTTACCTATGTAAATGTATGCCTGAATAAACTGTATTTTCTTTGTGCTGTTATGCTATCACTAAAACTAAAGAAATGAAAAACGACAATAATACTTTTATCAACCCAAAAGGCTTATTCAATCCATCAAATAACGGATTTTCCCATATCGTTAAGGTGGAGGAAGGAAAATCCTTATACTTTTTTTCCGGACAATGGGCATCTGACGAAAAGGGGCAACTTGTTGCCCTAGACTTTGAAGAACAGGTTCGTAAAACGGTGTCCAATATTAAAACAGCAATGGAAGCAGCAGCTGTGACTATAGATGATGTCGTAAAACAAACCATTTATATTGCAGATTTCACACAAGAAAAAAAGAACATTCTAATAGAAGTGGCTTCTAAGGAATGGCAAACAGAGAATTTTCCTGCAAGTACCATTGTTCCTGTGCCACTATTAGCCACTGCCAAAGGTTGTCTAATTGAGATTGAATTCATTGCTGCCAAGTAAAAATTTAAATTAGCCCAATTCAGGTTCATATTAATCAATATGGTAGTCAGGGGTGAACGATTATACACACCTTGATTTTGGCGGCATTGTTGCCATATTTCTGCAACAATGCTGACAAAATCTACTTATCTATATGTAGGTGTAGATACTTTTTTCAGTATTTTAGGTATAGTAAAGGTGTAAAAACCAAATTTTTTAATACGGAATCCCCAAAAGTCCTTCAATATCAGAAAAAACTTAGTTAGATTAGTGGGGATTAAAGGGTATATACAGTAAACTGAGCACTTTTAAAGTTCACAATTTTCACAATCATTCCCTACAAGATCTCTGATGTTTCAAGTGAAATTTATTGTTTTAGTAGTGTACTCAAAGCCCGCCGATATTCCTGTTTTATAAAATAAAAATACATGAAAAGGAAAGTCAGTAGACTCCCTCCGTCGTGGTGAAGGCATTGGTGTGTTTTACCCATTTCTTAAACCCGGATTATGTAATAGGATTTCCCGTGTTTACGGGAAGTGTTGCAATCGCAAGGAAATCAGACTGTTTGGAGATTATAGCATAGCACCGCTATTGTGAAATTGAAAACAGCAACGAAGTGGCTGATTTTAAAGCGATTTCAGCACGTAATAGAATGTCTATTGCATATTTCGGGTTAAATCGCTAAGTGCAATGCAAGTAAACCGATAAACAAAAAAAGTACCTCGAACAGTTTTCTTCAATTGTTTGATTTTCTGAAAAAACACTTAATTAAAAAACCAATGAGCTCTTTGCAAGCCCTTCTTCCGATAAACGAAGAAACCCTTATCATTACAACTGATACCTTAACTTCAGTGGATGGAGACCGCAGCATTCAATATCTCATCACTTCGGTTTATGAACAATCCCCACTTATAATCACTGAAGCCCAGGTTTTGGGCGAGCCTAATGACAATAAATTAATCCTTACTGGTAAATCTGAATTGCCTTTCGGGAATATGGAAGTTGACGCCATGTGCACCCTAGAACTGATAGAAGGTCAAGGCCAATTGTTCGTTCAGTATACCTTGCCTGAGGATTGGAAATTTTCCGATAGTTTTCAAGATCTTCCAACCGTAACACGATTGGACAAACTTGATGATCCTCTGCCTTCTCCTCTTGATGACCTGAATTTAAGTAGCGCCCTAATTAACATTTCCTCAACCACAATAGAAAAAGGGGAGGCATCCTTGTCTCCGGGAATTAACTTTCAGGCTGACTTAGAGCCAGATGGTTTTTTCTATAGTGTATTCAATGCCTACACCGACATATCGATAAAGCTGAAGTTGCAAGGCACTATTAATATATTTTCCGATTTGTCGAATTTGCCTGTCTTGGACGCAAATGAATTTCCCTGGTCAGCAGAAACAATACCTCCAGGTATTAACCTGAAGGCAGGCCTGGAAATTAGTCCCCTTCAATTGGGGGACACTTTGCAACTTTCAGCAAATGAATTGCGGATTTACAGTCCGATCTCCGGGGAAACTTTTGCTGAAATGCCTACTTATTTACCTACCGTCGCTTTTACAGGTTCCCTTAAGATCCCTAGTGCCAATAATTTTGATTTGGAAATCACCATATTGAGGCTCCCAGGAACAGAAGAAGCTAGCATTGTAGGTGATTTTTCTAAAACCCCTATCAAGAATTTTAAAGATCTGCGGGATTTAATGGGCCTAGACAATGGGAATTCTTTTTTACCTACCGAACTAAAGGATGGAGACTTTGGTGGCTTAGGGGTTAAAAGTGCTTATTTAAATTTGGTAAAAGATCCCTCTCTAAGTGTTTCTTGTGTGTATGTGGCTATAGGTATGCCCAATTTGAATTGGGAAGTATGGCCCAATCAATTCAGCATCGATAAGCTATCTGCCAACTTTAAAGTTTCTGATCCATTTAATAACCCAGAGGTTGAAATCAGTCTTTCCGGCCAGCTTACTTTAGCAGGAGAAGAAGTGGAAGTAAATGCCATTCAGGAAAATAATGAGGAAGGAAACCTGTTTACCCTTACAGCCAGTACCAAGGAGGGAATAAAAATACCACTAAAGCAGCTTCTCTCAAGCTATGCCGATAATATCGACATAGCTGTGCCTACTGTTAGTGATCTTCAAATTGACAATATAGGTGTTGTCATTGCTCCTAAACAATACTATTCTTTAAGTATTGCCATGGCTCAAGAACCTAAGCCTTGGGAAATAGCTTTATGGGATTTGAAGCTAAGTTTTAGTGAATTAGAGCTCTTTTTAAAGAAGTCGCAATCAGAAGCCGTTTCTGGTAATATTCATGGAACTGCCATGCTGGGTAGTGCAAGTGCTAACTTTACTGAAGCACCGCTCGATAAACCTTACTTAAGCTTGAAGGCAAATTACAATTTGCCTGGGGATGTTGAGCTTCGAGGGGAGCTTCCTGAGGTCAAAATAAGAGACATTGTAAAATGGTTTTCTGGGAAAGATAGCACGGAATGGATGCCTTCAGTCCTAAATGACATTGCATTCGAAAAATCCTTCCTACTAATTACAAAAGAGGAGGAATGCTATAATTTGGCGCTAGGAACTACCATCCAAGCGGGGGCCTCTCCTCCCAAAGACATATGTCGTTTAGCTTTTGTGGTTCAAAAGGCGGGGGCAGATTGGGGCTTTGCTGCTGGAGCAGAAGTTCATTTGGACAACCTGTCAGTCCTTTTGGGAGAAGCAAGTGGGAAAGCGTTTACCGATAAGATTGGGACTTTGTCAGATTGGATTCCGGTAGACAAGTTTACATTTGCCATTACGAGCATAAAAGAGCCTGTCTTTCCTGATTTTGCCTCTTTTCAACAACCCTCACTAGAGGCATCCGAAGAAGATGGTCCACAAATTACCTTGCCAAGTATACCCGACCGGGGCAAGGGCTTCTTTCTATTTGTTCAATCTAAATTTGAAAAGAAAGACAACAATATTAAGAATCGTGACATCGCAATAAAGAATAGTCTGATTGACCTGCTAAAGATACCTGAAGGGACAATGATAGATGCCTTTTTGTCCTATCAAAAAAGTGAGGAGGGGCCGGAAATTCAATTTGGCGTAGGATTGACTACCTACCTTATGGCTAAAGCGAATAAAAGCCCAAACCTTAGCCATCCGTATGAAAATGTTCAATTTACGGGCGCTTTGATGGTGGAAGCTGAGGCGGAAGGAACCTTTGGTTTAAGCATGTCCGCTCAGTTAAAAACACTGCTACCAAATATTAGCACTGAAAATATAATTGACTTTGCAGAAGCAGTAAGTGCTGACAACAAGGAAGAAACCACTAGGATTATTAATGAGCTTATTGCCAATCAATCCAAAGTGAAATTTAATATGGAATTTGAGCTGGATGCTTCGGCAGAAGCTGTAGGCTTGTCAATGTCTGGAGCGATGGAACCTATTGATAAACCGATCACTATTGGTCCTGTGCAATTAGGGAATCTGGCTGCTGAATTGGGCATTTCAATTAATACTGAAACATTGGTTCCTTTGCCCCCTAGTATGGGGTTTTCGGCAGAATTGACAGTAGGAGATGGGTTCTATCCCTTTAATTTTTCCTTTGCATTTTTTGTAGATGGAGAAAATCCCTTAAAATGTATGGTTGCTGGTTCCATGAGCGATCTTAATATTGGAGATTTATATGGAAGTATTTTTAATCAGGAAACCATAAATGCTGTTAATGCCGCTGCTGGTACGGGAATTCAGCAACTGGATGATTTGACCATTGCCGTTCCTGATAAATTAAAAATGCTTGGCGATATAAGCAATGCCAAAGTAGTGCAGCAAAAAGCGCGGGAATTTGAAAAGCTCCTGACTTCAGAAGAACTAATCTCAGTGCTTAAGACCATCGAAATAGTGGGGACTCAGGAGGGGAGATTTACTATTCCTTTAGAAGGGAGCATCCCCCTTGCTGATGGACTCGATAAATATGATGGGACTAAAATAGCAAAGGCTTTTAAAGCTTATGGTAAGCTGGATAGTTTCCCGAGTGCTAGTCCAGAATTGATGATTTTCACCAGTAAAGGAAGTACTGAAAATAGTAGGAAATGGTTTGTCACAGAACAAGCAGGAGGCCAAGACCCCATTATTACCCATTGGCAAATAATTGAGAATGAAGATAAAACTTTAGAAGTATCTAAAGAACCTCAATTCTATTTTGTTCCTAATCCGGATGGGATTAATATAGCTACACTCGAGTACAAGCAAGGATTTATGCTAAGTGGTCGTCTGGAATTTCTGTCCTATTTTGTGGATGCCGATATTGAACTGGTTCTGGACCAGGGAATTAAGGTGGATGCAGAAATGAGTGAAATCAGGCTGTCTAATGTGCCCGATAATTTCTTTAGCATCAAAGCGATGGATGGACTTGGGGAAATAGGGAGTGCAGGTGGGCCGAAAGTTTCAATCTGTACCTACAAACAGCCAAATGCCAACCCAAAAGAGTTTATAGATCCGCATTTTTATATCAATGGAAATTTACTCTTGCTTAATGGGACTTATGGTGTTTACGCTAATGTCACTTCTGAAGGGCTTGTTTTTCATCTCCTTGTAGAAAATAACCTGGTCCATGGTGACATGTACGTTTTGTTAAAAGATGCCCATTTTGATGCAGGAGGAAGTCTTGAAATACTATCGATTTCTTCAATAAGTTTGGGCCCCTTGGGTAAATGGCAACTTCCTAATCGTATCCAGGCAGACACCCAAATATGGGCCAACAAGGATAGTTTTGGGCTTTCCTTTCAATTTTTAATCACCTTTGCAGGCACTACCTATACATTAAAGACCAAAGAAGAAGAGTCAACAGCAAGTTTTGAAAATTTGGTTACTAGTACAGAAAAAAAGATTGAAGATTTAATTAGGGGATTATTAACTGAGGCAAAGTATTACGCTGAATGTTTCTTTGATAAAACGATAACAGGGGTAGACAATGTGGCTTTGGTCTTGGTGAATGAATTTAAGAAGACTGAAGTAGAAACGGCTAAGATTCTTAAAAATGTGGGTTTTACCCTAGATGAGGTGGGTAAGTTTCTCTTAGGTTTACCTGGTATGAGCGCCAAGTTGATGTTTGAATGTTTGGTGAGTGCAGGATTTGAGGTGCTTAAGGTTTTAAAATACATCAAGTCGGCATTCAACTTAACAGAAATGCAAATGCTGCATTTGCTCAAAGAAGCAAGGTACAATATTATGACATCTGTTGGCTATATCAAGGATGTGTTTGGTTTGGGAGCTGGACAAATGATCAAGTTGCTGCACGAGGCCGGTTATGGAATCGGAGAAATCATTGAGGTGACCAGGACTGTTTTTGGCCTAAATCTAAATGAAATGGTAGGTCTGCTAAAAGCAGCTGAACTTGGATATGGCCTAAATGAAATTACCAGTGGTTTAGCCAATAGCTACGGGCCCACACCAGAGTTGATGAAAAGCGCATTGGAAGGGGCTGGATTTGCAGGGGATAAAGTGCTTGGTGCCATGAAGGCAACAGGTAAGTTTGGGATGGATGCGCTTAATAAAGCTTTTGATATCGGTGGAGAAATCAAAGACAAGTTGAATGATTGGAAGGACAAACTAAATCCCTTTGATTAGCTCCAAAAATCCCCTAGCCCTAAAGAGACGCAATATCCCAGCCAAGGGAGTCAGCCCTTGGTATTGATGATTATCCACATCTTGATTTTGGCGGTGTTGTTGCTTTTTTCCAGCAACAATGCTGACAAAATCACTACCAACCCATTCCCTATAGAAGACGCGAATAAAGTCTTATGATATCACCAAGCCCCACCGGGGCTCAATATCTCAGCCAAGGGTGTCAGCCCTTGGAAAAGAAGATTATCCACACCTTGATTTTGGCGGTATTGTTGCTTTTTTCCAGCAACAATGCTGACAAAATCTCTTTTGTTATTTTAGTTGAGAGTAGAGGGGTCAGATGAAAAGTGTGCTTTATTTGAAGATTGTATCCTATTGGAAAACAGATAACTAACAATTGGGCAGTTGAATATCCCAATTTGGGATATTCAACTGCCTTTTGTATATTTGCATAATGAGAATCATCGCGTTTAGAACGATAAGAGCGTTTTTCGAAAACCCAGAATACGCTGATTCTGGGATTTCTTTGAAAGCTTGGTATCACGATGCTAAAACTGCAGATTGGAAAAACTCAAATGAATTAAAAAAACAATATAAAAACGCAAGTATTGTTGGTAATGGAAGAGTAGTTTTTAATATAAAAGGCAATGATTACAGATTAGTAGTTGCAATTGATTATGAATTCAAGGTGATTTTCATAAGATTTATTGGGACACATAAGCAGTATGATAAAATTGATGCAAAAACGATTTGATTATGGAAATACGTCCAATTAAAACAGAACAAGATTATGATTCTGCCATAGGTAGGATTGAAGAATTGTGGGGAGCAAAAAAAGACACTCCAGAAGGTGATGAGCTTGATTTATTGGTGACTTTAGTTGAATCATACGAAATGAAACATTATTCTATTGCTCCACCTGATCCAATTGATGCCATTAAATTTCGCATGGAGCAAATGGGAATGACTAATTCGGATATGGTGAAATATTTGGGCAGTCAAAGTAGAGTTAGTGAGGTGCTTAATAAAAAAAGAAAGTTGACCTTAGGAATGATTAAATCACTTTACAAGGAGTTAAAAATACCAGCAGAGATATTACTAGCTTAATATACCCTGAAAAATCCATTTTCCTGAAATAATTTTTACTGACAAATTCAGCGGTATTCGAAGAAGCCTATAGGGCTTCATAAATTATAACCGTGCGGTGTCAACCCACGGAAACTGGAATAAAAGTGAGTCGATTTTGGCGGTATTGTTGCCTTTTTTCCGCAACAATACTGACAAAATCACAACGTCCATGTCTTACCAAAGATGCGCATTAAGTCCTAAGACCTTACCAAGCCCCACCGGGGCTCAATATCTCAGCCAAGGGTGTCAGGCCTTGGTAAGGAATATTATCCACATCTTGATTTTGGCGGTATTGTTGCTTTTTTTCTGCAACAATGCTGACAAAATCACAACCTACCTATTCCCTATAGGGGACGAGTCAAGTCAAAGTCTTGTGATATCACCAAGCCCCACCGGGGCTCAATATCTCAGCCAAGGGTGTCAGGCCTTGGTAAGGAATATTATCCACATCTTGATTTTGGCGGTATTGTTGCCTTTTTTTTCTGCAACAATGCTGACAAAATCTTTTCGGACTTAGTTATTTTAGTGTTTGTAAGTGGAATATAGTGGATACCGTACCTTATTGTAAAGTTTAGCGAATGAAAAATTTAATTATTACTTTATTGCTATTTACCTCTGCGAATTCTTGTACAAACAAGTACCGTGAAAAAACTTCTGAACCAATCAATTTTGAATTTGCAATCATCAAGCCAACAGTAGATGAACGCCAATTCATAGCTCAAGATTTTTCGGAAACTTGGATTCCTGACACCACCGACTTAATTATCGTTGAGCAACTAATCAAGGATGCTGTCCAAAAGAATAAGGCAGACCTACTTACAAGAGCGTCTCTACCCAACTATTTTCGACAATATGTAGGGTTTCTAAACGCCACTGGCGAACGGATGGTTTGGGTAAACGCACTCTGCGAAATTAAAGAAGGTATGGTTGAGAAGAACGGAGAATTTTTTCTAGAACCATGGCAATGGAGGGAGGAACTGATAATTGTAGCGGATGGAGGCCATTGCTTCTGGAATATCCTCATCAACTTAGACAAGTATGAATATTACTAATTCTTTATTAATGGAGTAGCATTTACATCTGAAAATAAACGGTATAAAATGATGTTTGGCAAATGCTAGTAGATCCATATATGTGTTCTGAAATTTTACTCAAAGTGTATATTTGGTTATATTGTACTTGATAGTTTATCAAATGGACACGATTTATATTGAAGAGTTGTGTGCTTGATTTTAACAACAGTATTAATCAATTAAACACTCTATAAAATGGATACAAGGCTGAATAAAATTTTCATTTTGTTGCTTGTTATTGGGGCCTTACTTGGGTCCAGGCCCGGATATTCACAGTATAGAGATGGCCCTCCGGAGGTAACGCAAGAAGAACAAATAGACACTGCTGAAATTGATTTTGAAAATCAGAACATTGGATTTGTTTCAACCTTCGTCAGGACACCTTTTGTGATTTTTGTGTTTTTAGGAACGTTTTGCGGTGCTTTTTTCTCGATCGTTACTGAATTTCTAGTCAATATTTTTCAAGGGTTTGACAATGGTTACCCAAATACCAATTTGATTTGGGAATTGGGCTGGAATAAAATTATAAGTAGTTGGTGGTGGCAACCAAGTGTCTGGTGGCATTTGGCCATTGCTATTGTCTTTTGGTTACGCGTGATCAAAAGGTAAGATTTCTAAACGCAACCGATTGATCTATAGGTAGTAGAATGGCAGATGGTCAAAAAACCTGGCAGGAGTTTTAAAAACCCAATTCAGAAACTTCCGAATTCCATAACACCACAGGGGTACTTCAGAAGTACCCCCTTGCTCTTTCTTTCTCCAAATTACTGACAGAGAACTGCTCCGGAGTACCTAAAACTGAAAGGCTTGAATGTTTTTTACGGAACCTTGCAGGTAAAACCTTATATTTTCCACCTCTGACCTAATAATTTCGACCAAAAACTGACATTAAAAAGCCCTAAAAACGGGAAATATGACAAAATTTCAGGAAAAGTCCGTAGATAGGCTCAAATTTTTGGTGTTCGGAAGTGGGCTGGGGTACTTCTGAACTCGATGATTTCAGCTTTTTTATTCAAGCTTCCACCTTTTTGCCGAAAAATATTAGGTTTTAACTAATAATTATTAGGTTTTTGCCGAAAAATTCCACCTTTGTGGCAGCTTTTTTTAAGTTTTAGCTGATCAGTTCGACCAAAAACTGACAAGAATTGACCTATTATTCAAAACATTTTACCAATAGTTCGAAATAAAAATGCTCAGAGGTGGGAATTAAATGATTTTCGGTGCAATTTTTCTTATTTTAGAATGTTTTAAATCCCGTTCCGGGGAGCTTGAAATATACAATGATGCGCTTTTGCCTTTCGCCGACTTTTATGCCCTCTATTAATTAGAGTAGAGTAAGATAATATTTCAAAATTTCACAACACTTCATCCGGGGTATCCGTAATTAGCTGAGCATAAACTTTTCTGTTAATGTTTAAAAGGAATTGTTTACCTTTTGTAACATTATCCCGCATCGTCCAAAAGGATTTTCGGGAGATAGCTAAAGGTAAGATAGTCAGGTTGCTTGAGGTGGTTTCAGCAAGAAAACCAAGCGTTTTTGTCTATATAGTGGTTAATCGGGGAAAGTAGTGTAGTCAAGCATAAATAGGATCCATGAAATTAAATTTTCGTAAGGCCGGTTCAGGAGACCTGGAATTTCTCCTGAACCTTGAGAGGGAATCATTTCCTGAATTCCAACAAACCTCCGCTTCAAACCTCAAAAAAGGACTGAAAAGTTCTTTTCAGGAGCTGATTATTGCTGAGAATGCAGCGGACAATCAGCCTGTGGCTTCGGCTGTGCTGTTTAAGTACAAGCACATGCTTCGCTTGTATTCTATCAGTGTAGCACTTCAATACAGAAAGGAAGGTATAGGCAATGCAATTATGGAATACATCAAGGCTTTTGCGCTTTCTAATAACTTTAGGAGCATTACCCTGGAAGTGAGGGAAAGCCAAAGCAAGCTCACCGACTGGTATTTGTCCAAGGGGTTTGAAGTGATCAAAACATTGAAGAACTATTATCAGAACGGTGAAGATGCCTTGAAGATGGGCATGAAAATTAGGACAGAAGCAATAGATAAGGGAAACAAAAACCTGATCGTAATCGATCAACCTTACGTCTGGCAAAATACGGGACTAAAAGCCACCATAGTATCTGTAAAAGAGTATATCAATAATCCTTTGTATCAAAACAATGCCAATTTCAGGATTTTTAATCTCTGTAGTTCTTACAAATACCAAAGTTATGGTTACTATGTCTCTCTTTTGGCTTCCGCTCGGGGACAAAGGGTGATACCAAGTACTTCTACCATCAAAGATGTGCAAATTGCCAATGTGGTGCAGGCACTTTCCTATGAGTTGAATGAACAAGTAAACCAAATCCTCAGCAAAGAAAAAGGCACTAACCTGTCTCTTGATTTGTATTTTGGACAAACGCCGCTGAAGGCTTATAAGGTGTTGGCTGCCAGGTTATATCAGGTTTTTGAAGTGCCCTTATTTACCATTAACTTTATTAAGGTAGATAAATGGATCATAAAAAATATTAAGGTGCTGACCTTCAAAAATCTGGATGAGGCACAAAAGGAAACCTTGTTTTATGCTGGAGAGCGGCACTTCAACAAAAAACGTTACAATTTCCCCAGGCTTAATAATTACAGGTATGACCTGGCCATACTGATCAATCCCTTTGAAGCCAATCCGCCTTCAAATAAGGAAGCCCTTGAGAAATTCCGTAAGCTTGCCAATAAAAAAGGGGTGTACGTTACTTTTATCGGCAAAGAAGATATCAATAAAATCAACGAATTTGATGCTTTGTTTATCCGGGAAACCACCAATGTCAACCATTATACCTATGAACTCTCCCGCCTTGCTTTTGCTGAAGGTCTGGTGGTGATAGATGATCCCTGGTCTATACTGCGCTGCTCCAATAAGATTTACCAGCATGAATTGTTTAAGAAAAATAAAATCCGCACGCCTAAATCTTTCACTTTAACCAAGAACATGTTTGAAGACAAACTGCTGGACAATATCAGGTACCCGGCAGTACTCAAACAACCCGATAGTGCATTCTCTCTCGGGGTGATAAAAGTAAACAATAAGGAGGAGGCAAAGCGTGAACTAGGCCTGCTCTTCAAGAAAACCGATATGGTAATTTGCCAAGAGTTTTTGTATTCGGCCTATGATTGGCGAATAGGGATATTGGACAATAAACCGATCTATGCTTGCAAATATTACATGACACAGGATCATTGGCAGATTTACAATTGGAACAGTGATGCGGAAGATAAATCCGGCAACCATGAGACAATAGCCATAGATCAGGTGCCGGAGGAAATAGTAAGTCTGGCAGTGAAAGCTTCTTCCCTGATAGGGGACGGACTCTATGGCGTGGACCTCAAATTTGTGGAGGATAAAGTATATGTAATTGAAGTCAATGACAACCCTAATATTGACTATGGTGTGGAAGATCAGGTGCTGGGAGATAAACTATACCAGCTGATCATCGATTCCCTGATCAACCGCATAGAGATTATGAAAAATATCAGACACATCAACCTGATCAATAACAAACAGATCAATACCGGTAATCAGAATAAGTAATGGATAAGCCAAACCTTTAAGGTTTTATATGTAGCAACCATTTATTCATCACCTTAAATCTACAAACCTTACAGGTTTAGTTAAAATCAACCTGAGGATAAAACTAGGCGAGTGAAACCTGTAAGGTTATATATCTAGCAACTTTTCATTTATTACCTAAAATCCGCAAACCTTACAGGTTTTGTTGAAAACCAACCTGACGTTAAACCTAGGTAAGCCAAACCTGTAAGGTTTTATATCAAGTAACTTTTTATTGATTGGCTTAAATCCCCAAACCTTACAGGTTTTGTTGAAAACCAACCTGACGTTAAAACTAGGCAAGCCAAACCTGTAAGGTTATATATCTAGCAACTTTTCATTGATTGGCTTAAATCCGCAAACCTTACAGGTTTTGTTGAAAACCAACCTGACGTTAAACCTAGGTAAGCCAAACCTGTAAGGTTTTATCTCTAGTAACCTTTCATTGATTGGCTTAAATCCGCAAACCTTACAGGTTTTACTGAAAATAAACCTGACCTTAAAATTTGGCGGGTGAAACCTGTAAGGTTTTATATCTATAAAAACCAATCGATTAAAGAAATAGGCTGGTATTTTCAGGTGTTAACCTTCGGCTTCACCGGATGTTCTGGATTTTTGAAAGCGCTGTTTGAGGTCTTCATAGATGATTTTGGCATCGGCCACATTCAGTTTGGAGGCGTATTTTACGGAATTATAATAACTCAGCGCGCCCAAATAGGCTTCAGGCCCTGCCACCATCACTGTGTCATTGAACCCGAATTATGCAATAGGGTTCGTGATGAGTGTTGTAATCCCGAAAAAATCAGGCTTTTTGGAGATTTTAGCATAGCATCGCTATGGTAAAATTGAAAACAGCAACGAAGTGGCTGATTTTGAAGTGATTTCTTCACGTAATAGAAGGCTTATTGTATATTCCAGGTTTAATTTCCGTTAGATCCTCTTCCGGAATGTCGATCGAAACTGAGTTCATTGTGCTCATGATATATAAGTTTTTAAATTATACATAAATGACTACAATGAAAATACTTTTTAGTTTTATAAAATGCAAATTTTGCAGTGTAAAAACAAATAAATACTTAATTGTTGAACAAAATTGCCTGTTTGGGTCGATAAGGTAGTCTGGGCGAGAAAAACCTGATATAGAAAAATTTTATATATATAATTATAAATAATATAGTTTAAAATTCTATAATAATTAAAAATACCAAATTAAATTTCATTTATTTGCTTCAAATCCTTTCGTTTTCAAGAAATTTAAATTAATTTTGGTGTGGTAATAAAATTAAACACAGGGAGTGATTTATTTGTCAATTAATAATTATATAAAAATGAATTTTGGTACTTGTAAACTTTGTCATAATGAAACCAGACTTAGCATTGAACATGTTCCACCTAGAAGTTGTGGAAATAAGGTAAGGTATAATAATGCTTCAATTTTAGACTTTATGACTTCGGAGGACCCTTTATCATACCCTTTTAAAGGTAAGGTTTTTCAGGGGGGTATTGGATATAACTCTTATTGTAATAATTGTAATACCTTTTTAGGTAATGAATATGTGAGATATTACAAGGAATGGTTTAATGTTGGACTTGATTTAATTCAAGATAGTAATAACAAAGGATTTGACTTTACCGCTTTACGACAAAATCCTTTAAGATTGTTAAAGCAAGTGTTAGGAATGTTTGTAGCTATAAATCCAATTTCATCATTAGTCAACAATCCTGAACTAATAAACTTTCTTAATAACCCAGAAAGTAAAAAATGCCCAAAAGAAATAAGAGTATTTTGTTATCTAAATAACGGGCCACGTTTGAGATATTTGGAATTGAATCAAAAAGGAAATTTTAAGTCAGGAAAAATAGTCTTAGGTTCTGAGATTACATTTCCCCCATTTGGATATGTACTTGTCCTTAATAATGACGATTTTTCTAATGATTTATTGACTGAAATTACTGGGTTTAGCCATTTTGGAGCTAATAATGATTATCATTTAAGTCTTAAAATGAATAAGTTAGATACATGTCTGCCTATAATACTTGATTATAGAAGTCGAGATGAAATTGAAAAAAAAATAGCTAAAATTAATTAGATGCACATAGCATAAGAGTATATAATTTTATGCTGTATAGTTTAAAATCTAATATTTAAAAATTTATTAAAATCATTATAAAATATTTGCTATGAAAGACGAATTATTAAACCAAATAGATGAAATAGTTGCGGAATTAATTAAAAAAAACAGTATAGTAACGCACGATGGTCGTAGCGGTTTGTATGACTCGGCCATTTCCTTTTTAAATTCCCACGGTCTAATAAAAAATGAAAGAAATGCATATCGATATATTATAAATTCACCGGAAATATATAATATTAATGAAATAGGAATTAGAGAGTATTTAAATGAGAATAATCGTATTAAAAATCTTGAAATTACAATAAAAGAATTAACAGCGATTAATGTTGATTTACAAAATAAACAATTGAAACGAGATGTTTTGTTTTCCACTATTTCTTTTGTAGTGGGTGCAGTTATTACTAATATAAAAGATATTTTAATCCTACTTGAACCTATTCTTTCATTTCGAATATTATAATAATTGTAAAAATCCCTTGACCAACCGGGATATTTAATAATATTATAGATTATTTTCGCATTCTGTTAAAAAAAAATTATTTATTGTTTTTCTACAATAGGTTTATTTTTCTTATTTAAAAAAAAAATCTTAAATACTCTATAACCCCAATCATAGAATTGAAATAGTAGAATCTTTTGTCTGGTCATCATCATTATTCTACCATTAATAATTTCTGCTCCCAATTTCAATCCCCCCCCAAAAAAAGAAAACAATAACCCCCCAAATTCCCCTCCCCCCAACTAGTCATAAACACCTCTTTTTGAGTAGTAAAAAGAAAAAGTCATGCAAATCAAGATATTTTCTAGCCTCTTTCTGGCATCGCTGTTAATCATAAGTTCCTGTGGTCAAAAAAGTACTTCTGCTGAAGTGCAAGAAACCGAGACCAAAACCCCGGCCAATTGGGCCGAAAGACTGGGCTATCCGGAAGGAAAAAAAGTCATTATGCTGCATGCAGATGACATTGGCATGAGTCCTGAAGCCAATACTGCAGCCAAAGAAATGCTGTTGGCCGGCGATATCCAATCAGCCGCAGCCATGCCTCCTTGTCCTAATTTTGAAGAGATCATTGACTGGGCCATAGAACATCCCGAAATAGACCTTGGCTTGCATCTTGCCTTGACCAGTGAATGGAAAACCTGGCGTTGGTCTTCTGTTGCTCCGGCGGAAGAAGTACCCGGCCTTATTGACGAGGAAGGGATGTTATGGCGCTCTGTGGAAGATGTGGTTGCCCATGCTTCTGCGGAGGAAGTGGCCACAGAAGTTAGGGCGCAGATCGAAAAATCCCTTGCCCTGGGCTACCGTCCTGATCATATCGATACGCATATGGGTACCTTATATGGCGACCCCAAATATGCCATCGTTTACCTTAAAATGGCCATGGAATACGGTATTCCTGCCAATGCCATTGACCTTTCAAACCCTGAGGTGGTGGAGATTTTTAGACAGGGAGGTTACCCCATCACCGATGAAGTGGTAGATTTTATGGCTACTTACACCTTGCCCAAATTGGATTTCTTTACCAGTGCACCAAAGGCAGATACCTATGAAGAGAAAAAGGAAGCTTTTAAAGAATTGATCCGCTCACTGAAACCCGGATTGACAGAAATCATTTTCCACCCTTCTGCAGATACGGAACAGTTGAAAACCATCACCGGTTCTTGGCAACAAAGGATTTGGGAAGCGGAAATGTTTGCTGATCCGGACTTGAAACAATTCTTCGAAGATGAAGGTATCATCTTCACCGATTGGAAAGAAATCATGAAGCGTTTTAATTCCTAAGTCAATTTGCCCTTCACAAGGTACCAATCCCTACCATTTTCAATTCGAGTCTCAAAACATGTACAACTATATTAAAATCAATGGCCTAGGTCTTGCCTTGGCTGTTATGGCCATGGGCTGTGGAAGAACCACTGAAGCAGACCATGTTCCTGAAAAGCAGGCGACAAGCCATACTGATACTGCCTTTGTACAGGAATATCATGAGGGATTTGTGGTTCATAAAGAGATTGCCGCCGCCAATGATGTTCGTGCCATTCATTTGGTTGCTGAAGAAGAGGTATGGATTGCTACCGGGCATGGTGTTTACAAAAAGTCCAAAATAGCAAGGGATTGGGAACAAATGCTTCCTGAAGAAAATATAGGACCTGCCTATGACTTGGATTCAGACGCTTCAGGAAAGGTTTGGCTGGCCTCATGGGATGGGGTTTATGCTATGGAGAACAATGCACTGGTTAAAGTTCCCGGACCAAAACCTCCTATCGCCAAGGTGCTTAGTACCGACGAAGGTGTCTATGCCTTTGGTCCTTATGGAATTTGGTTGTACAGCAATAATCAATGGGAGTCCAAGAATTTCACCAATGCCAGAAGTATTCGTGCAGTACTTTCGGACAAGAATGGTGGGCTTTGGTTGGGGACCGATATAGGATTGTACCATTGCAAAGAAGAGCAAACAATAGCCTATCAAAAAAATGATGACCTGATCAGTGCCTATGTCAAGGGGCTGGATTTTGATGAGCAAGGTAATCTATGGGTTGCAGGACTCGGGGGTGTCACCATAAGAAATGGGGACAGGGTAATCGATAAAAAAGAGCCAGCCGATGGCATTACCAATATCCATGTGAATTTTGTGAAAAAAGCCCCTGACGGTAAAATGTGGGCAGGAACTGATTATGGGATTACCCGCTTTCAGCCGGGAGAAAGTGACTATTCTGTCCGTTTAAGCCAACGTTGGCTAAGGGCTGATGAGGTTAGAGACATTGATTTTGATGCCAAAGGAAATGCCTGGGTGGCAACTGCGGATGGGGTCAGTGTGATTCGGAGAAAGAAAATGAACCTGGCCGAAAAGGCGGATTATTTCTATGATCAGTTGATTACAAGACATGTTAGAGAACCCGGGATAGTGGCAAGGTTTAAACTGGAAGTGCCCGGAGATACCAGTAGTATAGTTGCTGATGATGACGACAATGACGGGGAATATACGGCCATGTACCTGGCCATGGAGTCTTTCCGCTATGCAGTCACCAAGTCTGAAGAGGCAAAAAAACGGGCAAAGAAAGCCTTTGACTTTTTGCACCTTTTGAGAGAGGTTACCGGCAGGGACGGCTTTTTTGCCCGGACAGTTGTTCCTATAAATTGGGACAGGCCAATGCACGACATGAACAGGACTTATACGGAGAGAGAATTGGCAGAAGCCATCATCGATAATCCAAGGGCTAAGCCTGTGGAAGTTCGTTGGCATCCTTCAGCGGATGGCAAATGGTTGTGGAAGGGAGATACCAGTAGTGATGAATTTGCCGGACATTTTTTTGGCTATTACTGGTATTATTTTCTTGTGGCTGATGAGGCCGAAAAGAAAAGAATAGCAGCCCATGTGGAGCAAATCATGGATCATCTTTTGAGAAATGACTTCTATTTGGTTGGTGTAGATGGCAAGCCTACCAAATGGGGTGTTTGGTCACCAAAAAGCTTGAACGATGACCCTGAATGGTTACCGGAGAAACCCTTGAATTCACTGGAGATACTGTCCTTTCTTAAGTTTGCCCATGCCATTACCGGCAAAGCAGCCTATCAAGAGGCTTATATAAAGTTAATCAAAGTGCATGGGTATTTGGAAAATGCCAAGCAATTGTATACGACCAATCCGGCGTTTGAAACCTATTTTGATATATACATGGCCCTGTACATTTATCCACCACTAATTAACTTGGAAGAAGATCCTGAACTAAAGGCCGAATACCGCAAGCATTTGGACCAATGGTTTGCTAAATTTAAAGCTACCCAAAGTCCATTGCTTAATTTTACCTACAACCTTTTGACAGGGGAGACTGAGGAGCTGGGGGCTTCAGTATTTTTCCTTCAGGATGCCCCCTTGAGTTTGGTGGATTGGGCTATTGACAATGGCCGTAGAGAAGACCTGCATCTGGTAAGATCGCCGATTTTGGAAGAGGTTCAGGTAAATGAATTGAGGCCGCCCAGCGAATACCGCACCATGCGTTGGGATAGAAATCCCTATTTGGCAGTTTCAGGTGATCCTTCCCAAGAGAAAGAACCGGTTTACTGGCTTTTGCCCTATTGGATGGGAAGGTATCAACAATTGATTAAGTAGTGAGAAGGTGCAGGCGGTGCATTTATTAAACCTTTCCGCCAAATGGCTTAGAATTCCTTTAAATGTTTAAAGAAGGTCTGTTTTCTATTATGAAAGAGCGGTAAATTAAAGGATGACAGAAGAAGCCTGGAGGGTTTTTACAAAATTAACCCTGTAGTGTTAACCCACCAAAACCGGAATAAAACACCAATCGATTTTGTCAGGCTTGCCTATTACTAAATCCACATAGTAACGTTTAATCCAATTAAAAACCCCAGCAGAGGTGGCATGATTATAGCCGGTGGCCTCAGCCACCGGATTATTGAATAAAACATTTAGTGATTTTGGCGGTATTGTTACCATTTTTTCGTAACAATGATGACAAAATCCCAACGTCAATTAATTACCGAACGTGGATTAAATTTTGAGAATTGTTTAAGCCCTGACGGGGCGTAATATATCAGCCAAGGGTGTCAGCCCTCGGAAAGGAATGATTATACCCATCTTGATTTTGGCGGCATTGTTGCTTTTTTTTGCAACAATGCTGACAAAATCACAACGCCTATTTCTTATAAAAAACGCACATTAAATTCTAAAACATCACCAAGCCCTGACGGGGCGGAATAAATCAGCCAAGGGTGTCAGCCCTTGGTATAAAATGATCATCTCATCTTGATTTTGGCGGTATTGTTGCTTTTTTTCTGCAACAATGCTGACAAAATCTTCTAACTTTTAGTCGTGTTTATTCGGCATCGGATTAATTTTATACTTGTATTTTACAATGCTTGGTGTCTGAAATAAATTACCTGTTTTAAGACACAATTACTTTTATGTGCCAAATGTTAATAAATTATTAGTTAGTTTTAGCGTGTAAAATGCACTAGGAACGAATTTCTATGCTCTACACAATTTTATTCTAAAAGGAGTTTCGGTAAATGTGCAGGTCAGATGAAAGTAGACTGCTGAAATTACAAAGCAAAATAGGCAGTTTCAAAAATAATAAAAACACATGAAAAGTAGAGTATTGAGTTATTTACCAATGGTTCTCTCGTTAATAGGTACCCTATCCATCTCTTCTTGTAGTCTATTCGAAAAAGATGCTTGCGCCGAGCTTACATGTCAAAACGGAGGTATATGCAATGAAGGCATTTGTGACTGTCCTGTCGGTTATCTCGGGTCAAGTTGTGATTCATTTGATCCGACTCAAGTCCAAACATTATTGGATAAAGGTCAAACGCCAAAGAAATTGTTTGATGGGGGGATTCTCTTAGATAGTCTATACGGCAAGACTTATAAAGAGGGATTAATCTTCTACCTAAACACCACTGATGGAACGGGAATGGTAGCAGCTAAGACAGATCAGAGTGAGGCTTCAGAATGGGGATGTCACCGAATAGATTTTGAAGGGTTAAATAACGTTCAGGACGAACCTATGGATAGTGATGCAGAAACAATAGATGGAGCAAGAGTAGGTGATGGGATGGCTAACACAATGCAAATTAAATGCGATAATATGGAAGGTACCGCCACAGATGTATGTCGAGCCCTTGGCACCGAGTGGTTTTTACCATCACGGGCTGAGTTATATTTGATGTACACTAATCTTCATGTAAATGGATATGGTGGTTTTGCTGCTGATTATTACTGGAGTTCTACTGAGCAAAATGGCTATACTGCCTGGGCCCATGGCTTCGAAAATGGACATCAGGCAATTGGTAGCAAGTCCATCAAAACTTATATTCGTGCTGCTCGGGCTTTTTAACCCATTTCAATACAACCGTTTATTTCAGAAAGGATCGATTTTAATTTTACTATCATAAATTAACCTTTAAGGCTTTCTAAAAAATGGGCACAAGGTGCCAAATCACAAACGGATATTAATCACAACGGAACTGGTCTTTACCGAAATCACGTATTAATCCTTACGCCAACAGAAAACCCCTTCAAGGGTGATATTTTTGTAGCCAGTGGCATCAGCGACTGGATTGGCGAAATTAACGTCATAGATTATGGCGGTATTGTTGCTTTTTTCTGCAACAATGCTGACAAAATCACAACGTCTATTTCTTATAAAAAACGTACATTAAGTTCTAAAACATATCACCAAGCCCTAAAGGGGCGCAATAAATAAGCCAAGGGTGTCAGCCCTTGGTGAGGAAGATTATACACATCTTGATTTTGGCGGTATTGTTGCTTTTTTTTCTGCAACAATGCTGACAAAATCTTCTTAATGCAGGCTATATACCTGATCAGGATAGGGCACGAATCGTCCGGTAGCAATTATTGTTGGCATTTGTGCTCCGGTCTCTTTCAATAACTTTGTCATCAATTCAGCCATTTCTTTGGTTTTAATCTTATTAGTATTGCTTAGCTCTGTGGATTCACCGATATCATCCTTTAAATTGAACAATTCAAATTTTTGATCCACATGGTAGTAGATCAGTTTCCAGTTTCCCTTTCTGACGGCACTATAAGGTGGGCTAAAATAGGTGTTTGGGAAGTGCCATAGTAGTGGTCTGTCTGCGGATTTAGAAGGCTCCCCTTTTAAAATAGGAACAAAGCTTTGACCATCTATGCTTTTATTTACCAGGCTATTCAATCCTGCCATTTCTAAAAAGGTTGGGAAGATATCCTCAATAATAATACAATCCTCTGAAACTGTTCCCGGAAGGGTTACAGTTGGCCACTTGACCAACAGGGGTACCCTGATACCTCCTTCATATGGACCTAATTTATGTCCTCTCAAGGGTAGGTTCTGAGGTACCTGCGGATGGGGTCCGTTGTCTGACATAAAAACGACAATTGTATTGTCATTCACACCGAGTTTTTCCAGATGATCCATAATGTCTCCCAAGGAATTGTCCATGCCTTCAATCATTGATGCATAAGTGGCCTCCAATTCATTTAGGCCTTGATCTATGTAATTTTGGTAAAAGCGTTCATCCTTTTCCCTAGGCGGGTGATTGGCATAATGTGATAGGTACAGGTAAAAAGGTTTGTCGTCTTCAACCGCCTTTGATACAGCTTTTAGCCCTTCTCTGGTCAGTGCTTCAGTTAGGTAAATGGCTTCACCATGGTAAGCTTCCAAGCCGGGCAAATCCAATAAAGTGTTGCCAGAACCTTTCCAGGTGGAGCTAAAATTATGGATACCTAGATAGCTCCCAGGGCCACCTGCTGCATTTCCACCAATGTTAAGGTCAAAACCCAAGTTTAATGGATTCTCTCCCGGAGTACCTAAGGCCCCAAAATGTGCTTTCCCTACATGAATGGTCCTATATTCATTTTGACTCAATAGCAGAGGTAAATTTTCTGGATGAAAGAAGGTGTGAGGAATATTTGGGATTGGGCTCAGGCCGTTTAGATTCCAATCGGGAGACTTTACCACTTCGTCATCATTATCAGGGGATTCATCTTTTATTAAGGTCCAGTTGGTAACCTTATGTCTGGCAGCATTTACCCCCGTCATTAAACTTACTCTGGAGGGAGTACAGACAGCACTGGCATAAGCTTGTGTGAATTTCATTCCCTCTCGGGCTAATCTCTCCATATTCGGAGTATGATACCTTTCGTTAAGTGCAGTCACCTCTTTATAAAATGGCACCGAAGTATCTAGCCAGCCCATGTCTCCTACAAAAAAGAAGACGATATTCGGTTGTTTATTCTTTTTAGGAATATCCGATCCACGTACTTTACTGAATGACATACCAACCAGAAGGCCTAAAAGAAAAATTTTTACTGATTGTTTTATCATTGTTCAATAGCTATTTGGGTTGGAATAAAAATTATTGAGTGAGTTTTACTTTGCCTTTACTGTGTCGAAAGGGGGTAATCAAAATGAATACCCAACCCCTTTTGATTAACCATTGTCCTTTTAAACAAAATATTTTGAACTGTCCTCAGTTAAAGTTTTAATGAATTCAAAAGACACCTCCTTCCAATATATAAAAGATAACCATCCCAAAATAATGTTTATAAAAACATTCTAATATTGAATATTTTCTTTTACAGGAATGGTAACTATAAACGATTCATTTTCCAACTTACAGGCCAGGCCTAATACCTTTACGACTCCTTTTTCTTGATATACAAAAGGCCTTTCCATCCTGTCGGGCTTGATGTCTTCCCCTTTCTGGGTTGGGATGGCTTTGGTCATGATTTCATATTCTTCAGCCTTATCCCAGTGGATTCCATCTTCAGAGCTTACCAAACCAATAAAAGTGTGGGAATGAAATATCCCATAGTATTTCTCGCTGGTTTGGTCATACCATAAGGACATGTCTTCAGTGTCCATATAATCGATTACTGGCTTTGGTTGAATGATGAAAGGTCCTGTGGGGCTATCACCTATAGCCATGGCTTGATTGCGCACAAAATTTTCATCATTGGGTTTATCCCCTTTAACAATGAGGTAATACTTTCCATCCTTCCCCCGGTCAATTGCAGGGTTGACCGTTAGGGTGCTGATAGGACCCGATGGTTCTATCAATGGCTTATCAGATCGTTCCCATGGGCCATCAAGGCTTTCAGCCACGGCAACACCGGTTCTTTGGTTTGGGCGTAGAATTTTCCAGTTGGGATGACTATAGCCTGTTGTACTGGTTTCTTGGAGTTCTTTGTCGGAATAGCTTTCATTTTCTCCCATATTCGTAGAGATATAATACAAATAATACTTTCCATTAAAGTTTTTTATTTTTGGGTTATGAGCTGTTATAGCATCCCAATGCCCTTTTCCTCGCCCTTTTAGGACTGTTGCCTGATATTTCCACGGGCCACTTGGCTTGGTAGAAACTGCATGGGCTATTTCTGAGTAAAGCAACCATCCGGTGAATTGGCTGGATTTTGGCCATCTGGAATAAAACAGGTGATACATGCCATCTTCCCCTTTCAGAATGGAGCCTCCCCAATTGAAGTAATCCTCAGAAAGAAAAATATTGTCCTCTGAAATGGCTTGGAGCTGGCCTTTGATTTTTTGAGAAGTTTGCGCCTTTGTGGCTTGTAAGTGCAGTAAAAAGAGTATAAAAAGAGTTAGGAAGTATTTGCTAAAGCGCATTTTTGTGTTTTTAAATATTTATTTTGAAGTTATTTTAGCTAATTTTCATTTAAGCTTTAAGTTCCTATCATAGATTTTAAAAGTTTAAGCCGATAAGGAAGTCAAGATGAATAAATAAGGAGGTAAGACGTCTCAATAAGCAAGACTTACATCAAAAGTTTTCAATTTTCAATTTTATAAATCTCTACTTTTCCCGCTTATACCTTGCCGGTTGCAAGGTAAATTATTTGTACTTCTTCTGCTACAGGAAATTCAATCAAATTTATTCCTAACAATTAATTATTTTTTTTTCATCACCCCTGATTGAACTGAATTTTCTTAAGCTTTAGCATCACCTTTCAATTCTTTATTGAAGCCACCTAATAACCTTTACGAAACCCGAAACCCCGGTAGGGGTGAAATTTTAGGAGCCAGAGGTATCAGCCACTTGTTCAGAATTGTAACGTCAATCGATTTTGGCGGTATTGTTGCCATTTTTTTTGCAACAATGCTGACAAAATCTTCAAGACAAGAGCAAAGGGGATAATAACAATCCATCACTACCTGAACCCAATATGGGAACATTTGTTATATTTGTATTGTTTATGAGGGTAATTGCAGTAAATACAATACGAGAATATTGGGTGAAGTACCCAAATACTGAGCAAGCACTTAAATCTTGGTTACAAGAAATAGAACAATCCAATTGGGAAACACCTCAAGATTTAAAGGTAAAATACAGAAATGCATCAATAATAACTGGAAAGAGAACTGTCTTCAATATTAATGGCAATAAATATAGATTGATTGTAGACATAGAATATCGCTTGAAAATTGTATTTATTGTATGGTTTGGTACGCATGCTGAATATGATTTAATAAATTCAAAAACTGTAACATATGTTAAAGCCAATAAAGACTAGTAAAGATCATGACAATTACCTTGCTCGTGCATATGAGCTGATGCAATTGGACTTAAAACCTAATTCTAAAGAATCCGATGAATTGGAAGTTCTAAGTATTCTTATAGAAGCATATGAAAAAACAAAGTATCCGATTGAATCTCCAAATCCAATCGAAGCCATATTGTTTAGAATAGATCAATTAGGAATGTCGAAAAGTGAACTTAGTAAATTACTTGGTTCAAGAAGTAGAGCGAGTGAAATATTAAAGGGAAAGCGGAAATTGAGTATTACAATGATCCGAAAGCTCAATCAAGAGCTTGGGATTTCAGCCCAAACACTAATTCAAGACTATGAAATGGTTGATGGTTGAGTAGCTAGTGGGCCCAGCCACTGGTTTAGTGATCTAACGTGAATCGATTTTGGTGGTATTGTTGCCTTTTTTCGCAAAAATACCGACAAAATCTCCCTGATTATCTTTTATGTTAACCCTATTTTTAAACCCTTGCGTATTCATCCAAGCGGTTTGATTAGAATTTAGAATAATGTGTTGTAAGTAATAACTTTGTAATTACGCACAGGTTTTGAATTATGGAAATATCAGTGGTGAAAATTGGGAATTCTAAGGGGATCAGACTTAGTAAAACGCTTATAGAGCGCTATAATATTAAAGGTAGGATTGATTTAATTCTTGAGAAAGATCAAATTGTTCTAAGGCCATTAGCTACTCCCAGAAAAGGTTGGGAAAAAGCATTTAAAGAAATGAATGAAAATGGAGACGACAAACTTTTGATTGATGATGTCTTTGAAGACGACCACCTAGACGAATGGAAATAGACCAATATCAGATCATCTTGGTGAATCAAGATCCAACCATTGGGAGTGAAATAAAAAAGACCAGACCTTGTGTTATCATCTATCCCAACGAGATGAATAAATACCTCAGGACCCTTGTTATTGCGCCTATGACAACGAGTTCCAAAAACTATCCCACCAGAATTGAGGTAAAACATGACAACAAAATTGGTTGGATTGTTCTTGACCAAATTAGAACAGTTGATAAAGGACGTATTATAAGACCTTTGGGCCGGTTATCAAAACCAGAAATAAAAGAATTGAAAGCCATTATCAAAGAGACTTTCGTAGACTAATAGCAAACCAAGCCTACCAAAGTTAAAAATGGATAGAACTTCATTTAAGCTTAAAAGTATTTACTTCGTCGCAGTTGGATGCTATATCTGACCTTTGCTATATGCGAGTTTCCCGTTGACTAATAGGGTATTGCCAATGCTAACACAAGTAAGATTTTCTTAGATGATTTGTTATAGGCCATTGCAAATGGCCTTTTAACATGACTTTTCTAAAGTTCATAGCTATTGATATAAAGGTGTAATTGCAAATTACACCTAGATGAAGATCAAAATCCCAACGTCCATTCCTTATCAAAATCATACACCAAGTTTTAGGATTACACCAAGCCCTGACGGGGCGCAATACCACAGCCAAGGGTGTCAGCCCTTGGTGAAGAAGATTATACACATCTTGATTTTGGCGGCATTGTTGCCATTTTTTTTCCGCAACAATGCTGACAAAATCCTAACGTTTATTTCTACCAAAAACGCACATCAAATTTTTTGACATTACCAAGCCCTGACGGGGCGCAATATGGCAGCCAAGGGTGTCAGCCCTTGGTGAGGAAGATTATACACATCTTGATTTTGGCGGTATTATTGCCATTTTTTTTCCGCAACAATGCTGACAAAATCTCCACCGAAGATGACTACCACGGCTATATACCTCCTGGTTTTAAATGAAAATCCACTCCTTGATGGAAATGTTTGCCCTATAATTGTAAATTGGCTTACCAAAGAAAAAGGACAATGAATCATATGAAAATTAGTAGTGCTATTGGATTATTATTGGTTTTTCTCATATATGTTACCCCCATGGCCTATGCAACAGCAAATCAGGTTAAGGAAAATGGGCGCACAATCTATGTGGCTCCAAATGGAGACGATAAGAGTGAAGGAACGATAGACCAACCATTGGCCAGCCTTATAGGGGCTCGTGATTGGATCAGAAAACACAAAAAGAACAATGGGGCTACTGGCCCGGTTACCATCCTGATAAGAGGTGGAGAATACGAGATGTTGGCACCTCTGGAATTGAATCCAGGGGATGGTGGTTCCGAAGAAGCTCCAGTGGTGTACAAAGCCTATCCAAATGAAAAACCAGTGTTCAGTGGTGGGAAAAAACTATCAGGATTTAAGGTAAATGAACTGGGCATTTGGGAACTTGAACTCCATGAAAGCCGGTATTACAAATGGCGATTTGACCAATTGTATGTCAATGGGAAAAGGGCAACTCTGGCGCGTACACCCAATGAAGGCTTTATGCACATAGGCGCAGTGAAGCAAAATGATTGGATAAAAGGTACAGGAAGGGCAGTAGAAAAAGCCCAGCATGTGTTCTCTTTCGACGAAGAGAATTTTTCCCATTTAAAAGGGATTGCCGATGAGGATTTGGAAAATGTTCGACTCAGGGCTTATCACAAGTGGAATTTCACCATGCGGTATCTTGATAAATTGGATAAGGACAGTGCACAGGTATATACTTCGGGTGGAGGAATGCCACCTTGGAACCCAATCAAAGAAGGAGGGCGGATTGTATTCGAAAATTTTGCAGCAGCATTGGATGAAGCAGGAGAGTGGTATTTAAATTCGAAAGGAATCTTGTATTATATTCCTCTTCCAGGAGAGCATCCAGAAAATGCGGAAGTAATTGCTCCGGTGCTGGATAATCTGGTGTTGGTCAAAGGGGATGCTGCCAATGGTAAACCGGTTGAACATGTTCGTTTTGAAGGCCTTTCTTTTATGCATTGCCATTATGCGGTTCCTCCTTCCGGTGCTGAACCCAGTCAGGCAGCAACAATGATCAATGCCGCGGTAATGCTCGAAGGGGCCAACCATGTTGATTTTGTGGATTGTGAAATTTCTAAAACTGGCCAGCATGCGCTTTGGTATGGCAAAGGCTGTCATAATTCTACGATCGAACGAAGCTATTTACATGATCTTGGAGGAGGGGGAATTTACCTTGGAGAGACGAGAGCCCATGAAGGTGTCAACCATACCTCCCACATCAAACTGCACAATAATATTATACAGACCGGAGGTTTGGAGTATCCTACAGCTGTGGGGGTCTGGGTAGGCCATAGTTCTGACAATGAAATCAGCCACAATGATATAGGGGATTTTTATTATACAGGAATTTCTGTTGGATGGGTTTGGGGATATGCCGAAAGCAATGCCAAAAGGAATACCATCGTTTACAATCATATTCACCACATAGGCTGGACCCTTCTCAGCGATATGGCAGCGGTTTATACCCTGGGCAAATCAGAAGGAACAGTGATCAGTAACAATATTGTGCATCATGTACACGCCTATTCTTATGGTGGCTGGGGTTTGTATACAGATGAAGGCTCCACTGGTATAGTGATGGAAAATAACCTGGTATACAGTACCAAAACAGGTGGCTTTCATCAGCATTATGGGGAAAACAATACCATCCGGAATAATATCTTTGCCTATGCCAAAATGTACCAGGCCCAGTGCACAAGGGTGGAAGAACACAGGTCTTTTGATTTCATGAACAATATTATTGTCTTCGATAAAGGTGCGGTGTTGCAAGGTGCCTGGGAAAAGATTGACATTGCCATGGATAACAATATGTATTGGAATACGGGAGGAGAGAAATATGATTTTAATGGAAAAAGCTTTGCAGAATGGCAGAAGTTCGGGCATGATCAACACAGTAGGATCATGAACCCCCGTTTCAAAGATCCTGAAAACTTCAACTTTGAATTCAGTAGCAAGAAAACGATTAGGCGCATTGGCTTCAAACCATTTGACCTTGATGCAAGTGGGGTGTATGGAGAGGAGGCATGGAAAGAAAAAGCCAAGCTGCCCGAAAGCATATTGGCAGCCTTTGACAGGGAGGTAAAGGTGAATATGGAAAAGGAGTAGGGAATGATTTGATCCCATCAGGAAAGATGACGTTTATTTAGTCAAGCAGCATCCTCCATTAGATAGCCACAGAAAAAGCAGATAATGAAGATTGACGAGTTCCGTTACTGACTTTAGATTGAGGCAGCCCGTTTCAATTCCATCAATTCAGCAATAAAATTTCTTTTGCCGCAACTCCCCCTTGACAAGTGGGCAGGGGGAATTTATACGGGAAAGTAATTCTATTTCAACTTGATATTTTAGAATGTTTGCGTTTGAAATCCCTCCCGACTTTGGTCGGGACAAGCTCTTTCTTTCCTTTTTTGAAGGGGGGATTTTGTTAATTCTAATATTGATGAATCGCATTACTAATAAAAAAACAAAAGCCCTGACTACTTTTTAAAGTAATCAGGGCTTCTTTTGTGGAGCTGGAGGGAGTCGAACCCGCGTCCAGATAGTGAAACACCGTACCATCTAAATGTTCATTCATCGTTTGGATTTGCGACTGTTGTTTGCTTATAAACTGGACAACAGCTTAGCCGCTGATCTTAAACTTGTTTTGTAGCCTTGCGGGGAGCAGCACTATCAAGTCGACACCCAAAGTCTTCGAATCCGGTTGAAAAGATTAAGTTCAGAAACTTTAGGGAATTGATTTGATTTTTTCAATCGATATTATCGTGATCACAGGTACGGACATTAGAAAAATAGGCACATCATTTGGAGCTGGTTGAAGGATGTCTTCCTTGTTATCCTGGATCTGAAATTTGATGTTTACAGGTATGGGTTCCTGAGATACCACCCTAAATTCTTCTGGTAAGTTTTCAGGAAAATAAAGGTCGCCGTCGAATTCGATGAGAAACTGATACCCTCCCCTTGAAGCTACAGAGATGGCCACCTCGGCGGTACCCTCTCTATTTGGGCCAACGTTGTTTTCGCAGGAGAAAATCAGCAAGAGAAAAAATAGTAAGGGTTTAACTTTATAAATCTTCATACTTTTAAGACGAATGGTACCGAGAAAATGCTACAGTTTTCTCAATTTATTTAATCCCCTGCAGAGACGGTGATGAAGATAACTGGCCATGCCGATTACAAAAGTTTTCAACGGTATGTTAAAGTTACTGAAGAAAGAAAAAGAAACGAGATGCAGAAAGCTTGGGGAGCTCCTGAATGAATCAATTAAACAGGTGAATTGAAAAAGTTCGAACCAACACCCTTGTAACTTTTAAAAGATCCAAAAATACCTGCCAATGTTTGTTCTTAAAAGGTATGAAAAAATGGAACCATAACTTTTAAAAAAGAAACTAATGTGCAAAAAGAGTGCTATTATGTGATATTTAAACCATGGTAAAATACTCCCTATCCTAAACAATCTCTTCTAATGCTGATTTCCATATTATAAATCCTTTTTTGTTATCTGAATAATCGTGCATAATTCTAGTAAATTTTTCAGGATTATTTTCCAAAAATGCCTGTCTTCCTTTTTTTCTAATAGTGCTTAATTGGCTGTCAATTTGTTTTACTTCTTCAATTAATGACGATTTATTTTTAGGGGCATGCCAAATGTAAGTTGCCTCTTCTGTGTCCAAGGTTTCCAAAACAATAAAATAACTTTGGTCTCCTGCAAGCAAAAATACAAATGAAAATGGATTGAGGACAAAACGAATTTTCATTATTGAACTCTCGTGTCTTTCTGCTAAATATTGAATGTGTTGAGAATGTTTGTATTGCTTATTTTTAAGAATTTCAGTCAATACCTCTTCTGCGTTTGAATAAATTTTATCCTGCTCTTGTAATTCATCAGAAGTCAAAATGTTTTGATTTTTGGTACTGAATTGTTTGAGCAAGCTTTTATTCAAAAATTGAAATTTCACTCCCTCAACCACTTCTTTATTGATGCGGTCAATATCAGTTGATAGTGCTAATTGAGAAACCAATTTTCCGTTTTCAAACTCGGCTAACAATTCTACGGTAATATTTTTTGACTTCAATCTTTTGATGAAATAGGGTTTAAGTACCTCAAATTCTGGTCTAATTTCAATGTTTTCAACCTGAAATTGAAGTTCGGTATTCATCTCAACAACTGCATATTTGAAGGCTAGACTTCCATAATGAAACTCCAATTCCTCAATTGGAACTTTAATTTTCTTTTCTATAGTTAAAACGTGTTTTGAAGTTGTGATTTCGTCCTTTGGTTCATCAAACAAGGTTGCCTGCTTGTCAATTTTTCGATAATAAGTATTTCGCTTTAAGAAAAGTTTATTGAGATAATCAATCTTATAATCTCGATAATCATAAATGGTCGGATTTATTTCCGAGCGTTGCACCCTGCCGATATATTGGATTAGTTTTCCTTCAAAAGAAAACGGATAGACCAAAAACAAACAGCTAATATTTTGTAAATCTGTTCCTTCGCCAAAATATTGTCCTGTTGTAATTAAAACCTGAAAGTTCCCTTCTTGTAATGTTTTCCATTTGGCTTTCTTAGACGTTTCTGAATCTTCTCCGCTCAGCGTAATAGCTTCATACGATTGTTTTAAAAATAAATACAGCGTATCAATATGCTCTTTTCGTTCGGTGATGATAACCGCTTTCTTACCCTGATTCAGTTCTGTTTTTACATCTTCCCATATCAGTTTGTTTCGAGCAGTATCGTGAACTAAAATTTTTGACAATGTTTCAAAACTATCTGTCTTAGAATTATATGGAACATTTAATGCAGTGTTGCGGATGATGATTTTCGCCTGTTTATAATTTTCAATTTCAGTGGGTTGAATATTGGCAATAATTTCTCCCAAATGGGTGAAAATCATTTTCCCATCATTGTACTTTCTGAAAGGGGTAGCAGTCAATCCATACAGATAATATGCTTGTAGTTTTTCAATTGTTTTCCTGAAAGTTTCGGCAGGAACGTGGTGGCATTCGTCCACTATGATAGTTCCAAATTGATTTTCAACAGATTCTATTTGTTTTGGCAAACTTTGAATTGTTGCCACGGTAATTTGTTTGCCTATTTTAGATTTTCCTTGACCGATAACGCCAATATCTCTTTTGGGAATGCCCAAAAATGCTTCAATCCGTTCTGTCCATTGATCCAACAACTGTTTTCGGTGAACAATGATGAGTGCAGGTTGTCCTTTATCCCCAATTATTTTTAATCCAATTACTGTTTTTCCTGAACCTGGTGGTGCAACTATCACTCCGTAGTCCTTTTTAGAAACCGCTTCTATTACTCCAAGTTGATGATTTCGCAAGGCAACATTAAACACAAAAGGAATAGTTGGTTTTAGCTTTCTTTCATCAACAAACCCAAATCCGATTTGTGATTTCTTGCAAAAGCGCAGTAGTCTTCCGATAAATCCCCGAGGAATGAAGATTTCACTTTCTGATTCCTCAATCAGTTTAAAATAACGGACTGTTTCAAAGGTGTTTCTTCCTGATTTTTTTTTGATGAAAAATTCAGAGTTTGCAAAATTTAATTCTTCTTTCAGAAAATGAGTAAGCGTTGGCGTTAATCCATTTCTGCTGATTCGTATCGTATTGTTTAAAGAAATGCTAAGTTTTCCATTTATTGGCTGCGATTTTATTTTCGGAACATCAGGTGATAATGTTTTGCATTGCTCGTCTAAAAAATCTGTGGAAACCCTTTGAATATTTTTCAGGAAATCCCATTGGTCTGTAAATTGTTCAAATGTTTCTGGATCAATAAAGCAGTTATTTCCTTTTTCAAAAGTTGGCTTAAAAAGCGGCAATGCAATCAAGTTTCCAAAGCCTTTGCCTGAAAGAAAATCCTGATTGGGAAACAATCTGTCAAAACTGGAACTTTTGTCGAACATTGAAAATGCACCCGATTGTTCCAAAATTGATATGAATATTTTGCGACTTCTTATGGCTGGATATGGTTTGTCAAAAAATATCCAAACGTGTCCACCGTTACCCGAACGTGAATGCTCCAAGTAGGCAGGGATTTCTTTTTCTTTACAAGCATTAAGAAAAGTAACAGCTTCATCTTGCCAATTGGTTTTATCAAAATCGGCTGCTAAAAACCAAATGGTATTGTCCTGTAATAATGGGTAAATTCCAATATGATGAAAACCGTCCAAATGCTTTTGGATTTGTTCATCTGTAAATTTCAGATAAGACTTTTCGGTAAAATTCTGAAATGTTCCTCCATTCATTTTATGCACCCTTAAACGATATGGGTCATAAAAATAGGCTGGCATATAGCCCGATTTGTTTCCTTTCTCCCAACGAACGGAAAATAGGTCTTCACGCCCTTTGAAGAGGGAGCGTAAAAGGTTGATATTTTCGTGATTGGAAACCATTTTATTGATAATACCTATCCCCAATCTTCAAATTCCCGTTGTTCCATTGGTGTTTTTCTGATTTCAGCAATATTGGATAGGGTTATGTTTAAAGTTTTTCTGAACGCATTTTCATTTACTTTTTGCCCAAAGAAAATACCATCAATAATATCTTCAAAATCATTCATTTGAAGCCAATCTTTTATTAAGGCTTCCGCTTGATTCAAATAGTCGTCATCATCTTTACAACTGGACGCCAAGACACCAAATTGCAAAGTCAAATCGTGATTGAATTTTTCGGCTTCTGAAATGATTCCTTTATAAGTCGGTATTGATAAATCGTCTGTATCCATAGTTGATTATTTTATGTCCCAAAATGTCCCACGTTTTTATAACGTGTCCTAAAAAGGTATAAATTGTCTCACGTTTTCAGAACGTGTCCCAAAATGTCCCACGTTATTTTTTGCCATTTTTCAGTAAATTATACAGTTTTTCATTTACGTAAATAACCTCTTTTCCCTTTGAAAGTGACTTCAAAACGTCTATTTCTTTTAAATTATTCAAATGTCTGGAAGCTGCTTTATGCCTTTGAGCAATCCGCCCCTTACCTAAAAAAATAAAAGCCTTGACTACTTTTTAAAGTAATCAGGGCTTCTTTTGTGGAGCTGGCGGGAGTCGAACCCGCGTCCAGATAGGGAAACACCGTACCGTCTACATGCTTAGTCAACTATTGAATTGTCGACCGAAAACCGCTGGTTGACACACCTACTTTCGGCTTATCTGCTTAATTTCGCACCTGATTAGCAGCATCACAAGCACTAGTCCTTCCTTATCGACACCCCAGTATCAACCCCGAAAAGACACAGGGTTGCGGGATGTGGCCGGGGAGCATCTATCGAAGCTCAACCCTTTAAGCATTATCTAGTCCCCGAAGGGTAAGATTAGGCAGCCATGGCGTAATTAGATTCGCCAATTATGGTTTGTATGAATCGTTCAAGGCAGTACATACTCCAGCCTGCATGCGAGCCCAATCTTTACTCCTACTGTCAAAACCGGTCAGCCCCATGTGAATTAAGTTGACAAAGCTAACACAAATTTGGTTCCAAAACCTAAATATTTTTAGTGGAAAATATAGACCTGTCCATAATAGGCCTTCTTAGGTTTTTACTTTGGTTATTGAAAATTGTAGGTAGTTCTAAAACAAAATAGACTTCCAATTTTAAAAGTTTATTTCAAAAAAAAGGCCATGGAGTCGTAACCATGGCCCTTAAACTAAATAAGATTAAAAAATTACTTTCTCAAATATTGCTTAAAACGGATAAAAAACTGTTAATTTTTTTATTTCAGCTTTAATTTTGATCTCATAAGCAATTACGAAGAAATAACTTTTATTGGATTTACTCAGGGGAAATATTTTAACTTCCCTTTTAATGTTTTAACTATTGTATCAAGAACTGACCATTTATTAATTTACTCTCTCAGCCACGAGTGTAAGGAACTGTAATGGCTGTTAAAGGTATCTAATTCAATAAATGTGCCAAGGGTGGCTTCTTACCTTCCATTGTTTTACTCTTTTCTGACAAAAATATACCATTGCTTTATTACAAGATCTTTATAATGATTGCAGAATTTAAGGACTAAATCTTTCAAAAAAGAGTTAAATTGCTTCATGGTTGGCTGTTATAAATCCCTAGTCCAACCAGAGTCACTTGACTAAGTGATAGTATTCTAATTTTTACCTTTAAAGTCAATGGTGCATGTTCGATGCAGATTCCAGAAGTGGAGCGCGTATTCTCTATAGGAAACTCAAATTAAACTGGATTTTCAGTACTTCTTCTTTTATTGGGAATTTTCTGATTGCTTTATTGGTGACCTATTTTTTTAGTAAAATAGGTTATGACCCTCCTGTTAATTTTGTGTTTTTTATCAGCATATTGGCTATTGGTTTATGGATATCTGAAGCCTTGCCCCCTTTTGCTGTAGGGATTTTTATCATTGCTACCCTCTTGCTGGGTTTTAGTACGGATTTCTTTTTTGATAAAACCATGCCGCCGGAGCTCTATGTGAGTACTTGGACCAGTAATGTAATCTGGCTACTACTGGGCGGCTTTTTCCTGGCCAAAGCCATGAGCTTGGTTGAGTTGGATCAACAGTTGTTTCAATTTACAGTCAAAAAATTTGGGCACAAACCTGAGGGCTTGTTGCTGGGAATGATGATGACGACCGCTGTTGCAAGCATGGTCATGTCCAATACTGCTACCACGGCCATGATGATTTCTTCCATTATTCCGTTGGTACGTTTAATCGGAAAAGACTCTCCCTATGGTAAATCTTTGCTGATAGCCATCCCTGCTGCCGCATCTGTAGGAGGAATAGGTACCATCATTGGTAGCACTCCCAATGCGATTGCCGTAGGAGCCCTTCAGGAGAAGGGGATAAGCATTACCTTTATAGACTGGATGGTGGTTGGCTTTCCCACAGGCTTGCTGTTGGTTTGGTTGTTTTGGAAATTTCTTTGCAAAACCCGGGATTTCTCTGATGTAAAGTTGGACTTGTCTCTTTTACCAAAGGGAAAGGGGAATGTGGGCCGTTTTGAAAAAAATGCTGTCATTTTTACCTTGTTCATTACCGTGATGATGTGGTTGACTGAATCCTTGCATGGGATCCCTGTGGCTGCTACTTCTGCCATACCTATAGTGTTGCTTACCATGACGCAAGTGATCCACTCCGAGCATGTGCGAAGTCTTCCCTGGGACACGCTTATGTTGGTGGCAGGAGGCTTGGCTTTAGGTATAGCCCTTGTGGAGGTGGGCTTAGCGGAAATTGTAATGGGGAAAATCAATGCCTTGCCATTGCCTAAAGTATTTATTGCGATTATCTTCTGCCTTATAGCCGTACTACTTTCCAATGTAATGAGCAATACGGCAGCAGCTTCCATATTGGTCCCCCTCAGTCTTGCCCTACCGGGGATTTATGGAATTGCAGGACCAGTGATGGTTGCGATCAGTTGCTCATGTTCCTTATTGCTTCCTGTTTCTACTCCTGCCAATGCCATTGCTTTTGCAACAGGCATGGTGCAACAAAAAGATTTTCGGACCGGGGGCATTTTCTTTATCGTGTTGGGACCGATATTGGCTTTTTTGGCCGTTATGGTCTGGGTACTTGTATTACTTTAATCCAAAGATCACATGAAAGGACAACTTATATTATTCTTACTTCTGCTACTTTCTTGTACTCCCGCCAAGGAGGACAATCAACTTAAACAGCTTGAGAATGAAATTCGCAACCTAATGGATTCAGTAGAAGGAGACTTTGGTCTTGCCTTTAGGTTATTGGATGATGCTGACAAGGAATTGTTTATAAATGAAAAAGAGGTGTTTCATGCGGCCAGTACCATGAAAACTCCTGTGATGATCGAACTTTTTAAGCAGGAGAAGGCTGGTAATTTCTCATTACAGGATTCCATAGTGATTCGAAATGAGTTTAAGAGCATTTTGGATGGCAGTACTTTTAGCATGGATCTGAGTGTAGACAGCCAAGAAGCTTTGTACAGTAGAATTGGTGAAAAAGGCAGTATCTATGAGTTGATGTATGAAATGATAGTCAACAGTAGCAATCTGGCCACAAACCTATTGATTGAAATGGTAGCTGCGGAAAATGTAAACCAAACCATGCGGGATTTGGGAGCAAATGACATACAAGTTCTCCGTGGAGTGGAGGATTTGAAAGCTTATGATGCAGGATTAAGCAACACTACAACTGCACTGGACATGATGTTGGTCATGGAGGCCATAGCGGAAAATAAAGTCATTGGGGCAAAGAACATGATGGAGATTCTTTCCGACCAGCATTTCAATGGTTTGATTCCTAAATACCTGCCCAAAACGGCAAAGGTGGCGCATAAAACTGGATCCATAACCGGAGTACAGCATGATGCTGCAATTGTGGATTTGGAAGATGGTTCTCGTTATGTTTTGGTTGTTTTGAGTAAAAATCTCCAGGATGAAGAGGCAGGGAAAGCCTGCATTGCAAGGGTTAGCCAGTTGATTTATGCTTATGTGACAGAACATTAAAGGAACCGCTATCGGGCTTGCTTTCAGTTTATTCCTTTCCTAAAAAACCAAATATTATTTTAATTAAATATATTTTTGGTATCTTTGCGCCTTATTTCCTAAGTGGAAATTGCCCAAATGCCCAATTTTTTAAATTCATTAATCATTCATTTAAAATTTCACCTATAATTCAGACCCATGACACAGGCCTTTTACAACTTATTCAAACCCAAAGAAGCCAATTTAAAAGATGAGGTTCTTTCTGGTTTAACTGTTGCCCTGGCTTTGGTTCCAGAGGCGGTAGCCTTTTCCTTAATTGCTGGGGTGAGTCCTTTAGTTGGCTTGTATACCGCTTTTATTATTGGTTTGATCACCTCTATATTAGGAGGTAGACCTGGAATGATATCTGGAGCTACAGGAGCCATTGCAGTAGTCGTGGTAGCTTTGGTTGTAGACAAAGGAGTGGAATATCTTTTTGCTGCAGTAGTATTAATGGGTTTAATTCAGATCCTTGTAGGCGTGTTGAAACTGGGTAAGCTTATCAGATTGGTTCCTCACCCTGTAATGTTTGGCTTTGTTAACGGATTGGCGATCATCATTTTCACAGCGCAATTTTCACAATTTAAAACTGTCAATTCACAAGGTGTTGAAGAATGGATGACTGGTACACCATTGTACCTAATGTTAGGCTTGGTGCTTGTGACCATGGTCATTATCAAATACCTTCCCAAGTTGACAAAAGTAGTACCTTCGGCCTTGGCTGCTATATTGACGGTAACCCTAATTGTTATTTTTGGAGGGCTCGATACACGGACGGTTGGAGATATGGCCTCCATCTCAGGTGGTTTGCCAAAATTTCATATTCCACTAGTATCCCTTTCAATGGAGACTTTTTGGATTATTTTACCCTATTCAGCGATAATGGCAGGAGTAGGTTTGATAGAAAGTTTATTGACATTAACCCTTGTGGATGAGATCACCGAAACCAGGGGAAGTGGCAATAAAGAATGTATTGCTCAGGGTGTAGCAAACGTTACTACTGGTTTCTTTGGTGGAATGGGTGGATGTGCCATGATTGGACAATCACTTATCAATGTAAACGCAGGTGGGCGAAATAGACTTTCGGGGATAGTAGCTGCACTAGGTTTACTGACCTTTATATTGTTTTTCTCTTCTTATATTGAAATGGTGCCAATGGCAGCCTTGGTTGGCTTGATGTTTATGGTAGCCATAGGAACGTTTGAGTGGGCTTCATTAAGGGTTTTTAGAAAAGTACCCAAATCAGATGTTTTGGTAATGATCCTTGTTACACTGGTTACTGTGTTTTTACATAATCTTGCCCTTGCCGTATTGATCGGAGTGATCATCGCAGCATTGGTATTTGCCTGGAAAAATTCTAAAATGATTCGTGCTAGAAAGAGGATTGACGAAAAAGGTGTCAAACATTATGATATTTTCGGTCCTCTGTTTTTTGCATCAGTAACTGCTTTTGGTGAGAAATTTGATCCATTAAATGATCCCGATGAAATCATCATTGACTTTGAAGAAAGTAGAATAGTTGATCATTCTGGATTGGAAGCTGTGCATAAAGTGACCGAGAGGTACAATAAACTAGGAAAAACGGTCTATATTAGACACCTTGATACTTCTAGTAAGGCATTGCTACACAAGGCCAGTCCTATAATTCATGTGAATTACACAGAAGATGACCCTGAATTTGTACATTCAGATGAAAAGACATTGAAATAAGATTTTTGATTTTAAGATTACAAAACCGGGTTGAATTATTCAATCTGGTTTTTTTATTTTTCAGAGAGTAAGTTTTACATAATTGGATCACCTTGGCAAGATCTGTAATTTTGAGCTGATTAGGAGTCAAAGAAAAGAGTAAATCCTATCCAACATTTATCTGACTTTACTTTTTTTATAGAGCTAGATCTGATTTTTGTACTGTCGATATCTTGCTTATCAAGTGGATAGCTATGGATTCTAGAAATTAGGGAAAATCATCAATTTGGGTTTTAACAATCGTTTTTAACAAAAAATAAAAGAGATTGTTTGCATGAGATTTAAAATTTTAGTTAATTATATTCTTCTATAATTCCAAAAGAATATATTAACCCATTAGTCAAATACAGACATGAACAAAACACTCTTATTTTGTTCCTTAATTTTCTTTTTCTCCTGTGGTGTAGAAACCCAGGAGATAGAGGAAATTCCCATGGAAACTTTTCGTGATGAAGTTAAGGCCACCCCAGTGAAGGTAGGGCAATCACAAAGAAAGTCCTTTGATTACCTGATCAATGCTTCAGGGAAAATAGAAGCGGAAAATCAAGTAATGTCCATAGTGGAAAGAAGTGGTTACCTAATAGAACTCAAAGTAGAGGAAGGGCAGCAGGTGAAGAAAGGGGATATTATCGCATTACTCGATAAAACAGACAGCGAGCTTGAGTGGGAGAAAGCACAAGTGAGCCTTCGTACTGCCAGTGCAGAGTATGAAAGTTTAAAAATAGTTTCCTCGGTAGAGACCACCTTTTCCGAAAACCTGGACAAAAATTCCAGAGATGAATTTTGGAGAGCTTCCAGTGGATTGTTGGCTGCTCAGATTGCTGTAAGGGAAGCTGAAAATAATCTCGCTAAAACAGAAGTCAAAGCGCCTATTACTGGAGCAATAGCCGACTTGAAAATTAAAAAAGGCAGTCTAGTCAATGCTGGAGATGAAATTTGTTTGGTATTAAGTACCCGTTCACTGGAAATGAAAGTTAAAGTTTTGGAGTCGGACATCTCCTATGTTAAAAAAGGGCAAAAGACGGAGGTTTATCCAGTATCAGGAACAAGCGATAGTGAAAGAGAAAAAATTACTGGCACCGTCACAAGCATCAATCCTAAGGTGGATGAGAATGGATTGGTGCAGGTGACCATAAAATTAAGTGCAGGTGGAAGTCTTTTGTCAGGGATGAATGCGAGGGCAGTGATTAGAGCGCCACAAAACAATAACCTTGTGGTCCCTAAAGAAGCAGTGGTTTATCGATCCGGTCGCCCGGTGGTCTTTACCATTGATAATAATGAAGCCATTTGGAATTATATAGAAGTAGGGAAGGACAACGGAAGAGAGATTGAAGTATT